>DXGT01000018.1 GCA_019113785.1 Candidatus Ruthenibacterium merdigallinarum | reverse complement strand
ACCGCACGTCGAAGGGCGCGCCGGACAGCGCCTCGATCACGCCGGCGTAGCTGTAGTTCTGCTTCTGGTACAGCGCGTGGTGCACCATGTGGCAGCCCCAGCTGCGGCAGCGGCCCCAGCTGTTCAGCACGGCCACCGTCTTGAAGCAGAACGGCGTTGTGCCGCGCGCGTTCTCGTACAGCTGGCGGAACTCGTTGCACACGCTCTCGATGTAGCTGACAAAATCCGGGAATTCCAGCGCCAGCTTCAGATAGCCGCCATAGCCGATGCGGTCCACGGGCTTGCGCAGGATGGCGCGGCGCGCCGTCACCCAGTTCTCCTTGGCCTCCTTTACCGGGTCGCCGCCCTCGTGGAACGTGTCCGGGAAGAAATAGGGCAAAAAGCGCCCCTCCGTGTACTTGACGCCCGGGATGTCGCTGATCAGGCGCAGCGTCGAGCCGTTGCCCACGCTGCCCACCACGGCGTCGAGGCCGATGGAGGCAAACTCCGGCATGTACGGCTCGGTGCCGATCCAGTGGTCGCCCAAAAACATCATGGCCTCGCAGCCCATCTCGTGCGTGATGTCCACCATCTCTTTGGCCAGCTTCGCCACCTCGCGCCGCTGGAAGGCCATGAAGTCCTTGAATTCCTTCGTGGGCACGCGGTACTGGTTGTTGTAATAGCCCTGGTCGATGATGTACTCCGGGCGGAACGGATAGCCCACTTCGCGCTCGAACTGCTCGAGGATATACGGCGACACGCTGGCCGAATAGCCGTACCAGTCGACGTATTTTTCGCGCTTGAGCTCGTCGAACACCAGCGTGAACTGGTGGAAGAACGTGGTGTAGCGGATGACGTTCACGTAGGGGTGCTCGGTGATGAACCGCCGCAGGCGCTCCATCGTGAACTTGTGGGTCTTGGGCTGGCGCACGTCGAACGTGATCTGGTGCTCGAAGTTTTTCCAGTCGTTCACAACGGCGTTGTACATGTGCACAGGGTCCCAGATCAGATACGCCAGGAAGCTGACGGTGTAGTCGTGATAGGGCGCGGGCGCGTCGATGACGACGCAGCCGGTCCCCTCATCGTACCGCCAGGCGCCGGCTTCGAGCGGGCGGCCGGTCGTGCGGTCCATCACCTCCCACCAGCGGCGGATGTCGTCGCGGGTGTTCACCTGCATCAGCTCGTCGGACACGCCCTGCATCAGCGGGATGGACAGCGCCCCCTCGCCCGCCGTGTGAAAGCCCGTCATGATGTAGCACTGCTGCACCTCGTCGGGATTGGCTTTCGCCCAGGCGTTATCCTTGCGGGTGGTGTAATAGGTGGAATAAATTTTCGCGCCCACCTTCGTCAGCTCGGCGGGGAATTCCGTGCCGTCGCAGTCGCGGATGGCGTCCGCGCCCCAGCGGTGCAGAATGTCGATGGTCTCGGGCACAACGTCCAGATTGGTGGGGATGGTCACGCGGCCCCGGGTCAAATCACTCATGTATTGCTCTCCTCAGTTACTTTGTGTACGGTTTGTTGTAAAGATACAGCAGAACCAGAATGCCCGCCAGGCCCAGCAGCTCGACGCCGAGACCCGCAAGCTCCTGCGACAGCGTGCCGAACGTGCCGATGGTGTGCCCGGCGATCACCAGCCCGACGCAGATCAGCAGCCAGACGACGCCGGCGGCGATGACGAGCTTTTTCTTTGTGTATTCATTCATTGCAACGCGCCTCCTTAGCCCTTCAGGCCGCCGAGGGTCATGCCCTGGGTCAGCTTTTTCTGCACGCACATGTACAAAACGAGCGTCGGCACCATCACCATCACCATGCCGGCGTACATCTGGCCGTACTCGGCGCGGGCGTTCTGCGCCTTCATCAGGTTCAAAAGGCCCACGGGCAGCGTGCGCGCGCCGTTGGGGTCGGTGAGCATGGTCTGGCTGATGATGTACTCGTTCCAGTACGCCAAAAACTCGAACAGGATCACCGTGACGATGCTGGGCTTGGCCATGGGCAGGATGATGCGCACCATGGTGGTGAAATAGCCCGCGCCGTCCACGTAGGCGGCCTCCTCATAGTCCTTCGGAAGCGTGGCCAGATAGCTGCTGAGCAGGTAGATGGTGAACGGCAGCGTGGTGGACGCCAGCACCACCGACACGACGAAGGGATTGTTCAAGAAGAACGTGGTGCCGAAGATGCTGCGCACGATGCGGTCGCCCGAGACGAACATCAAAAAGATGGGCACGACGATGTAGCTGACATTGATGAACAGCCCCGCCATGAAGCAGGTGTTGATGAACTTGCTGCCCACGAATTTGTAGCGGCTGAGCACATAGGCCGCCGGCAGCGCAACGATCAGCAGGATGACGAGCGCCATCGCCGTGACCATCACGGACGTGAAGAAGTAATCGCCCATGCGGGCCTTGGTCCACGCGTCCACAAAGTTCTGCCAGTGCACGCCCTGCGGCAGCGCGAAGGGGTTGCCGTAGAATTCGCTGTTCTCCTTGATGGAGGCCATGAACACCCAGGCCACCGGCACCACGATGGTGACGAGCAGGAAGATCAGCAGCACATAGATGATGACTTTCGAAATAAGGCCGGTCTTGTGGCCCACGATATCGCTTTTCATAAACCGCGCGCCTCCTTCCTTACATTTCCAGCGGCTCGCGCTTGGTGACGAAGTTCACCAGCGCCGACAGCGCGAACGAGAAGCTGAACACCACCACGCCGATGGCCATGCCGTAGCCGTAGGTGGAGTTGGTGTACGCCTGCGAATACATGTAGCTGAGGAACACCTCGGTGGAGCCGTCCGGGCCGCCGCCGGTCATGGCGCGCACGAACAAAAAGCTCATGTTGATGTTCGAGATGATGAAGAACGTCAGCGTGGTGCGCAGGTTCGTCCAGATCAGCGGCAGCGTGATGGAGAAGAACTGGCGCGTGCGGCTGGCGCCCTCGAGGTTGGCGCTCTCGTACAGGCTCTCGGAAATGGCGGACATCGACGCCATGTACATCACCATGTAGTAGCCGATGGCCTGCCACACCATGGCGATGACGATGCTGTAAATGACGATCTTCTGGTCGCCCAGCCAGTAGATGGGCTCGGCGTCGCCGCGGAAGATGCTCAGAAGATTGTTCAAAAGGCCGCGGTTCGAGTCGTAAATGGCGCTGAAGATGGCGCTGATGACGACCACCGACAGGATGTTCGGGATGTAGAACACGATGCGGAACAGATTCTGCCCGCGGATCTTCTCGCGCGAGAGGATATACGCGAACAGCAGTGCGAACGACAGCGTGAAGATCGTCACCACGACGATCAGCAGGATGCTGTTGCGGCACGAGCGGAAGAAGTCCTCGTCCTTGAACAGGGTGATGAAGTTGTTGAGGCCCACGAACTGCTGGTTGGGCGAATAGCCGCCCCAGCGGAACAGCGACATGCGGAACACGTTGAACGTGGGCACCGCCATAAAGATGAACGCCAGGATGCACGCCGGGGCCACACAGGCCACGATGAACCGGCTGCGCGCCTTGTTCTTTTGCATAATCCCATCTCCATTCTGTTGCGAAAAAAGCGGCGGGCGGAAGTGCAAAGGGCCTTCCGCCCGCCGCCGTCAGATACCCTTTCAGCTTTGCGGCAGACACTGTGCAGTGTCGTGCTTTACCGATTCAGTTGTCAGCGCGCCCGCGCGCTCCGCGCAAAGCCTTCCCGGCTGCTTACTGCATCGCGTCGCGCAGGATGTCGATCGTGGCGCGCACGCTCTCCTTCCACTCGTCGACGGTCGCGTTGCCGTTCACGACGCTGTCCATCTTGAAGCACAGGTCGTCCTTCAGGTTCACGCCCTCGACGGGAGCGGTGGTCGCGAAGGTGCCGATGGCGGCCTTGGCGCCGTTGTCGTACACGCTGTAGTAGACCTTGTTGTCGTCGGACAGCTTGTCGGTCATGCCGGTGATGGGCTGCACGGCGCCGGAAGCGGCGAAGATGTCGGCCGCCTCATCGCTGTACAGGAAGGTCAGGAACACTTTCGCAAGGTCGGGATTCTCGGCGCCGGCCGGGATCCAGCACTGCTCGAAGAAGGTGTAGCTGTAGCGGTCGCCGCCCTCTTCCACAGCGGGCAGGGCCATGAAGCCCCACTCAAAGCCTTCGGCGCGGGGCGCGTCGGCCATCTCGCCGATGACCCAGTTGCCGTTGGGCATGAACAGCGCCTCGTTGTCGAGGATCATCTGCTGGTTCTTCGTGAAGTTGTCGTTGTTGGCATAGCTCGGGGTGGCGGAGTTCGTGTTGGCCGCCAGCTCGCCCAGGATGTCGAACATGGTGTCGATCTCGCTGCTGGCCCAGGTCTCCTCGTCATACTGCAGGGCCTTGTTGAAGAAGTCCTGCCCGCCGACCTCGGCGATCATGGCGTAGGTGAAGGCGTCCAGATAGCCGGCCGTCGGATAGGTGAACAGGGGGATGTCGGTCTGGTCGGCCAGGGCGAACAGCTCGTCCCAGGTCTCGGGCAGCTCCAGCTCGCCGCCGCCCTCGGTGAAGTTGGCCTTGTTGTAGAACAGGCCGCACGGACCGTAGAACATCGGCATCATGTAGACCTTGTCGTCGCCGTAGGGGTTCGTGGTCAGGTTGCCGGTGAAGCCCGGGATGATCTTCTCGCCCACGGTGACGTCCTCGCCCAGCACGTTCATGTCCAGAACGTCGGTCACTTCGAGGATGGCGTTCTCCTTCAGCATGGTCTCGGGCAGGGCCTTCTCGCGGCCGGCCGCCAGGTGCACCACGTCGTAGAAGTTGCCCGCCTTCATCTGCGGGTCGATGACGTCCTCAAGGTTCTTGTCGGTCGTCAGCTCGACGGTGGCGCCGGTGTGCGCCTCGAACGCGTCGGCGATCTGCTGCCACATGTCCGCGCCGTAAGCCGTCTCGATGGCGGCCACCTTCAGCGTCTGGCCCGCATAATCGCCCTCGGCGGCCGCGGTGGAACCGGAAGCAGCCGTGGAGCCCGCCTCGGAAGCCGGGGCGGAGGAAGAAGTGGCGCCGCCGCAGCCGGCCAGCAGAGAAGCGGCCATGCCCAGCGCCAGCACCAAGCTCAGTGCCTTTTTCATAAGTAAACCTCCAAAAAATAAACTGTGTCTTCGGGCCGTCCCGCTTTGCGCGGGGGCTTGCGCCCCCCGGGGCGTCCCTTCCTTCCTGTTTAACGATATACTTTTCTCGCACACAAAACAAGCGTTTTCTTGCTCTAGATTTTATTTTTGTTGCGAACTATGGATGTTGCCCATTAATTTTTTCTAAAGATGGGTAAATTTGGTAAAATTATCAACAAAATTCCGCGCCAATTCCTGTCAAAGTTGCCATATCACACGTTTTTCCTGTATTTTTTTCAGAATATGCACAATTCCCTCACGAAATCCTCACGATCCGTGCATAAATTCTCATGGAGCGGCCGCCGAAAGGGCGCAATTTCTTTATGGATATTGCGCCATCCATTCAAATTAAACTGCTGTTTTACGGTTATAATCGCAATATCTCTAATTTTCGTTTTGTTTCCACCTTGTCATCACTCTTGCGAGATATTGTTTTCTTTTTGCGCAAAATTTAAGTTGTCTTGCTGTTTTGGATTTTTGTGCCAAAATTTTGCACAAATACGGGGCGTGCGCATCAGGCAATATCGCCAAAAATTTCCGCCCGGGCGCGCGGGGCGCGCTTTTTATGGTTTTTTGTTCTTGTATTCGCCGGCGTCGCCGTCTATAATGGTAGTAGATTCTCCTGAAACTTGCAGTATCTTGCCTCATCCGCCCTTGTTCGCCAACGGCGCGACAGCCGCCGGGCGCGGGGCGCGGGGCGTTTTGAGGAGGCCGAGCGGGATGAGCACAAGCCGATACGACATCGACGCGCGCAGCCCCGTGCGCGTGCGCGACCGCGCGGGCAATTCGCTGAGCGGCGCGCGTCTGCTGTACGTGACGGAAGCGCGCTTCAACACCGACTGGCACAGCGCGCTGCACAGCCACCCGTGCACCGAGCTGTTCTACTGCGTGCGCGGCATCGGCGAGTTCCGCATGAAGGACAAAGTGCTGCCCGTGGGCAGCGACGACCTGGTGATCGTGAACCCGAACGTGGAGCACACGGAGTCGAGCATTTCCTCCAATCCCCTCGAGTACATCGTGCTGGGCGTCGACGGGCTCGACTTCACCTTCAGCCCCGACTCGCAGGACTATGCGCTTTTGAACTACCGCGAGGGCCGCAGCGAGATCGTGTTCTTCCTGCACACGCTGGTGCGCGAGGCCGGGGAGCAGCCGCGCGGCTGGGAGGACGTGTGCCAGCACCTGCTCGAGGTGCTGCTCACGCTCATCGTGCGCCACACGCACTTCACCATGCAGGTGGAGCCGGCGCGCCGCACGAACAAGGAGTGCGCCGCCGCGCGCCGCTACATCGACGAGCACTTCGCCGAGCCCATCACCCTCAGCCTGCTGGCCAGCGTGGCGCACGTGAACAAGTACTATCTCGTGCACGCGTTTAATAAGGAATACGGCATCTCGCCCATCAACTACCTCATCGAGCGGCGCATCCGCGAGAGCAAGTACATGCTGGAAAACACCGACCACACGCTGTCGCAGATCGCGCACATGCTGGGCTTTTCCTCGCCCAGCTACTTCTCGCAGAGCTTCCGGCGCATCACAAAGCAGAGCCCGATGGAGTACCGCAAGAAAAGCCGCGCCGCGCGCGCCGCGAACGCGGCGCAGCAGGCCGCGGACGGCGAAGAGGGCGAAAAACAGGGCTGACGCACAGGCGCCGCGCCCGCCGGGCATCCCGCAAAACCGGCCGCGCGGCGCTTTTCCTGCGCGCGGCGCTTGCCGCGCGCGCAAAAGCGTTGTACAATAAAGCCAGAGACTGCACAAGGAGGAGGTCACCGCTTTGGGCTACGAGACCATCCGGCTGGAAAAGCCGTTCACGATCGACGAGATCGTCTCCATCCACTATTTTGAATACACCAGCACCTACGCCTTCGAGGGCGAACAGCACGATTTCTGGGAGTTCCTCTACGTCGACAAGGGCGAGGTGAGCGTGCGCGCGGGCGAGACCGACCACACGCTGCGCAAGGGCCAGATCATCTTCCACAAGCCCGGCGAGTTCCACAGCCTGCGCGCGGGCGGCGGCACCGCGCCGAACCTGGTGGTGGTGGGCTTTGTGTGCAAAAGCCCCGCCATGCGCTTTTTTGAAGACCGGGTGGAGAGCCTGGGCGACGTCGGGCGCGATCTGCTGGCCACCATCGTGGCCGAGGCGCAGGACGCGTTCTCCTCGAACCTCGGCGACCCGCAGGTGCTGCGCCTCGAGCGGCGCGAGGACCCGCCTTTTGGCGGCGAGCAGCTGATCGCCGCCGCGCTCGAAGAGCTGCTGGTGCGGCTTGTGCGCCGCGGCGCGGCCCCCGTGGCCGAGCGGCCCACCAGCCTCATCCGCGAGCACTCCCAGCAGGATTTCATCTCCGCCATCAGCGCATATCTGCAGGCCAACCTCTCGCGCAAGCTGACGCTGGCCGACATCTGCCGCGACAACCTCGTGGGCCGCAGCTACCTGCAAAAAATCTTCCGCGAGCGCACGGGCGGCGGCGCGATGGAGTATTTCGGCCAGCTGAAGATCGAGGCCGCCAAGGAGAAGATCCGCGAGGGCAGCCACAACTTCACCGAGATCGCCTCCATGCTGGGCTACTCGTCCATCCACTACTTCTCGCGCCACTTCAAAAAGACCACCGGCATGACGCCCTCGGAATACGCGTCGTCGGTGAAGGGCCTGTCGGGCCGCGCGCCCGCCGGCGGGCACGACGTCTGAGCGCCTGCGGGCCACCAAATGCGGACGATTTGCACAACCTGAAACAATTGTGCAAATATAATGGCAAAACGTCTATTTTCACCGCCGCGCGCAGCAATTACAATAGAATGCAGCAACAGGAACACCGCTGCGTGCGGCAAAATGAACAAAAGGAGAGATCGCAATGTCTATTTTAGTCAGCGGCGGCGCCGGGTACATCGGCAGCCACACCTGCATTGAGCTGATGAAGGCCGGGTACGACATCCTCGTGGCCGACAACTTCTACAACTCCTGCGAAGAGGCGCTGCGCCGCGTGGAGCAGATCGCCGGCAAAAAGGTGCCGTTCCAGCTCATCGATCTGTGCGACAAGGCCGCTGTGGACGCGCTGTTCGACGCCCATCCCGAGATCGACGCCGTCATCCACTTCGCCGCCTACAAGGCCGTGGGCGAGAGCGTGGCAAAGCCGCTGGAGTACTATTCGAACAACCTCATCAGCGCTTTGAACGTGCTGAACGCCATGAAGGCGCACGGCGTGAAGAACTTTGTGTTCTCCTCCTCCGCCACCGTCTACGGCGACCCGGCCAGCGTGCCCATCCGCGAGGACTTCCCTGTCGGCGCCACCACGAACCCCTACGGCGCCACGAAGGTGATGAACGAGAACATCCTCAAGGACATCTGCAAGGCCGACCCCACGATGAACGTGGCGCTGCTGCGCTACTTCAACCCCATCG
>DXGT01000017.1 GCA_019113785.1 Candidatus Ruthenibacterium merdigallinarum | reverse complement strand
AAAAATGGGACCAACAGGGCTCGAACCTGTGACCCTCTGCTTGTAAGGCAGATGCTCTCCCAGCTGAGCTATGATCCCATAACAAAATAAGATAACGACCCGGATGGGAATCGAACCCACGACCTCTAGCGTGACAGGCTAGCGTTCTAACCGACTGAACTACCGGGCCACATGGCAGGGGCAGAAGGATTTGAACCCTCGGCACGCGGTTTTGGAGACCGCTGCTCTACCAACTGAGCTATACCCCTATAAACACAAGCGGCCATCCAACTGGAACAGGGCGCTTAAATATAGTACCAAACCGCGCGGCGTTTGTCAATATCTTTCTGCGCGCTGCGGGCAAATTTTTCGCCTCTTTTCGCCGCAGGGGAGGTCTTGCGGGCCGGGAAGCTCTCGCGCGGCCTTTTTTTGCGCCGCGCCGCATAGCCCGCGCCCGTTTGGAAAATACTAGTGGGCAGAGGGCGGCCCGGCGCGGGCGCCCGGCGAAGAAGAGCCGATGGGAGGAAACGATATGAAAGCGACCGGCATAGTGCGCCGCATCGACGATTTGGGGCGCGTGGTGATCCCCAAGGAGATCCGCCGCACGCAGGCCATCCGCGTGGGCGACCCGCTGGAGATCTTCGTGGAGGCAGGCGGCGAGGTGGTGCTGAAAAAGTACAGCCCCGTGGGCGAGCTGGCCTCCTCGTCGCAGATGCTGTGCGACGTGCTGTACAAGGCGATGGCTTCGCCCGTGGCCGTGACGGACCGCGACCGCGTCGTCGCTGCGGCCGGTGCGCGCGAGCTGACGGGCCGCGGCGTGGGCGTGCGCTACGAGCAGGTGATGAACGCGCGGCGCATGTACGGCGCCGGCGAAGGCCAGCAGCCCGTGCCCGTGGCGGAGGGCGTGCAGCCGCAGGCCGCGGCCGTGATGCCCATTCTGGCGAACGGCGACCTTGTGGGCAGCGTGGCCCTGCTGGGAGAAAAGCGCCCCGGCGAGTGCGAGACGCTGCTGCTGCGCGTGACGGCGGGCTATCTGGGCCGCCGCTTAGAGGAGTGAGCGCGCAGAGCGCAAAGAAAAGCCCGCCGCGCAAGTGCGCGGCGGGCTGCGTTCTGTTCGCGCGGAAAAAGCGGCGCGTCACAAATCCTCGTATTTGACGCCCTTTTGCTTGAGCAGGTGCTCGGTGTACATGCGCGACAGCGAATACAAAATGCTGACGACGGGTACGGCGAACAGCATGCCGCCGATGCCGGACACCGCGCCGCCGATGGTGACGGCGATGAGCACCCACATGGCGGGCAGGCCTACCGACGAGCCGACGACGCGCGGATAGATGAGGTTGCCCTCGATCTGCTGCAGCGTCAGCAGGAACACGACGAACCACACGGCCTGCACGATGTCGACCATGCCGATCATGAACGCGCCCACGATGGTGCCGATGAACGCGCCCACAATGGGGATGAGCGCCGTGAAGCCCACGAGCGCGCCGATCATCGGCGCGTAGGGCAGGCGCAGCAGCGTCATGCCCAGCCAGCACAGCGTGCCCAGGATGCACGCCTCGCAGCACTGGCCCGTGACGAAGCTGGCGAAGGTGCGCGCGCTGAGCGAGACGAGCCGCTCGAGCCGGTTGGCGGTGACGGGGCGCAGCACGGCGCGCGCGACGGCGCGCAGCTGCTTGGAGAGCGTCTCCTTGCTCAGCAGCATATACAGCGCCAGAATGAACGCGATGACGGCGTTCGTGATGCCGCCCGCGATGGCGGACACCACCTGCACCGTGCCGCCCAGCAGGCTGCCCGCGCCGGCCGTGACGGCTTCGATCAGGCGGCGGCCCACCTCGCCCCAGTCGAGCGAGAGGTCGGCCAGCCACTGCTGCAAGGTGGGCAGCGAATCGGCGTTCTCCTGCGACCAGTGGCGGATGAAGACGAGCGCGTCGTCCACAAAGCGGGGGATCATCTGCCCCAGCACCGACAGCGCGCCGATCAGCTCCGGCACGACCAGCACGACGATGAGCGAGAGCACCGTCAGGATGAAAACGAGCGAAATGGCGATGCACAGCGGCCGGCGCAGCGCGGCCAGCGCGCGCCGCTTTGTGTTCACAAGGACGTGCCGCTCGAGGAAGCGCATCGGCACGTTCAGCACGAACGCGATGCAAAAGCCGATGAACAGCGGCTGGAACAGCCCGGCCAGCCAGCACAGCGCCGCGAACACCGCGGGCAGATGCTCCAGCAGGCAGTAAAAGGCGATGCCGCCAAAGACGAGAAACGCGAGCGTGCGCGTCGTATCCTTATCCAGTTTCAATGTGTCACCTCATCCGATGCGCCGGCGCGCGGCGCCGGTCTTGTTGCAAAAAGCGGCGGGCGAAACGGCCCGCCGCTTTCAGTGTAGCACAGACGCGGCGCTTTGAAAAGTCAAAGCGCGTTGTTTTCAAAAAATTTACGGACCTCGGCCTCGCCGGCCTGCACGCTGCCCTGGCACAGCGATGCGCTGCCGCCGCCCTTGCCGGAGAACGCGTCGTTCAGCGCGCGGCAGAACGCGCGCGCGTCGCCCTGCATACAGCCGACGGCGTAGTGCATCGCGCCCCCCTGCGGGCAGAAAGCGGCGCACAGGCCGGCGTTTTGCGCGCACAGCGCAAGGCACAGGCGGCGCAGGCTGTCGGGGGAGAGCTCCTCCTCAAACACAAGGCGGCGGCCCTCGGCGGCGTAGCGCTCGAACAGGCGGTTTTCAAGCGCCGCCGCGCGCCGGCGAAGCGCCTCGGCCTCGCCCAAAAGCCGCTGCACGGCCTGCGGCGCCTCCAAAGGCTTTGCGCACAGGCGCTCCGACACGGCGTGCAATGCCTCGGCGCGCCGGTCGTGGTCGGCGGCGGCGCGCGCGCCGCACACGAACGTCAGGCGCACGCCGCCCTTATAGCTCTGGCACGAGAGGATCTTCACGCGGCCCACCTCGCCGGTGCGGCGCACGTGCGTGCCGCAGCAGGCGCACACGTCCGCGCCCTCCACCGTCACGATGCGCACCGCGCCCTCGATGGGCTTTTTGCTGCGGTATTCCATGGCCGCGAGCGCCTCCGGCCCCGGGTACTGCGCCGTGACGGGCACGTCGCGCCAGACGAGCTGGTCGCACCGCTCCTGCACGCCGGCGACGTCCGCCGCGCTCAGCGGGCCGTCAAAATCGACCGTGGCCTCCTCGCGCCCGATGTGAAAGCCTACGTTGTTCAAAGAGAAATTCTCGTGCACGACGCCGCTGAGGATGTGCTCGCCCGTGTGCTGCTGCATGTGGTCGAAGCGGCGGCGCCAGTCGATGTCGCCCTGCACCACCTCGCCCGCGCGCAGCGGGGAGGTGACGTAATGCCAGACGCAGCCGTCCTCCTCGCGCACGTCCAGCACGCGCGTGCCGCCCAGCGCGCCGCGGTCGGCCGGCTGGCCGCCGCCCTCGGGGTAGAAGGCCGTGCGGTCCAGACACACGCGGAACGCGGGGCCGTCGCCGCCGCAGGGCTCGCAGCGCAGCACCTGCGCGCGGAACTGGGTGAGATATGCGTCAGCGTCATACAGTTTGCTCGTAGCCGTCAAAATGGTGCGCCTCCCGTCAAAGGCCGGCCGGCGGCCGGCGGCTGTCTGTGCACATGTGTGCACGGTGGGTGTACGATGATTTGTAATATTGTATCATAAAAGGGCGTCCTTTGCCCAGCGCCGAACACCCAATTTTTGCGAGGGAAACGGTGGGGCTTTTGGCAGTTTTCACCAGCGGTGCATGACGCGTATAAACCGGGCCAAACGGGGCAGGGTATAACAGCGGCCGCGCAGCGCGGCCGAATGCAAGCGGAAGAGAGGGGACGCATATGGACGAGCAGACGATCCGGCTGCTCAACGAAGTGGCGCAGAACACAGAGATGGCAAAGCACACCGCGCAGGACCTTGCCGCCATCACGGGCGACGCGCGCCTGAAAAACGAGCTGCACCGGCAGATCGCCGCTTATGAGGATCTGCAAAACCGCGCCCGCGCCATGCTGGCCGTGGGCGGCGAGGAGCCGAAGGACCAGAGCTTTGCGGCCAAGACCGCCGCGAAGCTGGAGTTGAAGATGAAGGCGATGGCCGACCGCTCGCCGCACAACCTGGCCGGCATGCTGGTGGAGGGCAGCGAGATGGGCGTGGAGAACATGGCGCGCGCCATCCGCGCGTGCCCGGGTGCCAACGTGGGTGCCGTGGCGCTGGCGCAGCGGCTGCAACACGCGGAGAGCGAGTACGCCCACCGCCTGCAGGCGTTTTTGTAAAGCGGGGAAAAAGGATCCGGCGGGCGGCGCCTTTGCAAAAAGGGCGCCGCCCGCCGGGCTTTCGATGTTCTGTTCTGTGCGTCGCCGCGTCACTGTTTGCGCCGGCCGGCGCAGGATGCGGCGCGAAGGTCTGTGAGGCTGCGCACGTTCTGCTCCACGCCCAGACGGCGGTACAGATGCAGCATCTCCACGCCGGCGGCCGCCTTGTCGGCCAGGCACACGGCCCAGCCCACGGCGTGGCGCGGCGGGCGCAGCGTCAGCGGCCACATGTGTGCGGCGATGGCGTCGCGCTCGGCGCGGCTGAGGCCAAAGCGACGCGCGTTTTCCAGCGCCATGCGCGGGTGCACTATCAGACGGCGGAAGGGGCCGATGTCCGTGTGCTCCCAGTGCTGCAAATACAGATCGTGCAGCAGCCCCGCGCGGGCCGCGGCGCGGTAGTCGAGCCCCAGCGCGCGGCACAGCGTAAAGCTGAGATACGCCACGAACACGCAGTGGTCATAGCAGCTCACGCCCTTGACATGCTGCGGGATGGCGCGCATGCGCTGCACGGTTTCGTCCTGCGCAAGGCCCTGTAGGCACTGCGCGAACAGCTGCCGGTTCTCTTCTCGCCACATGGGAATTTCCTTTCGTACTTATACAAACTGTATAAAGCGGGTGCGTCCAAACATTTGCAGCCGGCGCGGTGCAGAGCGGCAGTCGCCGCGCTTTACAGTCGGGCGATCAGCGCGCGGCTGACGGCCGCGGCGGTGCGGCAGTAGGCGGCGGGGTCGAAGTTCTTCACCACCATTTTCTCGTAACCGGCTTCGTCGGCGCTGTCGCTCATGGCGCGCAGCACCACGAACGGCACGCCGTTTTTGGCGGCGATGTGCGCCACGGCGGCGCCCTCCATCTCCACGCAGTCCGGGCTGCATTTTTCGGCGATGGCGCGCTTGGTGGCGCTGTCGCCGACGAACTGGTCGCCCGTGGCGATGCGCCCGGCAAGGCAGCGCACGCCCGCGGCGCTGCACGCCTCGGACGCGGCGGCCACAAGGCGCTCGTCGGCGGCAAACTGCTGCAGATGGGGCGGCGTCTCGGCGAACATGCGCGGCTCGCCGTCGTGGTACATCAGCGTGCGGCCGATCACCACGTCGCCCACGTCCAGCCGGTCGGTCATGTTGCCGGCGATGCCGGAGAACACCACGGCGTCCACGCCGAAATGCGTGCACAGCAGCTGCGTGGCCGCGGCGGCCTGCGCCTTGCCGATGCCGGCGCAGCACAGCACCGCGCGCTTGTTTTCCAGCATCCCCTTATAAAACGTCACGCCGCCGACCGTTTCTTCGCTCTTGTCGGTCATGGCTTCGTACAGCGGGGCGATCTCGTCCTCCATCGCGCCCATCAGGCCGATCGTGTGCATAGTCTCTCTCCTTTATAAAAATGCCGGCCGCGCCGGCAAAATGCGCTGCGGCGCAAAAGGCGGCGGCGCACAGCGCCGCCGCACGGCCGGGTTATACGTTGAACAGAAATTCGATGATGTCGCCGTCCTGCACGACGTACTCCTTGCCCTCGGTGCGCTGCAGGCCCTTGGCCTTCACGGCGGCCATGCTGAAGTCGCACGCGGCGAGGTCGTCGTAGCTCACGACGCTGGCGCGGATGAAGCCGCGCTCGAAGTCGGAGTGGATCTTGCCGGCGGCCTGCGGGGCCTTGGTGCCGCGGCGGATCGTCCAGGCGCGGCACTCCTTTTTGCCGTCCGTCAAGAACGAGATCAGGCCCAGCAGGTAGTAGCTGGCCTTGATGAGGTTGTCAAGGCCCGTCGCCTCCACGCCCATCTCGGCGAGGAAGGCCTTTTTCTCCTCGGGGGAGTAGTCGGCGATGTCCTCCTCGGTTTTGGCGCAGATGGGGATGCACTGCGCGCCCTCGCGCTCGGCCAGCGCGCACACGGCTTTGTAGTGCTCGTTCTCCTGCATGCCGGCCAGCAGGTCGTCCTCGCTCATGTTGGCGGCATAGATGATGGGCTTTGCCGTCAGAAGGCCCAGCTCGCGCACGATGGCCGCCTGCTCCTCGTCCTCGGCGTCGAAGGCGAACGTGCGGGCGTTGTTGCCCTCGCCCAGATGCTTTTCCAGCGCAGACAGCCACTCGGCAGCCGCGCCGGCCTTTTTGTCGCCCGTTTTGGCGGCCTTGGCAAAGCGGGCCAGCCGGTTCGACACCACCTCCATGTCGCTGAGGATCAGCTCGGTGTCGATGGTCTCGATGTCGCGCAGCGGGTCGACGCTGCCGTCCACATGCACGACGTCCGTGCCGTCAAAGCAGCGCACCACGTGTACCAGGGCGTCGCACTCGCGGATGTTGCCCAGGAATTTGTTGCCCAGGCCCTCGCCCTTCGACGCGCCCTTCACAAGGCCCGCGATGTCGACGAACTCGACGACGGCGGGCGTTTTTTTGTTTGTGTCCCAGATCTCGGCCAGCTTGTCAAGGCGCGGGTCGGGCACGGGCACCACGCCGACGTTCGGCTCGATGGTGCAGAACGGGTAGTTGGCCGCGCCGGCCCCCGCGTTGGTGATGGCGTTGAACAATGTGCTCTTGCCGACGTTCGGCAAGCCCAGAATTCCCAATTTCATCCGGTTTTGTCCTCTTTCCTTTTAACACTGATGTGCGCGCGGCGCGGCGAAAATGCGCCCGCATACACCACTATTATACAGGATGCGGGCGGGCCGCGCAACGCCGCCGGGCCAATTTGCGTTGTAAATTCTGCCGGGAGGGCTTTTTTTATCTGCATTTTTCCGTTATAATACAGATAGTATCGCGCTGCGGGGCCTGCCATGCGGGCCGCGCGCGGCGGAAAGGGGCAGGCAAATGGCGAAGATCCTGATCGCGGACGACGACAAGAACATCTGCGAATTGCTGCGGCTGTACCTGGCGAAAGAGGGGTACGACATCTGCATCGCCAACGACGGCGAGGCGGCGGTGGCCGCGTTTGAGAAAGAAAAGCCCGACCTTGTGGTGCTGGACATCATGATGCCGGGGATCGACGGCTGGGAGGTGTGCCGGCGCGTGCGCGCCGCGGGCAACACGCCCGTGATCATGCTGACGGCCAAGGGCGAGACGTTCGACAAGGTGCTGGGGCTGGAGCTGGGCGCCGACGACTATGTGGTGAAGCCCTTCGAGGCCAAAGAGCTGGTGGCGCGCATCAAGGCGGTGCTGCGCCGCTGCGCGCCCGCCGCGCAGGACACCGAGGGCGTGATCAGCTATGAAAACCTGTCGGTGGACTTGTCGCGCTACGAGCTGAAGGTGCGCGGCAAGGTGGTGGACGCCCCGCCCAAGGAGCTGGAGCTCTTGTACTACCTGGCCAGCCATCCCAACCGCGTGTTCACGCGCGACCAGCTGCTGGACGAGGTGTGGGGGTTTGAGTATTACGGCGACTCGCGCACCATCGACGTGCACGTCAAACGCCTGCGCGAAAAGCTGGATGGCGCGTCCTCCCAGTGGGGCCTGAAGACCGTTTGGGGCGTGGGCTACAAGTTTGAAGTAAAGGAATGAGCCCTCGTGCGGCGCGGCGCCGGAGCGCACCGCGCCGCCGGGCGTTTTCAAGGAGGGGCGGCCCGTGCGCAAAAGCATCACCACGCGCTATTTTTATTCCACGGCGATCCTGCTGCTGGCCAGCACGGCGCTGATGGGGTTTATTCAGGTGTATCTGGCGATGGGCTTTTTCCGCGCGCAGAACGACTCCGACCTTCTGCACACGGTGGACAACACCGTGCGCATCCTGCGCGAGGCGCAGGCAGAGCAGACGGACGCCGACGAGCGCCTTGCGCGCATCACCCGCGAGGTGACGCTGACCAGCCGCGCGTCGGACAACTACATCTTTGTGGCCGACGCCTACGGGCGCATCATCCTGGGCAGCACGAGCGAGTCGAGCGAGTACATCGCGGAGAATTACATCGACCGCTATCTGCCCGAGCGCGCGCTGGCCGGGGCGTACAACTACGGCGAGTACACCGAGCTGGGCACGCTGGACGGCCTTTTGAGCGGGCGGTTTTACGTGGCGGGCAAGCCCATCCGCTCGGGCGAGGGCGCGGCGGTGGCCGGCTATGTGTTCGCCGCCAGCGACTCCGACTTCATGGGCGCGTACATGGCCAACCTGATCTCGACGTTCATCCTGGCGGCGGGCATGATGCTGATGGTGTCGAGCATGCTGTCCATCGTGATGGCCTCGCGCATGACCACGCCGCTGCGCCGCATGACGGAGGCCGCGCGCAAATTCGGCGGGGGCGACTTCTCGGCCCGCGTGCCCGTGGAGGGCGACGACGAGCTGGCGGCGCTGGCCGTGCAGTTCAACAACATGGCACGGAGCCTGGAGCAGATCGACTCGTCGCGCCGCAGCTTCATGGGCAACATCGCGCACGAGCTGCGCACGCCGATGACCAGCATCAAGGGCTTTGTGGACGGTATGCTGGACGGCACCATCCCGTCCGAGAGCCGCGATCACTACCTCGGGCTCGTCTCGCAGGAGGTGGGGCGTCTGACGCGCCTGATCAAAAACATGCTGGACATCACAAAGCTCGAGGCCGGCGAATACAAGATGAACGCCGCGGTGTACGACATCTGGGAGAGCCTTGCCAGCGTGGTGTTCTCGGCCGAGCAGCGCCTGGAGGCGAACCGTATCGAGGTGACGGGCTTTGCGCCCGTGCGCACGCCGGTGTACGCCGATCAGGACCTTGTGTACCAAGTGATCTACAACATCGTGGACAACGCCATCAAATTCACGCCCGAGGGCGGCGAGATCCACTTCTCCGTCACCACGCAGAAGGCCAAGGAGGGCGGCACCGTTACCGTGGGCATCCGCAACACCGGGCAGGGCATCGCGCCCGAGGCCATCCCCTACGTGTTCGACCGCTTTTATAAAGAGGACAAAAGCCGCGGGCTGAACACCTCGGGCAGCGGGCTGGGGCTGCACATCTGCAAGGTGCTGATCAACCTGTCCGGCGGGCAGATCTGGGTGGAGAGCAAAGAGGGCGAGTACTGCGAGTTCTTCTTCACGCTGCCCGCGGCGCCCGACCAAAAGCCGCGCCGCGGCAAGGAGCGCTGAGCGCCGGCGCACAGGTTTTGCTTTTTTTCGCAGTATATAGTATAATAATGGGTATTGCCGGACAGCCGGCAGACCGATAAAGGGAGTTTTTGCATGGATTTGCTGATCGCGCCGTCGATCCTTTCGGCGGATTTTGCGCGCCTGGGCGAGGATTGCCGCAGCGTGCTGGACGCGGGGGCCGACTGGCTGCACATCGACGTGATGGACGGGCGGTTCGTGCCGAACCTGTCGCTGGGCATCCCGGTGCTGACGAGCCTTGCGCGCGCGGTGCCCGCCTTCTATGATGTACATCTGATGATCAGCCGCCCGGCCGAATACGCCGGGGCCTTCGCAAAGGCGGGGGCCGACATGCTGACGTTCCACCTCGAGGCCGAGGGGGATGCACGCGAGACGATCGACGCCATCCGCGCGGCGGGGTGCAAAGCGGGCATGTCCATCCGCCCGGGCACGCCCGTCGAGGCTGCGTACCCGTATCTGGGCATGCTGGACATGCTGCTTGTGATGAGCGTGGAGCCGGGCTTCGGCGGGCAGGCGTTTTTGCCCGAGGCGCCGGGGCGCATTGCGGCGCTGCGCGCCGAGGCGGACCGGCAGGGCCTTGCCGGGCTGCACATCGAGGTGGACGGCGGCGTGAACGCGCGCACGGCCGGGCTGTGCGCCGCGGCGGGCGCCGACGTGCTCGTGGCGGGCAGCGCCGTGTTCGGCGCGCCCGACCGCGCCGGCGCCATCCGCGCGCTGCGCGGCGAAACAACGGAAAAGGGATGCGTATGAATCAGGGGAAACTGTATCTGAAAATGCCCTCGCCCCAGGAGGCGAACCGGGACATCGTGTTCATGGCGCTGCCGCTCATTGTGATGGCGTGCTATCTGTACGGGGCGCGCCCGGCCATGCTGTGCCTGGCCGCGGCGGTGACGGCGGCGGTGTGCGACTATCTGGTGGCGTGGCTGCGCGGCGTCCAGCGCGACCGCACCGAGAATTCCAGCCTGCCGGCGGCGCTGATCATGACGCTGCTGCTGCCGGCCACCGTGCCGTATTACGTTGTGGCGGCGGCCACGGTGTTGATCGTGCTGGTGGGCAAGGCGGCCTTCGGCGGCGTGGGCAATTACCCGTTCAATCTGTCGGCGCTGGGCTACTGCGCGGCGGCGGTCAGCTGGCCGCAGCACATTTTCCGCTATCCCGCGCCGTATACCGAGATCGGCATCGCCTCCACCGAGAACGCCGTGATGATGGACGGCGCGTTCCACGCGCTGCGCGCGGGCGGCCTGCCGAACGTGCGCATGACGAACCTGCTGCTGGGCAACTACGCCGGGCCGATGGGCACCACGGCGGTGCTGGTGGTGATTGCCTGCGCGATGTACCTGTGGATGCGCCGCGAGATCGACCTCGCCATCCCGGCGGGCTTTTTGATCACGTGCTTTTTGTTCGCGCTGCTTTTGCCGCGCGTGGGCGATGCATGGTTCACCGCCTCGCTGTACGACCAGGTGTACGTGCGCTACCAGTCCGTCAAGTACGAGCTGCTCACCGGGGCCATGCTGTATGCGGCGGTGTTTCTGATCAACGACCCGAACACGCGCCCGCGCAGCCGGCGCGCATACTTTGCCTACGGCGCGGCCATCGGCCTTGCGACGATGCTGTTCCGCTATTTCGGCAGCTACGACGTGGGCGTGTGCTTCGCCGTGCTTTTGGTGAACGCGCTGTCCGGCTGGCTGGACAGGCTTTTGCCGGAGAAGGTGCACAGGAAGGAGGCCGCTGTCGATGACGCATGAGGAACAGATGCGCGCCGCCGCGCTGGCCAAGCGCATCAAGCGCGACCGCGTGTTTTTGAACAACCCCGTCGTGATGCAGGGCCTGGGCCTCGCGCCGCTGATCGTGGCGGCCGCGACGCTGAAAAACGCGCTGATGCTGGCGGTGGCCGTCGCGCTGCTGCTGACGCCTACGCGCGTCGTCGCGGCGTTTCTGAGCAAGTTCCCGCTGTTCCGCTTCCGCGGGCTGACCTATGCGCTGACGGCGGCCGCGGTGTACGCCGGGGTGCTGGCCGTGATGACGCGCCTGTACTCGGCGGCGGACATCGGCCTTCTGGGGCTGTATTTGCCGCTGCTGTGCGCTGACCCCATCGTGCTCAAGCGCTATGAGCGGCCCCAGCGCGAGCGCATCCGCACCGCGCTGAAAAAGGGCGTCATCACCACGGCCGGCTATGTGCTGGCCATGCTGCTGACGGCGGCCGTGCGCGAATTTCTGGGCACGGGCTGCCTGTACGGCCATGCGCTGCTGGGCTACAGCCCGCTGCCCATCGCCAGCCTGCCCATGGGGGGCTTCATCGTGCTGGCGCTGCTGATCGCCGCGTGGCGCGGCGTGACGAATATCATCAAACGCCAGATGGCGCTGGGGGTGAAGCAGCAGGCATGAGCGAAGTGATCGCGTCCTTGGGACAGTTTTTTGTGTATATGGTGACGGCGCTCTTCGCGCAGAACGCCGTGTTTACGCGCGGCCTCGGCGTGTCGCGCCTGACGAAGATCGTCGACGACGGCACCGATACGCTGACGTTCGGCGTGCTTTTGTGCTGCATCCAGATCATCAGTGCGCCGCTGGGCTATTTTGCCAACCGCGCCATGCGCGAATTTGCATACCGCGGCTATGTGCGCCCGTTCGTGTGCGTAGTGTGCAGCGCGGTGGCGTTCTTCGTGGTGCTGGGCGCTGTGGTGGCGCTGCGCCGCCTGGAGAGCGCGCGCCACGCGGTGGCCGCGCTGCCGATGGCCACGTTCAACACCTGCGTGCTGGGCACCATGCTGGTCAGCGCCACGCAGAGCTTTTCGCTGGTGCAGACGATGGGCTTTGCCGTGGGCAGCGGCCTTGGCTATGTGATGGCGGTGCTGGTGGTGGACGAAGGCATGCGCAAGCTGGACGGCGAGCGCGTGCCCGAGATCTTCCGCGGCCTGCCGGTGACGCTTTTGTACATCGGCATTCTGGCGCTGGCCATTTACGGCTTCACCGGCCACACGGTGACGTATTAAAGAAAAAAGCCGCCTCGGATTTTTTGAAAAAACAGGACGACGAAAAAAGGGAAGGGGGCGCCGTGCATGTTTGTGCGCCGCGCTACAATGGAGGAGGCGGACGGGCTGTATGCGCTGGCGTGCGGCGCAGCCCGCCGCGAACTGCCGCGCGATGTGTTCGACGCGCTTTTGGCCGACGCGCTGCGCCGCTCTTCGCGCCGCATCCTGACGGCCAGCGAAAACGGCGAAGTGGTGGGCTATGTGGACGCCGAGCTGCGCCCGTCGCTGACGCAGTGCGCCATGGTGGGTGTCGTGTGCGATCTCTTCGTGAAGGAGGGCTGCCGCGGCCGCGGCGTGGGCACGGCGCTGATGATCAATCTGGCCACACAGCTCAAGCGGCTGGGCTGCGTGTGCCTGACGGCCGACTGCTCGCGCGTCAACGTGCGCAGCCAGGAATTCCTGGAAAAGCGCGGCTTTGCCCGCGCGCAGTACCATTTCGTTCGGGAGCTGCATTGAACGCGCAGCGCCGCGGCGGGGCCATTGCGCCCGTGCGCCGCGGCGCTGTTTTGTCTTTAGAGGGAAAAGGAGGGGCGCGATGCTGACGGTGACGCGCGAGAGCGCGCGGCGCTGCCGTCTGGACAAGGACGGCGAAACGATCGGCTTCGCCGCGGTGGAAAACGGCGAAGCGCGCTGCTGCATCGCGCTGCGCTGGCGGCGGCGCGGCTACGGCACGTTCCTGTGGAAAAAGACGCTGGCCGCGCTGTCCGTGCCGCCCGGCGAGCGGCTGACCGCGCGGGCCGGCCCGGGCGAGGGCGCGTTCTGGGAAAAATTCGGCTTTGCGCCGGCGGGCGAAGGGCTGTATGTGCGCGAGAGGCCCGACGAGGTGAACGCGCTGCGCGTCGCGCACGATTTCTGGCGAAAGCACCTGCGCGCCGGGGCCTTCGCCGTGGACGCCACGGCCGGCAACGGGCACGATACGGCGCTGCTGTGCCAGCTGGTGGGCCCGTGCGGCCGCGTGCTGGCGATGGACATCCAGCAGCGCGCCGTGGACGCGACGAACGCGCGCCTGCGCGCGCTGGGGCTGGACGGCGTCGGGCGCTGCGTGCGCGCGGACCATGCGGACATCGCCCGCCATGCGCCCGGCGGCGCGGACGCGGTCGTGTTCAACCTCGGGTACCTGCCGGGGGCTTCGCACAACGTGTTCACCACGCCGGACACCACGCTGCCCGCGCTGGACGCGGCGCTGGCGCTGCTGCGCGCGGGCGGCATCCTGACGGTGTGCGCCTATTCGGGCGGCGCGCAAGGCACGGGCGAGCGCGACGCCGTGGTGGCGTGGGCCCACGCGCTGCGGGAAAAAGAGGATTTTTCCGTCGAGACGGCGCTGTTTGAAGAGCGCACGGGCTTTCCGCCCATCGCGGTGTGCGTGCGCCGCACCGCGCGGGCGCGCCTCGTGGACGCGCCGGAAAAAATGGGGCGAAATACGTCACATATTTAACACAAGTGCATGATACATTTAACACAAAGGGCGGGTATACTGAAGGCATGAAATCGAAAGGGAGGTTTCAGTTATGAACAACGATTGGCAGTTCGACTATTCGAACCTTTACAATAACAACGCAAACGGCCCCAGCGCAAACGGCGCGAACAACACAAACGGCGCGGCTGCGCCGAATGCGTCCGGTACGAGCGCCGCGCCCGAGGCGGCCGGCGCGCCTGCGCAGCCGTCCGGCGTGCAGACGGCCGGCGGGGCCCAGGCGGGGCCCGGCCCGGCGATGGGCGGCATGCCGGCGCCCGGCGTGCCCGGCGCGCCGCAGCACGGGCGCGGCAAGGGCGGCAAGTGGGCCAAACGCATCCTTGCGGGTGCGGCGGCCGTGGCAGTGTGCGCGGCGGCCGGCTTTGGCGGCGGCTATGTGGGCGGCATCATGGCGCGCGGCGCGTCCAGCACGGTCGTGTACGCGGCGCCCAGCCAGACCACCCAGTCGGCCTCGGCCAATACGGACGCCAGCGATGGCACCACGGCCGGCACGCTGAGCGTCTCGCAGATCGCGGACATCGTCGCGCCCAGCGTCGTGGAGGTCACGACCGAGAGCGTTTCCACAAACCCGTTCTTTTCGCAGTACGTCCAGTCGGGCGCGGGGTCGGGCGTCATCATCACGTCCGACGGGTATATCATCACGAACAACCACGTCGTGTCCGGCGCGCAGCAGGTCACGGTGACCACGCACGACGGCGATGAGTACGCCGCCACGGTGATCGGCACCGATGCGCAGACGGACATCGCCGTTTTGAAGATCGAGGCCGACGGCCTGACGCCCGCGACGATCGGCGATTCCGACGCGCTCGTGGTGGGCGAGTACGCCATGGCCGTGGGCAACCCGATGGGCGAGCTGGGCGGCACCGTGACCGACGGCATCATCTCCGGGCTCAACCGCTCGGTGGAGGTGGAGGGCCAGAACATGACCCTGCTGCAGACCAGCGCGGCCGTCAGCCCCGGCAACTCCGGCGGCGGCCTGTTCAACGAGCGTGGCGAGCTGATCGGCATCGTGAACGCGAAATCCATCGAGGAGGGCGCTGACGGCCTGGGCTTCGCCATCCCCATCAACACGGCC
>DXGT01000016.1 GCA_019113785.1 Candidatus Ruthenibacterium merdigallinarum | reverse complement strand
TCCGCACGTTTTTCGTGATCGTGCTGCCGATGGCGCGCTCGGGCCTTGCCACGGCCGCCACGCTGCACTTCCTCACGAGCTGGAACGAATTCATGTTCGCGCTGGTGCTGACGAAATCCGAGGCGGTGCGCACGCTGCCGCTGGCGCTGAACTATTTTTCCTCGCAGTTCTCGTTCGATTACACCGCCATGTTCGCCGCCATCACCATGTCGGTGCTGCCCAGCGTGCTGGTGTACATCCTTTTGCAGGAGCAGGTCACCAGCAGCCTCGTCGCCGGTTCGGTGAAGGGCTAAAAGGCCTTTTGGGGGCCATGGAAAAAACGTATGCAAATGCGGCCGCATTTCATATAACGATTTACAAAACGTATTGCAACAAGCAAGATTTACATTAAGGAGAAATGAGACATGAAGAGTGTAAAAAGAGCGCTGTCACTTCTCATCGCTGCCGGAATGTGCGCGGCCACGCTCGCTGGCTGCGGCGGCGGCACGTCTTCCTCTGCGGCGTCTGCCGGCTCCGCAGAGGGCACTGCGTCGGGCGCGTCCGGCGAAGTGGTCCAGATCTCGTTCCCCACGTTCATGTGCGGCACCGCGTCGCAGACGGCGTGGGCGGCCGAGCGAATCGCGGCCTTCAACGAGGAGTATGCCGGCCAGTATGAGGTGGTCGTGGAGGAGATCCCCGGCGACCAGAACTACATCGACAAACTGAAGGTGCTGTACAGCGCCGACGATCTGCCCGACGTCATCGTCACCGGCGGCTACAACCTGATCGACATGTTCAAGGACAAGCTCGTCGACCTGACGCCGTACATTGAGGCGGACGAGGAGTGGAACGCCATGATCAGCGACGTGGGCCGCAACGTGAACAGCCGCGACGGCAAGCTGTACGGCATTCCCTACATCCGCCAGACCGTCGGTTATTTCTACAACAAAGACCTGTTCGAGCAGGCCGGCATCGAGAGCGTGCCGCAGACCTGGGACGAGTTCTTCGAGGCCTGCGACAAGCTGAAGGCGGCGGGCATCACGCCCGTCTCGATGGACACGGCCGATTCCGGCTGGTGCAGCGGCCTGATGCTGGGCGCGGCCATCGCTGACGCGGGCGACGCGGGCGAGGAGTTCATGAACACGAACCAGCCCGAGACGTACAACACGCCGGAGTTCATTGAGGGCGCGACCAAGATCCAGCGCCTGTTCCAGGAGTATACCACCACCGACGCCATCGGCGGCGACTACAGCGTGGCGGCCAACAACTTCTTCAACGACCGCACCGCCATCATCGCCAACGGCCCGTGGATGGTGTCCGACTTCTACGACACCAGCGTTGCGCCCGAGGGCTTCGCGGACAAGATCGGCGTGGCGGCCTTCCCCGGCAACGTGATGTACAACAGCGGTCAGATCGGCTGGAGCATCGCCAGCAAGACCGAGGAGAAGATCGAGGCCTCGCTCGCGTTCGTGAAGTTCATGACCAGCGAAGAGAGCCAGCGCCTGGACCTTGAGATGAGCGCCGCCGTGCCCGACTGCGCCATCGAGGATGCCGACGTCTATCCGCTCATCACCGAGACCATCGCCCTGGCGGACGGCGCCGACCGCTCCATCAACGACTTCCAGAGCCTGTGGCACGCCTCCGTCGTGGACGAGATCAGCGTGCAGTTCCCGCTGCTGGCGGACGGTACGCTGACGCCGGAAGAGTTTGCACAGGCGCTGACGGACGCCGCCGCAACCTGACGTTTTGACCTGAAGACTGGCGCTCTGCGCCCGCCGCGCGGCGGGCGCAGAGACGCACGGCAAAGGAGGCAACACCATGAAAGCGAAAAAATCGACGCTGGCGGTCTTTCTGCTGCCGTCGGTGGCGCTGTTCCTGCTGATCTATCTGGCGCCGCTGGTGCTGGTGGCCGTGACGAGCTTCTTCCACTGGAGCATCGGCCAGCCGCTGTCGTTCGCGGGGCTTGAAAACTATGCGCGGGCCTTTGCGGACGAGGACGTGCGCGCCGCGGTGGGGCACACGTTTTTGTGGGTGCTGCTGCAATCCACCGTGCACGTGCTGCTGGGCACGGTGTTGGCGTTCATCCTGGCGCAGAAATTCCGCGGCTGGAAAGCGCTGCGCACCATCTGCATGCTGCCGAACGTCATCTCCACCGCCGCGCTGGCCATGATCCTTCTGAACGTGTTCAAAACGGACAGCGGCCTTGTCAACGGCGTCATCAGCCTGTTCACCGGCGAAAAGTTCGAGTGGAACTGGTATTTCAACAGCAAGACGGCGCTGCCGTCCGTCACGCTGGGCTGGCTTTTGTATCCGGGCATGATCACCATCCTGATGCTGGCGGCCATCACCTCGGTGCCGGACGACCTCATCGAGGCCGCGCGCATCGACGGCGCCACGCGCTGGCAGATCCAGACGCGCATCATCCTGCCGATGGTGCGCAACACGCTGGGCACCAGCGTGATCGTGGCGGCCACCAGCATGCTCAAGGAGTTCGAGCTGATCTACCTCACCACGAACGGCGGGCCGGGCAACGCCACGCTGAACATGCCGCTGTACATTTATAAAACGGCATTCAACGACAACAACTACGCCTACAGCAACGCCATGAGCGTGATTTTGATCCTGCTGGGCGTGCTGATCGTGTACGCGATCAACCGGCTGTTCCGCATGGAGGAGTCGGACTACTGAGACGGCCGCGGCCCCGAGGCCGCGGCGAGGAAGGAAGGGATGTACCGTGAAGCTGGCAGTGATCGGCGGGGGCGGCGTGCGCTCCCTGATGCTGGCGAAAAGCCTGGCGCAGAACGCGCGAGAGCTTCATTTCGACGAGATCGTATTTATGGACAACAACCCCCGCAAGCTGGAGGTGTACGGCGCGCTGTCGCGCGAGGTGGCGAGGCGCATCGAGCCGGACCTGCGCTTTACCCTGACGCAGGACCCGGTGCAGGCCGTCTCGGACGCCGACTACGTCATCACCACCATCCGCGTGGGCGAGGACGACAAGCGCATCGACGACGAGCGCATCGCGCTGGCGCACAACGTGCTGGGGCAGGAGACCACCGGCGCGGCGGGCCTTTCGTTCGCCATGCGCAGCGTGCCCGCGCTGGCGCGTTACTGCGAGCTGATCAAGAGGTACGCAAAGCCCGGCGCCAAAGTGTTCAACTTCACGAACCCCGCCGGCGTCGTGTCGCAGACGCTGCGCGACATGGGGTACGACTTTGCCTACGGCATCTGCGACGCGCCCACGGGTATGCTGCGCAGCTTTGCGCATCTGTACGGCGTCGATCCCGAGACCGTCACGGCCACGTGCTACGGCCTGAACCATCTGTCCTTCTTCGACAGCATCCGCTTCTCCGGGCGCGAGATGCTGCCTACACTGATGGACGACGAGCGCATTTACACGCAGACGGACATGCGCTTTTTCTCGCCCGAGCTCACGCACAAGATGGGCTGCATCCTGAACGAATATCTGTACTACTTCTTCTACCGCGAAAAAGCCGTGCAGAACATTCTGGACGCCGGCGTGACGCGCGGCGAGGTGATCCGCGATGTGAACCGCCACATGACGGCTGAACTGGAGAAGCTGGAGGCCGCGCGCGACTTTGACGCGTGCATCCGCACCTACAACAAGTGGCAGGGCACGCGCTCGAACCAGTACATGAAGAACGAGTCCGGCGTGAGCCGGCCCGACCCGTTCTGCTTCGATCTGACCAGCCGGGACGACGGCGGCTACGCGGGCGTGGCGCTGCGCTTCATCCGCGCGCAGCAGACCGGGAAACCCACGGAGATGATCTTCTGCGTGCCCAACGCGGGGGCCATCCCCGGCCTGCTGGACACGGACGTCGTGGAGATCAGCTGCACGGTGCGCCCGGACGGCACGTACACGCCGCACCGCATCGAGCACCCGGCCGAGATCCCGATGGAGCTGATCCGCCGCGTCAAGCTGTACGAGCGGTACGCCTCGCGCGCCATCCGCAACCGCAGCCGCGACGACGCCATCACCAGCCTGATGGTCCACCCGCTGGTGAATTCCTATTCGCTGGCCGAGACGCTGGTGGACGAGTATCTCAAGTCGAACCGCGATTATATTGAGGAGTGGAGCTAAATGCGTTACGTGGCGGGGGTCGGCATGGTCAACTGCGATCTGCTGTACAGCGGCATTCCGCATATGCCGCGCGAGGGCGAAGAGGTGTTTGCCAGCGGGTTTGACATGCAGCTGGGCGGCGGCGTGCCGGCCATCATGATCAACCTGGCGCGCCTGGGCGTGCCGGTGCAGTTCAGCACGTTTCTGGGCGAGGATACGTTCTCGCAGTTTGCGCGCGCGCAGCTGGAGCGATACGGCGTCGCCTACCAGAACCTGTACAGGGGCGGCGGCATGCCCGTCAACGTCACCTGCGTGGCCATCACGCCGGGCGACAGGACGTTCGTCTCCTACCGCGACCGGTTCCCCGTCACCGACGAGATGAAGGAGCGCATCTACCGCCAGTTCTGCGGCGCGTGCATCGTGCGCATGCACAACGGCCTGTACGATGTGTATGCAAAGGTCAAGCGCGACCACCCCGAGATCGTGTTCGTGATGGACACCGGCTGGGCGGACGACCTCTCGCTGGAGAAATACGGCGACTATTTGCAGCTGGCCGACTACTACACGCCCAACTGCAAGGAGGCGCTGAAAATCACCGGCGCCGCGCGCCCCGAGGACGCGGCGCGCTCGCTGTCGCACTATTTCAAAAGCGCCATCGTCAAGCTGGGGCCGGGCGGCTGCCTTTTGCAGGAGGACGGCCGGCAGGAGGTGCTGCCGGCGCTGCCGGGCGTGAAGGCCGTGGACGCGACGGGCGCGGGCGACGCGTTCATCGCGGGGTTCATCTACGGGCTGTACCATCAGTATTCCGTGCGCGACTGCGTGCGCCTGGGCAATGTCACGGGCGGCGCGTGCGTGGGCGCGGTGGGCTGCCTGACGGGCCACATGCCGGAGGAGGAGCTGCTGCGCGCAGTGGGCAAGGCCTCCTGACGAAAAGGCCGCGAAAAAACAAAAGAACGCCCGGCGGCCATTTCGGCCGCCGGGCGTTTGCACCTTTGTGCGCTGCGCGCTTTACGCGCCGTCCTCGTCCACGCCGTGCAGCTGGCGCAGATCGTAGGGGGTGGGCTGGTAGACGTAATAGTTCAGCCAGTTGGAAAACAGCAGGTTCGCATGGCTGCGCCAGCGGAAAATGACGTCCTTCGCCGGGTCGTCGTCAAAGAAATAGTTTTTCGGCGGGTCGATGGCAAGACCCTTTGCCATATCACGCTCGTACTCGTCGCGCAGGGTGTATTTGTCGTACTCCATGTGGCCGAAAATGAAGATCTGCCGGCCGGAGTCGGTGGCGGCGATGTGCAGGCCGGCCTCGTCGCTCTCGGCCAGCACGCGCAGCGCGCTGACCTTGTCCACGTCCTCGCGGCGGATCTCGGTGTGGCGCGAATGCGGCGCGTAGAACACCTCGTCGAACCCGCGCACCAGCGGGTTTTTGGGCCGCGTGACGCGGTGGGCGAACACGCCGAAGCGCTTTTTGTCCATCACGTGCTTTTGGATGCCGTAATGGTGGTACAGCGCGGCCTGCGCGCCCCAGCAGATGTGCATGGTGCTGTACACGTTCGTCTTGGAGTAGTCCATCACGGCGCACAGCTCGTCCCAGTAGTCCACCTGCTCATAGTCCAGCATTTCCACGGGCGCGCCGGTGATGATCATGCCGTCGTACCGCTCGCTTCGCACCTCGGCGAACGTCCTGTAAAACGCCTCCATGTGCGCGCCGGACACGTGCGCCGGCTCGTGCGAGTCCATGCGCAGCAGGCGCAGCTCCACCTGCAGCGGGCTGTTGGCCAGCACGCGGGCGATCTGCGTCTCGGTGGCGATCTTCGTGGGCATCAGGTTCACAAGCAGGATGCGCAGCGGGCGGATGTCCTGGCGCATGGCGCGCGCGCGGTGCATCACGAATACATTTTCGTTCTCCAGCGCCCGGTACGCGGGCAGTTCCTGCGGGATAATGAGAGGCAAAGCGGGCTGCTCCTTTCCAAAAGGCGGATTTTGCAAAAGCTGTCGTTCCCAGTGTAGCCCGCCGCCGGGGCGTTTGTCAAGTGCGCGCCTTTACACGCGCGCGCCTTTGTGGTATGATAAGGCGGCGCGCGGGCAGCACGGCCCGGCGCACAGAGGGAACCGCGCCCCTTGCGGCGCCAAACGGAAAGGAACGAAATATGCTCACTGTCAACGACGTCAGCTTGCAGTTTCAGGGTTCGACGCTGTACAGCCATGTCAATTTGAACTTTGCCCCCGGCAACTGCTACGGCATCATCGGCGCGAACGGTGCGGGCAAATCGACGCTTTTGAAGATTCTGTCCGGCGCGCTCGAGCCGTCGTCCGGCAGCGTGTCCGTCGGCGCGGACGACCGCATGAGCGTCCTCGAGCAGGATCATTTCAAATACGACGCCTACACCGTGATGGAGACGGTCATCATGGGCAACCGCCGGCTGTACGACATCATGAAGGAGAAGGACGCTTTGTACGAAAAGGCGGACTTCACCGAGGCCGACGGCGAGCGCGCGGGCGAACTGGAGGCCGAATTCGCCGAGCTGGGCGGCTGGGACGCCGAGACGGAGGCCAACCAGCTGCTGAGCGGCCTGGGCCTTGCCGCGGACGTGCACTACGCCGCCATGGAGACGCTCGACGGCCGCCAGAAGGTGAAGGTGCTCTTGGCGCAGGCGCTGTTCGGCCAGCCGTCCATCATCCTGCTGGACGAGCCGACGAACGGCCTTGACATCGACTCGGTCGAGTGGCTCGAGGAGTTTTTGATGGACTACTACGGCACCATCATCGTCGTCAGCCACGACAGGCACTTCCTCAACGCCGTGTGCACCCACACCGTGGACATCGACTACAACAAAGTGCAGATGTACGCGGGCAACTACGACTTCTGGTACGAGTCCAGCCAGCTGATGCAGCAGCTCATCCGCAACCAGAACAAGAAAAAAGAGGAGAAGATCCGCGAGCTGCAATCCTTCATCCAGCGCTTTTCGGCGAACAAGTCGAAGTCGCGGCAGGCCACCAGCCGCAAGAAGGTGCTCGAGAGCATCCAGCTGGAGGAGATGCCCGCCTCGTCGCGCCGCTACCCGTTCGTGGGCTTCGAGGCCGAGCGCGAGGCCGGCAAGGACATTCTGTTCGTCACGGGCCTCTCCAAAACCGTGGACGGCGTGAAGGTGCTGGACAACGTCACCTTCACCGCGAACAAAAACGACAAGATCGCCTTCGTGGGCGACAACGAGGCCGGCGTTACGGCCCTGTTCAAGATCCTGATGGGCGAGATGGAGCCGGACGAGGGCAGCTTCAAATGGGGCGTGTCCACGTCGCAGAGCTATTTCCCGCAGGACAACGCCGCCTTTTTTGAAAACTTCGACGGCGATCTGATCGAGTGGCTGCGCCAGTACAGCCCCGACCCCACCGAGACGTACCTGCGCGGCTTTTTGGGGCGCATGCTGTTCTCGGGCGACGAGGTGTACAAGCCCGCGAAGGTGCTGTCCGGCGGCGAGAAGGTGCGGTGCATGCTCTCGCGCATGATGATGGGCCGCGCGAACGTGCTCGTGCTCGACCAGCCCACGAACCACCTCGACCTCGAGAGCATCCAGGCGCTCTCCAACGGCCTTGCGGCCTTTAAAGGCAATCTGCTGTTTTCTTCGCACGACCATCAGTTCATCGACGAGATCGCAAACCGCGTGATCGAGCTTGTGCCGGGCAAGGCCGGGTGCCTCGACCGCACGGGCAGCTTTGAGGAGTTTTTGGCATGGAAAAAGGAGCGTTCCCTGTGAAAAACGGCGAAAAAGGGCACGGCCCCGCGCAGCCCGTGCGCATGATCGCGCTGGACTTGGACGGCACGGTGCTGGACAGCGAAAAGCGCATCACGCCGCGCACGCGCGCCGCGCTGGAAAAGGCCATCGAGGCGGGCGTCGCGGTGCTGCCCGCCACCGGGCGGCTGCGCAACGGCCTGCCGCAGGAATTTCTCGACATCCCCGGCGTGCGCTACGCCGTCACGGCCAACGGCGCCGCCGTGCTGGACCTCGCCGAAGGCCGGCGCATCTGGTCGGGCTGCCTCTCGCAGCGGGACGCGCTGCGCCTGTACGGGATGTGCCGCGGCTGGGACGTGCTGTTCGACGTATACGCCGGCGACGCCATTTTCACCGAGGCCGCGCGCTTTGCGCGCCTGGCGGAGTTCGCGCCGCCCGCCATGCTGGACTATTTTCGCAAAACGCGCACGCCCGTCGACGATCTGGCGGTGTTTTTGCCCACGCTGGAAACGCCCATTGAAAAGGTGACGGCGCTGTTCACAAACCCGGACGAGCGCCGCGCGGCATTTGCCGCCCTCGCGGACGGCGGGCGCTATCTCGTCACCAGCAGCATCCCGCGCAATGTGGAGGTGAACGCCGCGGGCGTCGACAAGGGCGTGGGCCTGCTGGCGCTGGCCGATTTCCTCGGCGTCCCCCACGGGGCCGTGATGGCCTGCGGCGACTCGTCGAACGACGCCGCCATGCTGCGCGCCGCGGGCTTCTCCGTGGCGATGGGCAACGCGTCGGACGAGATCAAAGCCCTGGCGGACTTTGTCACCGACACGAACGACGCCGACGGCGTGGCCAAAGCGGTGGAGCGCTGGGTGCTGGGCGCGCCGCAGGTATAATAAATAGAAAAGGCGGTATGCGGCCGGGCGCAAGGTGCACCTTGCGCCCGGCTTTCGCCTTGCGCGCAGCGCGCGGCAAAGCGCGGGCACGCCGCCGTTTTTTGCAAAAAAGGCTCGCGTTGGCACAATCTGTTGCGTATGCCAAAAATTCGGCTTGATTTTTGGCACAATTGGTCCGTTTTTTGGCAAAATCGGAACGCGATATGCCTTGAAGAAAGAGCGACTCTTGTGATATGATTAAAAAAGTAGTGAAGAACACCCTTTTGCGGTGTGCTTTGCGGAAATGCGCGGCTTGAGGCCGCGCGAGGGAAGGAGTCGACTCTGAGTGAAAAAGGCAGGAAAACGCATTGCGGCATGGCTCGCCGCGCTGGCTCTGTGCGCCGGCATGCTGCCGGCAGTCGCCTTTGCGGAGGATACGCCCGCGCCGGCAAGCACGGCGAGCGGCGTGTCGGCAAGTGAAAACGAGGGCGCGCCGGAGAACGTGCCCGCGGCCACACCAGGCGAGGCGCCCGCGCCTGCGGTGGTGCAAAGCGCGCCCGCAGCGCCGCGCGCCGGCGAAGTGGCGCAGATCGGCGATGTGAAATATGCGACGCTGGACGAGGCCATTGAGGCGGCGGCCGATGGCGCCACGATCGATCTGCTGGCGGACGCCACCGTCACCAAAACGCTGAACAAAACGATCACCATCGACGGCCACGGCCATACGCTGACCTCGAAGGACGACCGCTACGGCTTTGGCGTGAAAGGTAAGACGATCCATCTGACGCTCAAGAACATGACGGCGAAGTTCGACTATACGATCGAGGTCGAAAACCCGGATTACGATTCCGACCTTGCGCTGTTCTATATCAACGCCAACACGGATTTCACGTTTGAAAACGTCCAGCTGTATATGGACGGCTCCGGCGCGTCCAACCGTCTGCACGGGTTTTATTATGACGGCGGCAGCGTGGGGACGTTTAGCCTGAAAGATTCACGGGTGGAGATCAGGAACTTCCCGGAGGACGCTTTTGAATGGTCGGGGAGTTCGGCCCAGTTCGTGATGGAAGATTCCACCTTTATCGCCGACCACAACCGTTCCGGTTTCGCCGGCACGTTCAATGCGACCATCACACATTCAAATCTGGATGTCATCAACAGCACCGGCAATGGCTCCAACGGAACCAACTTTGTCATTGAAGACCAGTCTGTTGTCAATTTCAACGACAATGTTTCCCACGGGCTGTCGGCGGGCACGCTGACGATCGACAATTCCACCGTTACGGCAAATGGCAACGGCGGCAACGGCGTGCATACGAACAATACGTTGACGATCCGCAACAACGCGAACGTCACCATTGAAGGCAACGGCTGCACACTCAGCAGTCAATGGTCGCTCCCGGGCGCGCTGCACATCGGCAGCGGCGATTCCACAATTGATAAAACCAGCACGGTGACGATCCGGAACAACGACGGCTCCGGCATTTTGCAGAAGGCCGGCTCGCTGACGGTGGAGGACGGCGCGAAGCTGACCATCCAGAACAACACGGCGACGAAGCTCGGCCTGGGCGGCGGCATCAACAACCGCGGCACGGTCACGCTGCCGGCGTCGGTGGAGCTGTACAACAACCATGCCGAAACCGCGGGCGATGACATCTATAACGAGACGGACACCGCCTCTATCACCTTCAGCAAAACCGGCGAGGGCTGGAAGCTGGACGGCGATGTGGACAAATTGAGCTGTTCGGACGCCATCACCGGCTGGTACGACGACAGCGAGGGCACGCGCTGGAACGCGCACCCGGACGCGTATGCCAGCCTGCATGTGCAGGAGCAGACCGGCTTTGCAAACGGTTTGTGCACCGTCACCGGCAAAGCGGCGCTCAAGGCCGCGCACAGCATTGCCGTCAAAGTGCAGCCTGCGGACATCACGATCTACATGGGCGGCACGGAGGGCTATGAGGGCACCGCGAACGGGAGCGGCGCGCTGGAAGGTTCGAACAGCCTGCCGCAGCCGGGCTTTTACATCACGCTGCCCAAGGTGCTGGACGAGCACATGAAGGAGATCTGGAAAGATTCGGGCGATATCACGCAGGTGACGAATCCGGACGGCACGACGGCCTATGTGCTGGACCTGTCGGGCTACATGAGCTTCAAAGAGCCGACGGACGATCCGGACGCCGGCAAACAGTGGAAGCTGGAACTCTACAGCAGCGGCCCCTCGCTGGCGTACAGCAAATACATCTACCGCCTTGAGCCGGTGCTCGAAGAGCAGGATCCGGTTCGCCTGCAGTTCACCGATGCGGCGGACAACGTGCAGGTGAGCGACGCGTTCACCCCCAGCGCGGCGCTGTATCAGGAATATGAGATGACGATCTACGGCGGCGCGGTCGATGTGGGCAGCGTTGTCGCCTCCGTGTACTTGGGCAAGGACGGCAACAATGGGATTCACTGGGAGGACTTCCCTGTGCAGGTGGCGCCCGGCACGCTGACCATCCGCTATGTGACGGGCCGTCAGGGCGACGTGGTGACGCCGGCCGTGACGGACGTGGCCGACGCTTTGCCCGCGGGCGGCGAGAAACTGGAGGACGCGGCCGTCGTGGTGGAGGACGGCACAACGTTCTACATCAACGAGAGCCAGATCCCCGCGGACAACGCGGCCGTGTCGCTGCTGTTTGACAACGTTGTGACGTCGAACACGGTGGAGGGCCATCCGGACTACGCCGCCACCCTGCGGGACGAGGCCATTAAAACGCTGGGCACGTCGTTTGCAAACCCGCAGTACGAGGCGAAGTACCTCGACCTCGTAGATGCAAACAACGGCAACGTCTGGCTGACGGCCTCAAAGCCGGTGAAAGTGTACTGGCCGTATCCCGACGGTACGGACGAGACCACGCAGTTCTATCTGGTGCACTTTGAGGGGCTTGACCGCGAGATGGACAATGCCGACGTCGCGGGCGAAATTGCGCAGGCCGTGAAGACGCCGGTGGAAGTGACGGCGGACGCGCACGGCATCTCGTTCACGGCGGACGGCTTCTCGCCGTTCGTGCTGGTGTGGGATGCGCCGGTGACCCCGACGCCGGACCCTGACCCGGAGCCCACGCCCGACCCGACCCCCGACCCGGAGCCGGAACCCGACCCCACGCCGACCCCGACGCCCGTGACGCCGCCGGCTTCGACGACGCCGCAGACGGGCGACGCGAGCCATGCGGCCCTGTGGGCGGGTCTGCTGGCGCTGGGCGCCGTTGGCGTGGCCGGCACGGGCATCGCCATGAGCCGCAGCAAGCGCCGCAAGGCGCGCTGAGGCTGCGTGCAGACGCGCCGGTGCGCTGATGTGCGGGCGTGCTG
>DXGT01000015.1 GCA_019113785.1 Candidatus Ruthenibacterium merdigallinarum | reverse complement strand
TGGCGGCGCCGGTGGAGTTGGGAACGATGTTCTGCGCGCCGGCGCGGGCACGGCGCAGATCGCCCTTGCGCTGCGGGCCGTCCAGGATCATCTGGTCGCCGGTGTAGGCGTGGACAGTGGTCATGATGCCGGAGACAATGGGATAAGCCTTGTTCAGGGTGTCGGCCATCGGGGCCAGGCAGTTCGTGGTGCAGGAAGCGGCGGAGATGATCTGATCCTCGGTGGTCAGGGTCTTCTCGTTGACGCTGTACACGATGGTCTTCAGGTCGTTGCCGGCGGGCGCGGAGATGACGACCTTCTTGGCGCCGGCCGCGATGTGGGCCATGCTCTTCTCCTTGCTGGTGTAGAAGCCGGTGCACTCCAGCACGACGTCAACGCCCAGCTCGCCCCACGGGCACTCCTTGGCATCCTTGATGGCGTAGATCTTGATCTCCTTGCCGTCGACGATGATGGAGTCGTCGGTGGACTCAACGGTGTGCTTGTTCTCGCCGATGCGGCCGATGAACGAGCCCTGCGCGGTGTCATACTTCAGCAGGTGCGCGAGCATCTTCGGGCTGGTCAGGTCGTTGATCGCGACGACCTCATAACCCTCGGCCTCGAACATCTGACGGAAAGCCAGACGGCCGATGCGGCCGAAACCATTGATTGCAACTTTTACTGCCATAATCGTTATCCTCCTTATTGTTAGGCGCCCGCCCGCGGAATGCGGACAAATTTCAAAACGCCTACGTGTCTGAGCATATTGTACCCCAAATCCTTGCGCCGCGCAAGTATGTCGACAAAAATTTAACTGCTTTTTACAGTTTTTCGCGGCGTTTTTTGCCGGATATGACAGTGCGCGGCTGCGCATACCTGCGCGCGGCGCGTGGAACACTAGCCGCGAGACGGCGCGCGCGGCAAAAAGCGGCGCTTTTGCGCCGATACTTTCGTGTGGCCGCACGGCGCTGGGAGGGATGTGCGTTGAACGAGCGGGACCTGCGCGCAGAGCGCCTTGCCTGGCTGAACGGCGAGAGCGTGCGCGGCGCGCCGCCCTATTTTTGCCCGGGCGGGGCGGGCGAAGCGCTGTGCGAGCGGGCCTACCGCGCGCGCGAGCGGCTGGCGCGCCGCCTTGGCTCCGGTTTTGAGGACGCCGACCTCGAGGCGCTCGTGCAGGCGCTGGAGGCGCTTTGGCGCCACACGGCGCTGTGCATGTACGACCAGGGCCGCCTCGACGAGCGCTGGGGCCGTCACGCGGGCGCGTCCCAATCGTCGTCCGCTGCGTCCCGCGCGCGTTTTGGCGCTCTGCGCGGCGCGGCTTCCTCCGCGTCCGCTCCGGCGTCCTGCGCCGCCTGCGAAACCGGGGCCGCCGCTCCCTCTCCCTCAAGCGCCGGTTCGCTTTCCTCAGACGCTGCGTCCGCCTCGGACGAAGCCTCTTGCGCCCCGTCCGCGCCCAGCAGCGTCTCCTTCACCCACTCCACCGCCTCGGCCGCGGCGAACTTCACACGGTAAGGGCTCGTGACGGCCGCCTGCTGCGCGTCCGTGTAGGCGGGCGCGTCGTCCGCATCCGCCGCGGCCGGCACGCACAGCGGCGGGAACAGCACGCAGAACCAGTTCTGCCCGCCGGCGTCGCCCAGCTCGATGCGCACGGCGTCGTAGCGGCCCGCCGGCAGCGTGAAATCGCCGTAGTCGCGCGCAGCGAAGTACATGTTTTCCAGCCGCGCCGTGGCCTTGTAGGCAAAGCCGTGCGCGCGCAGCGTCTCGTTCGCGATGTGCTCGACGGCGCGCAGCGCGCTGTGCGCCATCGCCAGCGCCTCGTCCTTCGTGCGCGCGCGGCCGAACAGGCCGGCCTCGGCGTCCAGCACGGCGTCGCGCACCGCCAGCTTCACGGCCTGGTCCTCCGGCGCGTCGGAGTTTGCCAAAATGTGCAGGCGCAGCGTGGATTCGCGCACCTGCGCGTAGTCCGCCAAAAGCGGGCGCATCACCGCCAGCGCCGAGGCCAGCGCCGCGCCGGCCACCAGTGCGCACAGCGCGCGCCGCCGCACGCGGGAGAGCTGCGCGCGCCTGTGCGCGCGCCAAAGCTGTGTGTATCCATGGCGCACAGATCCCACATCCTTTTTTCGTGTTCTGCGGCCAGTATGGCCCGGCGCTGGAAAAGTATTCCTGCGCCGGGCGTTTTTTCTTCCGCCTTCCAAGGGCGGGGACAAAGGCAGGCGGGCCGCCGGTCATACGGCCGGCGGCTCGCCTGCTTTTGTCTTTTTATCCTTTGCGCGCACGGCGTGCGCCGGGTGCGCCGGGCTGCCACAGGTGCGCGCCGCGCGGCACCGGGTGCAGCACCCAGCAGCTTTTGTAGCGGGCCGACAGCGCGCGCTTTGCCTCGCGCGCAGCCTGCTCGCTGTCGAACACGCCGAACACCGCCGCGCCGCTGCCCGTCATCTGAGCGGCCAGCGCGCCGTGCGCGCGCAGCGCCTCGCAGATGGGCGCGTTGTGGCGGCTGGGGGAGGAAAATTGCAGCGCGTTGCCCATACAGCGGCACAGCGCCTCCAGATCGCCCGCTTTGAGCGCCGCCTCGGCGCCGTCGTTGTCCGGGCGCAGGCCGCCGTCGCCCTGCTCGTCGTACAGAGCGTAGGCGCGCGGCGTGGACACGCCCTGCGCGGGCATCACCACCGTGAACCAGCACCGCGGGCAGCGCGGCACCGGCCGCAGCACGTCGCCGATGCCCTGCACGCGCACGGTGCCGCCCACAAGCGAGAACGGCACGTCCGCGCCGACGCGAAGGCCGATCTCGCACAGCTCCTCGCGCGAGAGGCGCGCGCCGTACAGCTGGTTGAGCGCCACAAGCACGGCGGCCGCATCGGCGCTGCCGCCGGCCATGCCCGCGCGCACCGGCACCGCTTTGCGGATGGTGATGTCCGCGCCGGCCAACAGGCCCGTGTGCTCAAAAAAGGCCAGCGCGGCTTTATAGGCGGTGTTGTGCTCGCCGCCAGGCACAAAGCTGCCCGGCAGGCGCACGGTCAGATCCTCGGCGCATTGCACCGTCACCTGCTCGTACAGGTTGACCGTCTGCATCATCATGTCCAGCAGATGGTAGCCGTTTTCCGCCGTGCCGGTGATGTCCAGCGTCAGGTTCAGCTTTGCGGGGGCCAGCACCGTCACGCCGCGTGTATGTTCCTGTTTCATCGTGGCCTCCTGTGCCCGGCGCGTGCGCCGGGGCGTATTTCAGAAATGGAACGCGAAAAAGCGCTTGACCTCAATGGCCTTCACCGGGCACATCTCATGGCAGCAGAAGCACCGGATGCAGCCCGCGGGGTCGATTTTCGCCTTGCCGTTTTGCACGGCGATGGTGTGCCCCGGGCAGATCTCGGCGCACTTGCCGCAGCCGACGCACTTTTTGCGGTCGATCTTCGGGCGCGGGGCGATTTTCTGCTCCAGCCCGGGCAGCACCCAGCGCACGGCCCGCGGCGCGCGGGACGAAAAATCGATGCTGGTGTAGCTTTTGGGCAGGCGGTAATCCTGTTGCGGCGCGGCCGCCTCCGGCTCGCCCCACAAGAGCGCCTCGTCGAAGCTGCGCGCGCATGCGCCGCGCTCCATACCCGCGGCCAGATACGGCACGCGCTCGGGCGCAAGGCCCATCAGCCGGCACACGGCGAGGTCGATCGAATACCCGTCCTCCCCGCCGAGGATGAGCCCCAGCTGCCGCGGCGCGCCGCCGGCCGGGCCGTCGCCCTCCATGGCCAGCACGCCGTCCGCCACCACGAGCGACGGCGCCACGGCGGCGTACAGGTCCGCCAGCATGCGCCCAAACGGCTGCTTGTCGGGAAAGCGCATGTGGAACTCCGCCTTCTGCAAACCCGGCACCGTGCCGAACAGGTTTTTCACCGCGCACGACATGCCCGTCATCACATGCGTTTTCACCTTGGGCAGATCGACGATGAAATCGGCCTCGAGCACCGGCTCGATCAGCTCGAACGAGCTGACCTGCGCCCAGCCCTCCGGCGAAGCGCGCCGGCCCCAGCGGCAGGCGTCGTACAGCTTTGCGCCCGTCTCCTCGCACACGGCGGCAAGGCCGCTCTGGCGGTACACGGCGCGCATGACGCCCGGCGTGTACACACCGCCGGGCGAATCGGCCACGGTGATGTCGCGCACGCCGCGCTTTTGCAGCGCCAGGATCACCGCGCGCAGCACGGCCGGGTGCGTGGTGACGGCGTGCTCGGGCACGTGCTTTGCCAGCAGGTTCGGCTTGATGAGCGCGCGCGTCCCGGCGCCGAGGCTGCGCGCATGGGCGCTGGCGTCAAAAATGGCCTCCACGGCCTCGCCGAGCGCCGGGTCGTCGTACGACGCGACGCGGCGCGCGTACACGCGCTTGTCCGGCGCTCTCATGCGCCGTGCTCCTGTAAAAATTCCTCCATGCGCGTGAGCGCCTGCGTCAGATGCGCCACCGAGTAGGAGTAACTGATGCGCACAAAGCCCTCGCCCGACGCGCCGAACGCCGGCCCGGGCACGACGGCCACTTTTTTCTCAAACAGCAGCTTCGTGCAGAAATCGTCGCTCGTCATGCCGCTGCGCGCGATCGACGGGAACACGTAAAACGCGCCCTGCGGCTCGAAGCACGTCAGGCCCATCGCGTTGAGGCGCTGCACGATGAAGCGCCGGCGCATGTCGTACTCCTGGCGCATGGCCTCGATGTCGGCGTCGCAGTTTTTCAGCGCCGTCACCGCCGCGTACTGGCTGGTGGTGGGCGCGCACATGATGGCCGACTGGTGGATCTTCGTCATCGCCTTGATGATCGGCTTCGGCCCGCAGGCGTAGCCCAGGCGCCAGCCCGTCATCGCATAGGCCTTGGAAAAGCCGTTGACGACGACCGTGCGCTCCCGCATACCGGGCAGCCGCGCGATGCTGACGTGGCGCGCATCGCCGTACGTCAGCTCGGCGTAGATCTCGTCGCTCAGCACGATGACATCCGTGCCGCGCAGCGCTTCGGCGATGGGTTCAAGGTCCTCGCGCGTCATGATGGCGCCTGTGGGGTTGTTGGGGAACGGCAGAATCAGCAGCTTTGTGCGCGGCGTAATGGCCGCCTTCAGCGCCTCGGTCGTCAGCTTGAACCGGTCCTCCTTCTTCATGGGCACCGGCACGG
>DXGT01000003.1 GCA_019113785.1 Candidatus Ruthenibacterium merdigallinarum | reverse complement strand
CCCATCGGCGCGCACGAGAGCGGCCTGATCGGCGAGGACCCCAACGGCATCCCCAACAACCTGGTGCCCTACATCGCCAAGGTGGCCGTGGGCAAGCTGGAGAAGGTGCACGTGTTCGGCAACGACTATCCCACGCCGGACGGCACGGGCGTGCGCGACTACATCCACGTGGTGGACCTGGCGCGCGGGCACGTGGCGGCGCTGAAAAAGCTGGCCACGAACTGCGGGCTGTTCATCTGCAACCTCGGCACGGGCCACGGCTACAGCGTGCTGGACGTCATCAAGGCCTACTCGAAGGCCTGCGGCAAGGAACTGCCCTACGTCATCGACCCGCGCCGCCCCGGCGACATCGCCGAGTGCTACGCCGACCCGACGAAAGCCCGCGAGGAGCTGGGCTGGACGGCCGAGTACGGCATCGAGGAGATGTGCGCCTCGAGCTACAAATGGCAGAGCATGAACCCGAACGGCTACAAGGGCTGAGCCGCGCGGTTTGCAACGAATGATACGGAGGGACCAATTATGAAAAAACCGATTCTCGTCGTCATGGCCGCCGGCATGGGCAGCCGCTACGGCGGCCTCAAGCAGATCGACCCGGTGGGCAACCACGGCCAGATCATCATCGACTATTCCATCTTCGACGCGCGCCGCGCGGGCTTTGAAACCGTTGTGTTCATCATCAAGCACGAGATCGAGGACGCGTTCAAGGCCGCCATCGGCGACCGCCTGTCGAAGATCATGGACGTGCGCTACGCGTTCCAGCAGCTGGACGATCTGCCCGCCGGCTACGCCGTGCCCGAGGGCCGCACGAAGCCCTGGGGCACCAGCCACGCCATCCTGGCCGCGCGCGACATCATCGACGCGCCGTTCGCCGTCATCAACGCCGACGACTACTACGGCCCCGAGGCGTTCAAGGAGATCTACAACTACCTGTCCACCCATGCGGACGACGAAAAATACCGCTATGCGATGGTGGGCTACCTGCTCAAGAACACCGTCACCGAGAACGGCAGCGTGGCGCGCGGCGTGTGCGTGGAGAACGCGGACGGCACGCTGGCCAGCGTGACCGAGCGCACGAAGATCGAGACGTTCCCCGGCGGCATCCACTTCACCGAGGACGACGGCAAGACCTGGACGGACGTCGACCCCGACAGCGTGGTCTCGATGAACCTGTGGGGCTTCACGCCCAGCTTCATCGACGAGACGAAGGCGCGCTTCTCCGCGTTCCTCGACAAAGCCCTGGCCGAGAACCCCCTCAAGGGAGAGTACTTCCTGCCCAGCGTGGTCAGCCAGCTGATCGCCGAGGACAAGGCCACCGTGCAGGTGCTGCGCAGCACCGACAAGTGGTACGGCGTCACCTATAAAGAGGACAAACCCGTGGTGGTGGCGGCCATCGCCGAAAAGACGGCCGCGGGCCTGTACCCCGACAACCTGTGGGAGGCGTGAACGATGGCACTGTGCAAAGCGGAGGAAACTTTGGCCGAGGCCCTGACCGGCTTTGATTTCGGCGGGCAGATCGTGGGCGCGGTGCGCTACGGCAAAGGCCACATCAACGACACGTTCTGCGTGTACACGCAGAACGAAGAGGGCGATTGCGTGCGCTTCATTTTGCAGCGCATCAACACCGACACCTTCACCGACCCGGACGGCCTGATGGAGAACATCGTGGGCGTGACGGACTACCTGCGCGCCATCATCGAGAAAAACGGCGGCGACACCGCCCGCGAGACGATGACGGTGCTGCGCACGAAAGAGGGCAAGTATTATTACCGCGACAGCCGGGGCGGCTGCTGGCGCGTGTACCCGTTCATCGAGGGCACCGTCTGTTTGCAGAGCGTGCAGGAGCCGGCGCAGTTCTACGAGAGCGCCAAGGCCTTCGGCCGCTTCCAGCGCCTGCTGGCGGGGTACGACGCGTCCACCCTGCACGAGACCATCGCGAAGTTCCACGACACGCGCAGCCGTTTTGCGAACTTTGAAAAGGCGCTGGCGGCCGATGCCGCGCACCGCGCCAAGGACGTGCAGCCCGAGATTGACTTCGTGCTGGCGCACAAGGCCGACTGCGCCGTGCTGATGGACCAGCTCGAGGCCGGCAAGCTGCCGCTGCGCGTGACGCACAACGACACGAAGCTGAACAACATCCTGATGGACAAGGCCACGGGCACGGGCATCTGCGTGATCGACCTCGACACCGTGATGCCGGGCCTCGCCCTGAACGACTACGGCGACTCCATCCGCTTCGGCGCGAACCACAGCGCCGAGGACGAGCGCGACCTTGCAAAGGTGAACTTCGACCTCGAGCTGTTCGAGATCTACACGAAGGGCTTCATGGAGGCCGCCGGCGACGCGCTGACCGACGCCGAGAAGGAGAACCTGCCCTGGGGCGCGAAGCTGATGACGCTCGAGTGCGGCATCCGCTTCCTCACCGACTACCTCGAGGGCGACCACTACTTCAAAGTGCACCGCGAGGGCCAGAACCTCGACCGCTGCCGCACCCAGTTCAAGCTGGTGCGCGACATGGAGGAGCACTGGGACGAGATGCGCGCCATCGTGGCGAAATACTGAAAACCGCGCATAAAGCGCAGAACAGAACACCCGGCGGGGAGCTTCCCCGCCGGGTGTTCTTCCTTTTTAACGCTTTGCAAACCGGAGCCGCCGGGCGAACGGCGCGCCGCGCGGACAGGGAAACGTCTTGAACCATGCGGGCAGACGCCCCGCTCACTTCGCCAGCAGCATGCGGTCGTCCGTCAGGGCCTCGCCCGCGCTCTGCTTGAAGCGCTCCACCAGCTTTTCCACCGTCATGGCGCGGCGCTCGTCGCCCGCGATATCCAGCACGATGCGCCCCGCGTCCATCATCAGCGTGCGGCTGCCGGTTTTGAGCGCGTCCTCGATGTTGTGCGTCACCATCAGGCAGGTGATGCGCCCCTCGGCCGCAATGCGCTTTGTCAGATCCATCACCTTGTCGGCGGTGGCCGGGTCCAGCGCGGCGGTGTGCTCGTCGAGCAAAAGCAGTTTGGGCTTTGTCAGCGTGGCCATCAACAGCGTCAGCGCCTGGCGCTGCCCGCCCGAGAGCAGCCCCACGGGCTGGCGCATGCGCTCCTCGAGGCCCAGGCCCAGCTGCGCCAGCTTCTCGCGGAACATCGCGCGCTCGGCGCGGCCCGTCATGCCCAGCAGCGGCCGGCGGCCCGACGCGCGCATGTACGCCAGCGACAGATTCTCCTCGATGGTCATGTGCGGCGCGGTGCCGCGCATCGGGTCCTGGAACAGGCGGCCGATGACGCGCGAGCGGCGGTAGTCCGGCGTGAAGGTCACGTCCTCGCCGTCGATGAATACGCGCCCCTCGTCCGGGAAGAATTCGCCGCTCACCGCGGCGAGCAGCGTCGATTTGCCCGCCCCGTTCGAGCCGATCAGGCACGCGAAATCCCCCTCGGCCAGGCGCAGCGTCACGCCGTCCAGCGCGCATTTTGCGTCCGGCGTGCCGGGGTTGAACGTCTTTTTCACTCCCTGCAATTCAAGCATGGCGGCCCGCCTTTCTGCGCTTTTGCGCCAGTTTGATCTTCTCGGCCACCGCCGGGTACGAGATGGCCGCCGCCACGATGACGGCCGACACCAGCTTGAGGTTCACCGCGCCCAGGCGCGAGGTGAGCGCCAGCGCCGTGATGATGCGGTAGACCACCGAGCCCAGCACGCACGCGGCCACGCCGCCCGCCACGCCGCCGCGCCGGCCCGTGAGCACCTCGCCGATGACAAGGCTCGCAAGGCCGATCACCACCATGCCCGTGCCGAGCGTCGTGTCTCCGTAGCCCTGCTGCTGCGCGAGCAGCGCGCCAGACAGGGCGATCACCGCGTTCGCAAGGCACAAGCCCACCGTGGTGGTGAACGCCGGGTTGATGGACGACGCCGCCACCATGGCGCGGTTGTCGCCCGTGGCCCGCAGCGAAAGGCCCAGCTGCGTGCGCAGAAACAGCACCAGCAGCCCGCCGCACAAAAGCGCCGCCGCCCCCGCCAGCGCAAGGCCGCCCAAATCGCCCAACAGCCCCTGCGCGCGGGTGAACAGCGTGTCGGCGCGCAGCAGCGTCTGGTTCGACTTGCCGCCCAGCACCATCAGGTTCACCGACACCAGCGCCGTCATCGTGATGATGCCCGCCAAAATGGGCTGCACGCCCAGCTTCGTCTGCAAAAGGGCCGTCACAAGGCCCGCGGCCGCCCCCGCGGCCAGCGCGCCGAAGAAGGCCAGCACGGGGTGCCCCGCGGCCGTCAGCGCCGTGCACGTGACGATGCCCAGCGTGAACGAGCCGTCCGTCGTGAGGTCGGCGATGTCCAGCGTGCGGAACGACACGTACAGCCCCAGCGCCACCAGGCTGTAAATGAGGCCCTGTTCGGCCGTCGAAAGCAAAATGGAAACGTTCATCGGTATCCGGCTCCCTCTCCTGTCTCCTGCGTCAGCCCGCGTAGGCCGACACGTCCACGCCGATGGCCTCGGCCGTCTGCTCGTTCACGACAACGGCGTTGTCGCGCAAGATCTCCACGGGCATCTCGGCCACGGGCGTGCCCTCCAGTGCGCGCAGCGCCATGTCCGCCGTCTGCGCGCCCAGGTTCGTGTAATTCACGCCCACGCTGGCCAGCGCGCCGTCCGCCACCATGCTGTCGGCCGCCACGTATACCGGCTTGCCGGCTTTGACGGCCTCGTCGGCCACGATGGTCATGGCCGAGGCCACGGTGTTGTCGATGGGCACGAACACGGCGTCGCACTCGGCCAGCAGGCTCTGCGTCACGGTCTGCACCTCGCCCGTCGCCGTCACGGCGCCCTCGGTGTACGCAAGGCCCTGCGCGTCCAGATACGCCTTCGCCTGCTCGATCACCGACACGCTGTTCGGCTCGCTGAGGTTGTACAAAAGCCCGTAGCTGGCGGCGTCCGGCGTCAGCTCGGCCGCGAGGTCGAAAATCTTGTCCACGGGGATGTAGTCCGACGTGCCGGTGACGTTCGCGTCCGGGTGGTCGGTGTCGGCCATGAGGCCGGCCTCCACCGGGTCGGTGACGGCGGCGAAGATGACGGGGATGTCCGTGCCCTGCACGGCCGTGGCCGCACCCTGCGCCGCCTGCGTGGCGATGGCCACGATCACGTCCACGTCGTCCGCCACGAATTTCTGGCAGATGTTCGCGATGACGGACGCATCGCCCTGCCCGTTCTGGTAGTCGTACACATAGCCGCCCTCGCCGAGCGCCTCGTCCAGCCGCGCCTCGATGGCCGCGCGGATCTCGTCGAGCGAGGGGTGCTCCATCATCTGCACAAGGCCGATCTTCGGCGCGTCCTTCCCCGCCGCGCCCCCGGACGCGGCGCCGGCATTGTCCGGCGAACAGCCCGCCAGCATACCGGCGGCGAACAGCAGCGAACAGGCGATGGCAAAAATCTTTTTCATGGTGTTTCCTCCCTTGCAAAAACAGGTTTTATGTGAAGCGAGCGGTTTTCCAAAGCGGACGGCGCATTTGCCATCGCCATCGCTCCCGTTTTTGCCTCTTCATGCCGCCGTCCCCCCTTTTAGAAAATATCGGATGCAGATACCCCTCCACTAAGCTCATCGTTCGCCTTCGGCTTCGGTTCGCTAAGTGTTTTGCGATACCCCTCCACTAAGCTCATCGTTCGCCTTCGGCTCCGATTCGCTAAGTGTCGGGGCATATGTTCACACTAAGCTCACCGTTCGCCTCCGGCTCCGGTTCGCTAAGTGTTCACATAAAAACGCGCCTGCCCCTGCCTTCGCAGGGACAGGCGCGAAGCCTGCGGTACCACCCTGATTGCCTTGCGCCCGCGGCGCAAAGCCTCTCGTGCGGGGCGCCATCACGCCCCTGCCCTGTAACGCGAGCGCGCGTCGGAAGCTACTGGGGCGCTTTGCCCGTTCGCCTCCGCCCTCGGCGGCCCATTTGTCCATCCCGCTTCCGGCCCCGCTCGCAGCGCCCGGGGCTCTCTGTGCGTGCGCCGATGGTTTTATCTCCGCCTCATCGGTTTGCTTTGCCTTATTAAAGCACGAAATCACGCGCTTGTCAAGCCCGCGGGCAAAATTTTTCAGCCCTCGACGGAATGTTCCAACAAGAACTCCTGCGCAAGGTACACGCGCGTCATCAGCTTCAGGTACGGCTCGCCGTACACCTCAGCCATCTGGTCGTACATATCCTCGGTCATGCCGGCGCTGGCCGCAAAATAGTCCAGCACGTCGTCCTTCGTGATCTCCATGCCCTCGCGCACGCTCACGGCCTGGAACACCATGCCCTGGCGCGCCTGCTCGGCGATGGTGTCGGCGCTCGCCTCGATCAGCGCGTCCTCGGAGTCGTAGCCCATCATCGTCAGCATGTCCTCAAAGCTGATGCCGTACATGGACGCATTCGCGCGGTACGAAGCCAGCATGTGCGTGTTCTCGTAGTCCGTCACAGCCTGCGGGATCTCGCTCACCTCGGCGTTGTCCAGCACATAGCTCCACACATAGTCCGACTTTTTGCTCGTCGCAAGCGCCTCGGCGATCTCGGCGCGCATCTCGTCCACCGTGCTCCAGCCGTTCGCCTCTTTGAGGTTTTCGGCCACGAACTCGTCCGTCAGCTCCGGGGTGATCGTCTCGCCGTGCACATAGTTGATGGTGGTCTCGAACACGGCGTCCTTGCCGGCGAGGTCGGGGTTGTTCTCATACGGGTCGGGGAAGGTGACGTTCACGTCGAACGTCTCGCCGGGCTTGTGGCCGATGATCTGCGTGAGGAAATCGTCGATGTAATTGGCCGCGCCCGCCACCACGTCCGTGCCGGCGCCGTTCGTGCTGCCGCCGTCGAACTCCTCGCCGTCCACGCTGCCGACGTAGTCGATGTTCACGGTGTCGCCGTCCTCCACGGCCACGTCCGTCAGGTGCTCGGCCTCGGCGTAATTCGCGAGGATGGTGTCCACCTGCTCCTGCACTTCCTCATCGCTGGCCGTGCAGTTCTCGGCCGGGACCGGGATGGCCGCGTAGTCCTCGGGCAGCGTCACATACTCCAGCACGTCCACGCCCTCGTAGGTGCCGTCCTCGCTCAGGCCGTCGCTCAGGCCCCAGTCGGCCGGGGTCTCGGCCGCTTCGGCCGAATCGCTCTCGGCCTGCGAGGCGCTGGCCGAAGCGGAGGCGCTCTGCGCCTCGGAGCCGGACGCCGAACCGGACGCGGAGCCGGACGCGCTCGACGCGCCGTTCGCACAGCCCGCCAGCGCCGCGCACAGAGCCAGCGCCAGCAGAACGCTTGTCAGTTTTTTCATGTCGTTTCCTCCATCGGGGACGCGCAGCGTCCCCTTTTTGTCAAATTCGCGCCGCCGCACTGCGCAGCGGCGGCGCACTCCAAAGGATATCATACCATATCCCGCGGCAAATTTCAAATTCCCGCTTTGCAAAACGCGCGGTTTGCTTTATACTAGTATCGGTGTACAAGGGGCTACGGCGGTTTTCGGACGCGCCATGCAGCGCCCCTGGCTTTGTCATCCTCCTTGCCTGCCGTCAGGCAGGCTGCGTCGTCTTTCGCGCCATCGGCGCCGCCTGGCGGCCGAAAACTCCGAAGGACCGCTGG
>DXGT01000165.1 GCA_019113785.1 Candidatus Ruthenibacterium merdigallinarum | reverse complement strand
GCAGACCATCAAGCTGTTCAAGGTGTGCACGATGCGCGGCATCCCCATTTTCACGTTCATCAACAAGATGGACCGCGAGGCGCGCAGCCCGTTCGATTTGCTGGAGGAGATCGAGCAGGTGCTGGGCATCGAGACGTATCCCATGAACTGGCCCATCGGCTGCGGCAAGGAGTTCAAGGGCGTGTACGACCGCGGCGAAAAAGAGATCCTCGCGTTCGAGACCGTGGGCAAGACGGGCACGCAGCAGGCGCAGAAGATCCAGGCGCATCTGGGCGATGAAAACCTCGACGCGCTTTTGACAAAGCCGCTGCACGACACGCTGCAGGAGGACATCGAGCTGCTGGACGGCGCGGCCTACGAGTTCGACATGGACAAGGTGCGCGCGGGCAAGCTGACGCCGGTGTTCTTCGGCTCGGCGCTGACGAACTTCGGCGTGGAGCCGTTCCTGGCCGAGTTTTTGCGCCTTGCGCCGCCGCCCGCGCCGCGCAATTCGTCGAAGGGCCTCATCGAGCCCGCAAGCGAAGATTTCTCGGCCTTCATCTTCAAGATCCAGGCCAACATGAACAAAGCCCACCGCGACCGCATCGCCTTTGCGCGCATCTGCTCGGGGCGGTTTGAGCGCGGCATGGACGTGCTGCACGTGCAGAGCGGCAAAAAGCTGAAATTGGCGCAGTCCACCCAGATGATGGCCTCCGAGCGCGAGACCGTGGACGAGGCCTTTGCCGGCGACATCATCGGCCTGTTCGACCCGGGCGTGTTCTCCATCGGCGACACCATCACCACGGCGAAGACGCCGTTTGCGTACGAGGGCATCCCCACGTTCGCGCCCGAGCATTTCTCGCGCATCTCGCAGGTGGACACGATGAAGCGCAAGCAATTCGTCAAGGGCATGGAACAGATCGCGCAGGAGGGCGCCATCCAGATCTTCAAGGAGCTGGGCGGCGGCATGGAGGAAGTGATCGTCGGCGTGGTGGGCGTCCTGCAGTTCGAAGTGCTGCAATTCCGCCTGAAGAGCGAGTACAACGTCGAGATCCGCCGGCAGGACCTGCCCTACGGCTACATCCGCTGGATCGACAACGACGACGTCGACCCCAAAGCGCTCAACCTCACCAGCGACACAAAGCGCGTGGAGGACTTCAAGGGCCGCCGGCTGCTGCTGTTCACGAGCCCCTGGAACATCACGTGGGCCGAGGAGCACAACCCCGGCCTGCGCCTGTCGGAAGTGGGGCGCGCGTAAAGCGCGGCGCGCGGCAAGGAAAGGAGGCGGCGCCGATGGCGCAAAAACACATCCTGATGATCGCCACCGGCGGCACCATCGCCTGCCGCAAGACGGACGGCGGCCTTGCGCCGGCGCTGCGCGCGGACGAACTGCTGCATTATGTGCCTGCGCTGGGCGAGGTGTGCCGCGTGAGCGCCGTGCAGCCGTTTTCCATCGACAGCACGAACATGACGCCCGCGCACTGGCAAACGCTCTCGCGCCTGATCGAGGAAAATTACGGCGCATACGACGGGTTCGTGATCTGCCACGGCACGGACACGCTGGCCTACACGGCCGCGGCGCTGAGCTACATGGTGCAGCGCTCGGAGAAGCCCATTGTGCTGACGGGCGCGCAAAAGCCCATCGACATGGACAGCACCGACGCGCGTGTGAATTTGCTGGACAGCTTCGTCTACGCGTGCGACGACGCCAGCCGCGACGTGTCCATCGTGTTCGACGGCAAGGCCATTGTGGGCACGCGCGCCAAAAAGGAGCGCGCGAAGAGCTACAACGCCTTCGGCAGCATCAATTTCCCGTATCCGGCCGTTTTGCAGGACGGGCGGGTGATCCGCTATCTGCCCACGCGCCCGTACAAGGCGGACGACGTGCGCTTTTACCACGCGCTGGAGCCCGGCGTGTGCGTGCTGAAACTGACGCCCGGCGCGCAGCCCGCGCTGCTGGGCTATCTGTTCGAGCACTACGCCTGCATCGTGATCGAGAGCTTCGGCGTGGGCGGCATCCCCGCGCCTCTGGTGGAGGAGTTCTACCGCCAGATGGCGCGCTACGAGGGCCGGCGCACCGTGGTGATGACCACGCAGGTGGCCCACGAGGGCAGCAATATGTCCGTGTACGAGGTGGGCAAGCGCATCAAGCAGGACTTCGGCCTCATCGAGGCCTACGACATGACGCTGGAGGCCGTGATCACGAAGATGATGTGGATTTTGGGCCAGGGCGTGCGCGGCCACGACGAGGTGGAGGCGCTGTTCCACACCTGTATCAACCACGACATCCTGTTCACGCAGTGAGCGGCGTTGTTTCCCGCGCCGCTGAAAAACAGGAAAAAACGCCCCTCGGCGTGCAATATCCGCGCGCCGGCGGGCGTTTTCTGTGTGGCGGACGTTTTCATGGGGCATACTATCCCGGAAAGACCGGCCGTGGCGGCCGCCCAAAAACAAGAACAACAGGAAAAAGGAGAACGGATATGATGATGAAAAAATGCACCGCCGCCCTGGCGGCCCTCGCGCTCTGCCTCGGCCTTGCCGGGTGCGGCGCGGCCTCTTCCTCGGCCTCGCAGGCGCAGCCTGTGGACTATACGCAGGCGATCGTGGACGCGCGCTCCGACACGGACAACGAGCGCGACATCCTCGCCGCCAAGGCCGGTGAGGACGCCGCCTACACCCACAACCCGCAGGAGATGCCCGCCGAGGAGGCCGCGCCGCAGGCCGAGATGGTGCTGATGACGCTGGGCCTTGAGCCCGCGCAGCTGGACGAGTACGCGTGCAGCGTGTCGCTGATGAACGTGCAGGCCTACGCCGTGGGCATTTTCCGCCCCGCCGAGGGCGAGGCCGAGGCCGTGCAGGCGGCGCTGGAGACGTATGTGAGCAGCATCCAGCAGTCGTTCCAGAACTACCTGCCCGACCAGTACGAGATCGCCAAGGGCGCGAAGGTGCAGACGCTCGGCACCGGCGAGGTGGTGCTGGCGCTGTGCGAGGACGCCTCGGGCGTCCTCTCCGCCATCGAGGACCGCCTTGCGGGCTGAGCGCGCAGGACACAGCACAAAGTGCGGGGCGGGCCGCTGCGTTTGCAGCGGCCCGCCTTTTTGCGTGCGCGGCCTTTTTTTGAGAACGCGGCCTTTGGCGCGTCTTTCCGGCGCGCGGGACGGCGGAGAGCGCTGTCCCGCTCCCGTGTGTTAGCGAAAGCTAACAAATTGCCCCGCTTTGGCGTGCGCGCGGCCTTGACGGCGCTTTGGCGGTGTGGTATACTGCAACATGCAAAGAGAGTTAGCGAATGCTAATTCAAAAGCGCAAAGCGGGAACGGAGAGGAGTGCAGATGATGCCTTTGGCGATGGCAAACCCCGGCGAGGGCGGGACGATCCGGCAGGTGACGGGGAAGGACGACGTCCGGCTGCATCTGGCCGCGCTCGGCTTCGTGGCCGGGCAGCCGGTCACCGTGGTGGCAAAGCTGGCGGGCAGCGTGATCCTGAACATTCGGGGCACGCGCGTCGCGCTGGACAAAAAGCTGGCCGCCCGCGTGATGATCTGACCGGAAAACGCGCAAATATGGGGAGGAATGACGCGATGAAAACACTGAGGCAGTGCCGCCCCGGCGACACCGTGACGGTGGCGCGGCTGCACGGCACGGGCGCCGTGAAGCGCCGCATCATGGACATGGGCATCACCAAGGGCACGCAGATCTTCGTGCGCAAGGTGGCCCCGCTGGGCGACCCGATGGAAGTGAACGTGCGCAGCTATGAGCTGACGCTGCGCAAGGCCGACTGCGAGATGATCGAGCTCAATTGAAACGCGCCGGGGCAGGCCCTTTGGGTGCGTTTGTTCGCGGCATCGGTTAGCGTTCACTAACCGAAAGGCCGCGCAAGTAAGGAGGAAGCGACATGAACTGGAAAATTGCCCTTGCGGGCAACCCGAACTGCGGCAAGACGACGCTGTTCAACGCCCTGACCGGCGCCACGCAGTATGTGGGCAACTGGCCGGGCGTCACCGTGGAAAAGAAGGAGGGCCGCCTCAAAGGCGAGCGCGGCGTCGTCATTCAGGACCTGCCGGGCATTTACTCGCTCAGCCCGTACACGCTCGAGGAGGTCGTCAGCCGCAACTATCTGGTGAACGAGAAGCCCGACGCCATCCTGAACATCGTGGACGCGTCGAACCTGGAGCGCAACCTCTACCTGACCACCCAGCTGCTGGAGGTGGGCGTGCCGGTGGTGGTGGCGCTGAACATGATGGACGTGGTACAGAAAA
>DXGT01000164.1 GCA_019113785.1 Candidatus Ruthenibacterium merdigallinarum | reverse complement strand
GACGAAGAGTATTTTGGCGACAGCGGAATCGATATTTTGATCGATCCGCCGGCAGCACCTGAGCAAATGCACCAGTGGTTGACGTTGGACGAATACTACGCCTATCTGGAGGACTGCGCAAACTGCTACTTTGCCAACAGGCCGCAGGAGGAAAAGCAGCGCGTCTACGCAAAACTGGCCAAAGTAAAAGAAGCCTTCCGCCACGCGAAATAAGTACGGAAATGGCCGGAACAACATAAAAAATCGGAGCAAGCGGTACAAAGCCTGCTCCGACGTGGTGTCCGCGAGGTGATTCGAACACCCGGCCTACCGCTTAGGAGGCGGTCGCTCTATCCAGCTGAGCTACGCAGACACGATATTTTTGCAAAGGCGCCCGTGTTTTGCCGGGCGCCTTTTTATTATACCGGGACAAAGGAGAAAAAGCAAGTGCGCTGTGGCCTTTTGGGGCGGCGGGACACGGCAAAAGCCGCCCGGGGCATCCCGGGCGGCTTTGGGTGCGATGAGGAAGGGGATTGCGCTTTCCCCGCGCGAAGAGGCGCTGCCGCTTGCAGGCGGGCCTATCGGCGAACTCCTACATGGAGACGCTTCCCCTTGTGGGGGAGGCGCCGGCGTTTGCAGGCTGCTATTTCGCACAGCTTCTGCGCGGTTCCTGCGCATCTTCCGCACGGTCTTTGCACAGCTTCTGCGCAGTCTCTGCACAGCTTCCGCGCGGCTTCCGCACGGTCTTTACGCGGCTTCTGCGCAGTCTCTGCACAGCTCCTGTGTAGCTTCTGCACGGTCTTTGCGCGGCTTCCGCGCAGTCTCTGCACGGCTCCTGTGCAGCTTCTGCACGGCTCCTGTGCAGCTTCTGCAGAGCGTTTGCGCCTTTTCCGCCTGCGCTCAGGGGGTGAGGCCGAGGGGGGTGATGGCGCAGTAATCCTCCACGGAGCCGCCGGCTTTGAAGCACTCGAGGATCTGGCGGCCCACGGGGTGCAGCTCCTCGGTGTCGAAGGCGGCGAGCTCCTGGGCGAAGAAGTCGTACAGGATGCGGGCGCCCTGGTCGTAGCCGTCGGGGCCGAGCGTGTCCTGCGTTTCGGGGCGCAGGAATTTCGAGCGGATGTTCTGGCCGTCGACCTTCATCTCTTTGAGCGCGTAGCCCAGCAGCGCGCAGCGCGCGGGGGCCAGGCGGTCCATCTTCATATTCACGCCGCCGCGGCGCGCGAGGTATTCGCGCGCGATCCACTCGGCCGAGAAGCCGATCTTATACACGCCGATGTGCTGGTTGGGGATGAGGACGTAGCGGGTGTTGGGGCACGCGAGGATCTGTTCGAGCAGGAGGTTTGCCTGGCGCACCTTGAGGCCCGTGGCGAACGGCCAGTACGAGCCGACGCCCTCGGCCGCGAGCGGGGAGGAGCCAGTGATGCTGGGGTTTTTGAAGCCGCGCGGGGCCACGAGGCGCCACAGCCACGCCAGCGAGGGCGGGATGATGTGCATCAGGCCCATGATGCCGTAGTCGGGATGGGCGGCGGTCGTGGGCGGCATGCGCACGCCGAAGCTGCGCACGTCCACCTCGACGGGCTTTTCCACAATGTCGTCCACCATGCGGCGCGGCACGATCACGCGCGGGTTGGGGCAGGGTTTGCCGTTCGAGTCGGGCGTGTGCTCCCACACAAGGGCCGTCGCGCGCGGCACGCCCTGGATGTTGAAGAACACCAGCGGCTCTTTGCTGTGGATGGTGATGCGCTCGTACATGGGGTCGGTGCCGTACTCCGTGATGCCGTCCACGCGCAGGAACCAGCCGTCCTCGCCGTCGTACAGGCCCAGCTTGCCGCTGCCGGTCTGGAACGAGGGATGGCAGATGGCCATGTCGTCCGTGACGGGGCAGATGGTGCAGGTGTCGCTCATGTTCAGGCTGTAGCGCTCGCCCGTCTCGGTGTTCACGCCCAGCAGCACGCGGCCGTCGGCCATGCGGTGCACGTCCTGCAGCAGCTCGCTTTTGCCGCCGCCGGAGGCGCCCTCGTGCATCATGACGATCTCGTTTTCATACGGGGTGATGATGCGCGCGGCCGAGGCGTGCGCCGTCACCCAGCCCTCGCGCTCGCCGATGTCCAAGAGCACGCTGTAGATGCCCTTTTTCGCCGAGGGGCCGGGGTAGAGGTTGTAGGCGAAGATCTCGTGCCGGTCGGGCAGGCGGCGGTGCACGCAGACCTGGCGGCCGTTGAAGTGCGTGTGACGGAACGGCGGCGCGACGTAGATCACCGCGCGCGGGCGGAAGACCTCGACGCTCTTGGCGTCGACGAAGGCTTGCAGCTGCGCGAGCGCGAACGCGAAGAACGCGGCGTTGCGCGGGCACACCAGCAGGGCGGGGTAGCCGTATTCGGCCCCGCCGGCCATGAAGGGGACGAGGATCAGCTCCTGACGGGCCAGCCAGTCGTACGTGGCCTGCTCGACCTCGTCGAACGGACGGCCGTACACCTCCTCAAAGCGGGGTTTGTCGGTGGGCTCGCCGTCGGCGATGCGCATGCAGTCCGGGTCGCGCCGGCGCATGTAATCCTCGGTGAAGTTGACGACGGCGCCGTTTTTGCAGCGCGCCACAACGGCCTCCGTCTTGACCTCGCCGCCCACGTCGTACGAGACGGCGATCTGATCGACGCTGTCGCTGCCGAAGATCAGCTCGTACAGCATGTCCTTTGTGTCCGGGATGATGACGCTGGGGCTGTTGTCCAGCAGGCTGCGCAGCCCGGCCGGCAGCTCGAAGCGTTCCAGCAGTACGTTCATGAAAAAGTCCCCCTCTGGCGGCGCACAGCGCCGCGGAATTTTGCTTGAAACCGGCGCGCTTTACACAGAAAA
>DXGT01000163.1 GCA_019113785.1 Candidatus Ruthenibacterium merdigallinarum | reverse complement strand
GAGGGCATCCCCGACGTGGACATCTCCATCACCACGCGCGAATTGGCGCGCATGATCGAGCGCGCGGGCATCCGCTTCGACCTGCTGCCGGACGAGGAGTTCGACCCCGCCCTCGGCGAGAGCACGGGCGCGTCCGTCATCTTCGGCGCCACGGGCGGCGTGATGGAGGCGGCGCTGCGCACCGCGGTGGAGCTGGTGACCGGCGAGAGCGCCCCGAACGTCGACTACGAGGCCGTGCGCGGCACGGACGGCATCAAGGAGGCCACGTATGAGGTGGGCGGCCTGAAGCTGAACGTGTGCGTGGCGTCCGGCCTGTCGAACTGCGACGCCGTGCTCAAGGCGGTGCAGTCCGGCGAGAAGCACTACGACTTCATCGAGTTCATGGCCTGCCCGGGCGGCTGCGTCAACGGCGGCGGCCAGCCCACGCAGCCCGCCAGCGTGCGCAACTTCACCGACCTGAAGGCCCTGCGCGCGAAAGCGCTGTACAGCGAGGACGAGGCCAAAGCCGTGCGCAAGAGCCACGAGAACGCCCTGATGAAGAAGATCTACGCCGAGTACCTCGGCGAGCCGGGCGGCGAGAAGGCCCATCACATCCTGCACACCACCTATCAAAAGCGCGACAAGCTGTATTGAGAAAAGCGGCCCGGCGCAGCCCCTGCAAAGGGGCCGCGCCGGGCGTTTTTTGCTTTCGCCGGGGCGTTTTGTGGCCGCATTTTGCGCCTTTCGGCACAAAGGGGCTTGAACGCGACAAAAAAATCTATTACAATAGGGAAAACAGCAGGGCTGTTTGCACGCAGCGCACAAAGGGCGGCGGCGCCGCCCGCTTTGCGTGCACAAACAAAAGGAGGGACTTTACATGGCGCGAACGGCAAAGGAAAAACCGGCGGCGCAGGCTGTGGAAAAAACGCCGGTCAAACGGAAAAAGACGACGAAAGCAGAACCGACCGAGAGCGTGGTCATCCAGTACGCGGGCTCCGAGTGGGACTCCGCCGAGCTGATCGCACAGGTGAAGGCGGCCTATGTGGCGCAGGGCCATTACGCCGCTTCCATCAAGGAACTGTTTTTGTATGTCAAACCGGAAGAGATGAAGGTCTACTACGTCATCAACGGCCGCAGCAAAGGGGCCATCGACCTGTAAAAGACGCAAACGGCGCGCCTGCCCTCTCGGGGGCCGGCGCGCCGCCTTGTACCGCGGGGAGAAACGCGGCGGAGGCGGGCGCTGCGCGGCCCCTGCGGTATCCCGTGCCCCGTGCCGCCTCCTGCAAAAATTTCCAGACGCGCCGGCGCGCTGCGCCCGGCCGGTTCGGCCCATCCTGCATAGGCGGCCGCCTGCGCAGCGCCGCTTCGCGCGGCAAGAAGGCGGCGTCAGTCGGCCCAGCTGCGGCTGCGCTCCACGGCCTTATGCCAGCCGGCCACAAGGCGCGCGGCGGCCGCGGCGTCCATCTCGGGCGCAAAGGCCCTGTCCAGCGTCCAGTGGGCGGTGATCTCGCGCACGTCGCGCCACAGCCCCACGGCCAGGCCCGCCAGATACGCCGCGCCCAGCGCCGTCGTCTCGCGGATCATGGGCCGGCGCACGGTCACCTGCGCGCAGTCGGCCTGGAACTGCATCAGCAGGTTGTTGGCCGAGGCGCCGCCGTCCACCTTCAGCTCGGTGACGCGCTGACCGCTGTCGGCGCGCATGGCCTCCAGCACGTCCAGCGTCTGGTAGGCGATGCTCTCCAGCGCGGCGCGGATGATGTGGTTGCGCCCTGCGCCGCGTGTCAGGCCCACGATGGCCCCGCGGGCGTACATGTCCCAGTAGGGCGCGCCCAGGCCCGTGAAGGCCGGCACAACGTACACGCCGGCCGAATCGCGCACCTTGCGCGCAAAGTACTCGCTGTCAGCGCTCTCGCTGATGAGCTTCAGCTCGTCGCGCAGCCACTGGATCACCGCGCCGCCCACGAACACGCTGCCCTCCAGCGCATAGGCGGCGCGCCCGTCGGCGCTGGCGGCCACCGTGGTCAGCAGGCCGTTCTTGCTCTCGATGGGCACGTCGCCCGTGTTCATCAGCAAGAAGCACCCCGTGCCGTAGGTGTTCTTCACCTCGCCGGGCGCAAAGCAGGTCTGGCCGAACAGCGCGGCCTGCTGGTCGCCGGCGGCGCCGGCGATGGGCACGCGCGCCGCGCCCAGCGACGTGTAGCCGTACACCTCGCTGGAGGGGCGCACCTCGGGCAGCATGCACATCGGGATGCCCAGCATCTCGCAGATCTCGCGGTCCCACTCCATGGTGTGGATGTTGAACAGCATCGTGCGCGAGGCGTTCGTCGCGTCGGTCACGTGCGCCTCGCCGCCCGTCAGCTTCCAGATCAGCCAGCTGTCCACCGTGCCGAACAAAAGCTCGCCGCGCTGCGCGCGCTCGCGCGCGCCGGGCACGTTGTCCAGGATCCACTTGATCTTCGTGGCGCTGAAGTATGCGTCGATCAAAAGGCCTGTGCGCGCGCGGATCATCTCGGCCGCGCCCTGCGCTTTCAGCTGCTCGCACAGCGCGGCCGTGCGCCGGCACTGCCACACGATGGCGTTGTACACGGGCCGGCCGGTCTCCTTGTCCCAGACGATGGTCGTCTCGCGCTGGTTGGTGATGCCAATGGCGGCCACTTCGTGCGGCTCTGCGCCGCTGCGGGCCAGCACCTCCGTCATCACGCCGTATTGGCTGGCGAAGATCTCCATGGGGTCG
>DXGT01000162.1 GCA_019113785.1 Candidatus Ruthenibacterium merdigallinarum | reverse complement strand
CCGTGTCGGAGATGACGGCGGCGGGGCTGTTCGACAGCCTTGTCAAAGTGAAGTACGAGATCCCGAACGACAAGCCCGAGATGTTCGGGCAGTACAGCGCCGCCATGGACAAAACCTGCGCCGGGCTGCTGGAAAAGCACCGCCGCGCGGACGGGGACGGCGCGCAGGCTAAGGAAAGGAAGTGAGCGCCTTGACACGCCACTGCATGGAATATCTGGGCCTTTCGGACATCAACGGCCCGCTGGTCGCCGTGGACGGCGTCAAGGGCGCGGGCAACGAGGAGCTGGTGGAGATCCGCACCGCCGACGGCGTGCGCACGGGGCGCGTGGTCGCGCTCGAGGGCGAGCGCGCCGTCATCCAGGTGTTCGCGGGCACAAGCGGGCTGTCGCTGTCCGGCACGGCCGTGCGCTTCACGGGCCGGCCCATGCGCCTGGCCCTCGCGCCCGAGATCGTCGGGCGCATCTTCTCGGGCACGGGCGAGCCCATCGACGGGCTGGGTCCCGTGTACGCCGAGCGCTTTGCGGACGTGAACGGCAGCGCCATCAACCCGGTGCGCCGGCAGTACCCGCGCAACTACATCCGCACGGGCATCTCGTCCATCGACACGCTGATGACGCTCATCCGCGGGCAGAAGCTGCCCATTTTCTCCGGCTCGGGCATGAGCCACAACCGCCTGGCCGCGCAGATCGTGCGCCAGGCCAAGCTGACGGGCGAGGACGCCGCGGGCGAAAAGTTCGGCGTGGTGTTCTGCGCGATGGGCGTCACGAAGGACGTGGCCGAGTATTTCCGCCGCAGCTTTGAGGAGTCGGGCGCGCTGGCGCGCGTGACGATGTTTTTGAACCTCTCGTCCGACCCCATCGTCGAGCGCATCCTCACGCCGCGCTGCGCGCTGACGGCCGCCGAGTACCTCGCGTTCGAGCGCGGCATGCACGTGCTGGTGGTCATGACGGACATGACCAGCTACGCCGAGGCCCTGCGCGAGTTCTCGTCCTCGAAGGGCGAGATCCCCGGCCGCAAGGGCTATCCGGGCTATCTCTACTCCGACCTCGCCAGCCTGTACGAGCGCGCGGGCGTCATTGAGGGCCGGCCCGGCAGCGTGACGCAGATCCCCATCCTCACGATGCCCAACGACGACATCACCCATCCCATCCCGGACCTGACGGGCTACATCACCGAGGGGCAGATCGTGCTGGACCGCTATCTCGACCAGCAGGGCGTCTATCCGCCCATCAGCGTGCTGCCCAGCCTGTCGCGCCTGATGAAGGACGGCATCGGCGAGGGCTACACCCGCGCCGATCATGCCGACGTGTCGAACCAGCTGTTCGCGAGCTACGCCAAGGTCAGCGACGCGCGCGGCCTGGCCAGCGTCATCGGCGAGGAGGAATTGTCGCCCACGGACAAACAGTACCTCGCCTTCGGCGAGCGGTTCGAGCGCGAGTTCCTCGGCCAGGGGCAGGACGCCGAGCGCACCATCGACGAGAGCCTCGATCTGGGCTGGCGGCTCTTGTCCATCCTGCCGCGCGAGGAGCTTGAGCGCATCGACGAAAAAGTGCTGGACGAGCACTACGGCAAACACTGAGGCGCGCGGCGCAAAAGCGCGGCGAAAAGCCGCCTTTCGCGCCCCTGCGCGGCAAAAATTTTCAGGGCAAAGGGGGTTTTGAGGGATGGCGCAGCAGATTTTTCCCACCAAGGGCAATCTGATCGCGTGCAAAAAGAATTTGTCGCTGGCCAAACTGGGCTTTGACCTTCTGGACCGCAAGCGCAACGTGCTGATGCGCGAGATGATGAAGCTCATCGACGAGGCCGCGGCCATGCAGACCGAGATCGGCGACACGTTCACGCGCGCGTATGAGGCGCTGCAGCGCGCGAACATCGCGCTGGGCATCGACCGCCAGCTCGAGAGCCCCGTGACTGAGGAAAAGGGCTTTTCCGTCACGGGCCACAGCATCATGGGCGTCGATCTGCCCCGCGGCCACCTCGATTCGCCCCCGCCGCACCCGTACTACGGCTTTTGGGGCACGTCGTCCCAGCTGGACTACGCGTACCTGTGCTTCGACCGCGTCAAGCGCCTGTGCGCCGAGCTGGCGGGCATCGAGAACAGCGTGTACCGCCTGGCCACGGCCATCAAGCGCACGCAGCGCCGCGCGAACATGCTCGAGAACGTGGTCGTCCCGCGGCTCGACGGCAACATCCGCTTCATCTCCTCCACGCTGGAGGAGCACGAGCGCGAGGAGTTCACGCGCATGAAGGTCATCAAGCGCCAGAAGGCGCAGCCGTGAGGCCCGCGCGGAAAAATATGCGTAAAAAGGGGAGCCATGCCGCCGGCATGGCTCCCTTGTCGTTGGTGTTGTTAGAACTTGCGACGAAACTTTAGAACCCCAGCGCCTCGCCCACGAGGATCACCTTGATGCGCCCGGGCGTGCGGCAGAAGCGGTGCACCACGTAGGTGCAGCAGATGCGGCCGGGGCTTTTGCAGTGCATGCAGCGGCCCGTCGCCAGGCACGGCGTCTTGCTTTGGAAGCGCTGCACGTTCGCCGGGGCGGCCACGGTCTCCAGCCGCCGCTCGGCCTCGGCGAGGTCGGACACGATCTTGTTGTAGCCCGCCACGATGATGACGTTCTTCGGGCCGAAGGCCAGCGCCGCCACGCGGTTTGCGTGGCCGTCGGCGTTGAACAGCTCGCCGGCCTCGGTCACGGCGTTCGTGCTGGAGAGGTAGCAGTCGGCCGAGAAGGCTTTGCGGTACAGCGCCTCCAGCTCGTCGCCCGACACCTTGGCGCGGTCGAGGAATTCATATTCGCCGCTGCGCAGCAGGTCCATCACGCCGCACTCGGCCAGCGTCATGCTGCCGCCGCAGCTCACCACCGCGCCGGGGGCCAGCAGCGTTTTCACCAGCGGCACAACGTCCGCCGCCGTATCGACGCAGTAGGCGTCCATCTGATTTTTGCGCAGCGCCTCGGCCGTGCGCTCCATGCGCAGGCGGACGGCTTTTTGCAGGGCTTCGTTCATGGGGCAAACCTCCTTTTGAGAAAGGGCGCGCGGCGCCACGGGCCCGTATACAGCGTATGCGCGAAGTCAGAACGCGATGACAACGCCGCCGTCGTCGGCGTACACGGTGGAGATGCCGTTCGTCGGCACCGTGATGACGTCCTTGAGCGCGGCGCATTTTGCGAGGAACATCTTTTTCAGCTCCATCGCGCGCGCGGCGCAGTTGCAGTAGCTCAGCACCATCAAAATGCTGGACGCCGCGGCCTCGCGCGTCTCCTCGGCCACAAGGTCCACCAGCCGGCGCATCGCGTTGGCCGTGCCGCGCACCTTCTCCAGCTGGATGATCTCGCCGTGGCCGTTTTCGCCCATGATGGGCCGGATGTTCAGCACCGTGCCGATGAGCCCGGCCGCGCGCGAGATGCGCCCGTTCTTCACAAGGTGCGAAAGGTCTTCGAGCACAAAGTGCGTTTTCATGGTGGCGATGAAGGCCGTCGCCTTTTCCACGATCTCCTCAAACGGCAGCCCGGCGTCGATGAGGTCGCGCAGGAAAAGCGCGATGCGCGTCTCGCCGGCCGAGGCGCTCTCGGAGTCGAACACGTGGATCTTCAGCGAAGGGTCGGCCTCCAGCGCGATGTCGCGCCCGACGCACGCGGCGTTGTAGCTGCCGGACAGCTTGCTCGAAAGCGTGATGACAAAGCTCTCGGGCTGTTTTGCCATCAGCGCGGCGTACGCCTCCGGCGCGGGGCAGGCCGTGGTGGGCGCGCCCTTGTACGCCTTCATGTCGGCGATGAGCACGGACGTGTCCAGCGTCTCGTCGTCCACAAACTGTTTTTCGCCCACCTGGATCGTCAGGCTGGCGATGTCCACCTTCAAAAGGTTCTTCATCGCATCCGTCACGTCGCAGCAGCTGTCGGCAATGATCTGAATGGCCATATTCTCCTCGATTCCCAGGCCGGGGCCTGTGCGTTTTTTCGATTCCTCTCAGCTTCATTGTATCCCGCCCGCGGGCAAAAGTCAATGAAAAGGCGGCTTGCCAAGGGCGGGCGGGTCTGGTACAATAAGGGCAGCGATGAAAAAACGGATCACGCCGTCTTGCCGGCGCGGGGCGGCGCGCTTTTCTGCGCCGGTTTCAGGGAGGGAACGCGCAATGAAAACGGATATCGAGATCGCCCAGGCGGCCCGGATGCTGCCCATCGGCGAAGTGGCGGCGCAGCTTGGCCTGCGCGAGGAGGATCTGATCCCCTACGGCCGCTACAAGGCAAAGGTGGACCACCGCCTGGTGCGCCGCATGGCGGAAAAGCCCGACGCGAAGGTGGTGCTGGTGACGGCCATCAGCCCCACGCCCGCGGGCGAGGGCAAGACCACCACCAGCGTGGGCCTGGCCGATGCGCTGCACCGCATGGGCAAGCGCGCGGTGCTGGCGCTGCGCGAGCCCAGCCTCGGGCCCGTGTTCGGCATCAAGGGCGGCGCGGCCGGCGGCGGCTACGCGCAGGTGGTGCCCATGGAGGACATCAACCTGCACTTCACCGGCGATCTGCACGCCATCGGCGCGGCCAACAACCTGCTGGCCGCCATGCTCGACAACCACATCTACCAGGGCAACGCGCTGCACATCGACCCGCGGCGCATCACCTGGAAGCGCTGCGTCGATATGAACGACCGCCAGCTGCGCTTCGTCACGGACGGCCTGGGCGGCCGCGTGAACGGCGTGCCGCGCGAGGACGGCTTCGACATCACCGTCGCCAGCGAGGTGATGGCCATTTTCTGCCTCGCGAGCGACCTTGCCGATTTGAAGGCGCGCCTTGCGCGCATCGTGGTGGCCTACACCTACGAGGGCGAGCCCGTCACCGCCGGCCAGCTGGGCGCGGCGGGGGCCATGGCCGCGCTTTTGAAGGACGCGTTCGACCCCAACCTCGTGCAGACGCTCGAGCACACGCCCGCGCTGATCCACGGCGGCCCGTTTGCGAACATCGCGCACGGGTGCAACAGCGTCATCGCCACGCGCCTTGCCATGAAGCTGGGCGACATCGTCGTCACCGAGGCGGGCTTCGGCGCGGATCTGGGCGCCGAGAAATTCCTCGACATCAAGTGCCGCATGGCCGGCATCGCGCCGTCGGCGGCCGTGGTGGTGGCCACGGTGCGCGCGCTCAAGCACCACGGCGGCTGCCCCAAGACGGAGCTGGGCACGCCGAGCGTCGAGTATCTGGCAAAGGGCGCGGAGAACCTGGCGCGCCACGTGCAGAACCTGCGCGAGGTGTACGGCCTGCCCGTGTGCGTGGCCGTGAACGCGTTCCCCACCGACAGCGCCGAGGAGCACGCCTTTTTGGCCGACTACTGCGCAAAGCTGGGCGTGCCGTGCGCGCTCAGCGAGGTGTTCGCCAAGGGCGGCGAGGGCGGCCTCGCGCTGGCCAAGACCGTGCTGGACATCATGGAGGACCGCCCGCTGCACTTCGCCTACGAACAGGACGCGCCCATCGCGGACAAGCTGCGCAGCCTTGCGCAGCGCGTGTACCATGCGAAGGACGTCGTGTTCCAGCCCGCGGCGGCGAAAACGCTGGCGGAGCTCGAGAAGAACGGCTACGGGAACCTGCCCGTGTGCGTGGCGAAAACGCAGTACAGCTTCTCGGACGACGCGTCGCTCCTGGCCGCGCCCGAAAACTTCACCATGACGGTGCGCGAGGTGCGCCTGTCCGCGGGCGCGGGCTTCGCGGTGGCCGTGATGGGCAACATCATGACGATGCCGGGCCTGCCGAAAAAGCCGGCGGCCGAGGGCATCGACGTGGACGAGAACGGCGTGATCAGCGGCCTGTTCTGAAACCGATACAAAAAAGCGGCCGGCGCCCGGCGGGGCTTCTCCCGCCGGACGCCGCTTTTTGTGCCGCGGCGGGTTGCGCCGCGGCACACGGTGTTGTATAATAACGTATATATGTGGACCGACAGGAGGGCTTTGCCGTGCATTATCTGGACAACGCCGCCACCACGCGCGTGGCGGACGAGGCCGCCGAGACCGCGGCGCGCGTGCTGCGCGAGCACTTTGCCAATCCGTCCTCGCTGTACGCGGCGGGCGCGCGGGCCGAGGCCATCATCAGCGCCGCGCGCGAGACCGTGGCCGCCAGCCTCGGCGTGAAAACGGGGGAGATCCTCTTCACCGGCAGCGGCACCGAGGCCGACAACATCGCCGTGCAGGGCGCGTTGCGCGCGCGCGCGGCGTGGGGCGAGCACATCGTCGTCTCCGGCTTCGAGCACCCGGCCGTGCAGAACGCCGTCAGCTACATGCAAAAGCAGGGCTGGCGCGTCACCACCGTCCGGCCGGACGCGCAGGGCCATCTGGACCTCGACGCCATGGTGCGTGCCGTGGGCACAAAGACGGCGCTGTGCGCGTGCATGCACGTGAACAACGAGGTGGGCACCATTATGGACGTCGCGCGCTTAGCGCGCGAGGTGAAGGCCAAGAACCCGCGCACCGCCGTGCATGTGGACGGCGTGCAGGCGTGGGGCAAGGTGCCGCTGAAGCTGTCGGCCACCATGATCGACAGCTACGCCGTCTCCGGCCACAAGATCCACGCGCCCAAGGGCGTGGGCGCTCTGTACCTGCGCCGCGGCTTTCACATCGAGCCGCTGATTTTGGGCGGCCTGCAGGAGTACGGCATGCGCCCGGGCACCGAGAACACGGCCTACATCGCCGCCATGGCCAAAGCCGTGGAGCTGTTGCAGGCCGACAAGACGCGCGCGCAGCGCGTCAGGGCGCTGAGCGACCGGCTGTGGAAGGGCCTTGCGGGCATCGAGGGCATCGTGCGCAACAGCCCCGAGGACGCGCTGCCGGACGTGGCGAATTTCTCGGTCGAAAACATCCGCAGCGAGACGATGCTGCATTTCCTCGAGAGCCGCGACGTCTGCGTCTCCAGCGGGTCGGCCTGCTCGAAGGGGGAGGCCAGCCACACGCTGAACGCGATGGGCCTTGCGCGCAGCCGCGTGGACGGCGCCGTGCGCGTGTCGTTCTCGGGCGAGAACACCGCCGAGGATGTGGACGCGCTGCTGGCCGGTTTGCGCGACGGCATCCGGGCGCTGGCGAAAGTGCGAAAGTGAGAAAATAAGCCGCGCTGCGCGGCAAAAACGGGAAGAAGCGAATTTATGAAAGAACTCATCCTCGCCTACCAGGGCGAGATGGCCCTCAAGGGCCTCAACCGCGCCACGTTCGAGAGCGTGCTGCTCAAGACGATGCGCCGCCGCCTTGCCGCCGCGGGCGAGTTCCGCGTGTACAAGGCGCAGTCCACCATGTACGCCGAGCCGCTGGACGACGGCGCCGACATGGACCTCGCGTTCGAGAACGTGTCGAAGATCTTCGGCATCGCCTCGCTGGCGCGCGCGGCCGTGTGCGAAAAGGACATGCGCTCGATCGGCGACACGGCCGTCGAATACCTGCGCGACACGCTGCGCGCCGCGCGCACGTTCAAGGTGAGCGCCAAGCGCAGCGACAAGAGCTTTGCGCTCAACAGCATGGAGCTCGCGCGCGAGCTGGGCGCCGTGCTGCTGGCCGCGTACCCGCATCTGAAGGTGGACGTGCACCACCCGGACGTGAACGTCATGGTGGAGATCCGCGATTTCGCCGCCTATGTGCACGGCGGCAAGCGCCCGGGCGCGGGCGGGCTGCCCGTGTCCACGTCCGGCAAGGCGTTTTTGATGCTGTCCGGCGGCATCGACAGCCCCGTGGCGGGCTATATGATGGCGCGCCGCGGCCTGAGCCTGCAATGCGCGCACTTCGCAAGCCCGCCCTACACCAGCGAGCGCGCGCGCATGAAAGTGCTGCAGCTGGCCAGGGAGCTCGCGCCGTGGACGGGCAACCTCAACGTGTACGTCGTGCCCTACACCGCCGCGCAGGAGTACCTGCGCGACCATGTGCCGGCCGACCTGTTCACGGTGCTGATGCGCCGCAGCATGCTGCGCATCACCGCGATGCTGGCAAAGCGGGACGACGCGAAGGCCATCGTCACGGGCGAGAGCCTGGCGCAGGTGGCCAGCCAGACCTTGATGGCGCTGGCGTGCACCGACAGCGCGCAGGAGCTGCCCGTGCTGCGCCCGTGCATCGGAATGGACAAGACGCAGATCACCGAGATCGCGCGGCACATCGGCACGTTCGAGACGAGCATCCAGCCCTATGAGGACTGCTGCACCATCTTCACCCCGCCGCACCCCAAGACAAAGCCGACGCTGGCGGAGGTCGAGGCGGCGGAGGCCGGCGCGCCGCAGCTGGCCGCGCTCGAACAGGAGGCCTTTGAAAAGGCCGAGTGCGTGAAGATCATCCTGTGACGCGCCGTTTGGCGCTGCGAAAAGGGAGGCACAGCCATTGATTGCGGAGATCATCGCCGTGGGCACCGAGCTTCTGCTGGGGGACATCGTCAACACGAACGCGCAGTTCCTCTCGCGCGAGCTGGCGGCCTTGGGCATCAACGTGTACTATCAAACCGTCGTGGGCGACAACCCCGCGCGCCTGGAGGCCGCCGTGCGCGCGGCCATGGCGCGCAGCGATTTGCTGGTGTTCACCGGGGGCCTCGGCCCCACGGACGACGACGTGACAAAGCAGACCGTCGCGCGCGCGTTCGGGGACGAACTGCGCTACGACGAGAGCGTGGAGGCGGACATCGAGCGCTTTTTTGCCGCGGGCGGGCGCACCACGCCGGAGAACAACAAAAAGCAGGCCTATGTGCCCGTGCGCGGGCGCACGCTGCGAAACCACAACGGCACTGCGCCCGGCATGATCTTTGAGGACGCAAAAAAGCCCGGCCGCCGGGCCGTGCTGCTGCCGGGGCCGCCGGGCGAGATGCGCCCGATGTTCCTCGAGCAGGTGCGCCCGTGGCTGGCCTCGCTGGGCGAGGGGGCGCTGCACTCCATTTCCCTGCGCGTGGCCGGCGTGGGCGAAAGCCACCTCGAGGGCCGCGTGGCGGCGCTCTTGCAGGGCGACAACCCCACGGCCGCGCTGTACGCCAAAAACGGCGAGGTGGTGGTGCGCATCACCGCGCGCGCCGAAAACGACGAAAAGGCGCGCGCGATGTGCGAAAATCTGGCGCAGCGCTTTTGCGACGTGCTGGGCGACGCGGTGTACACGCAGAGCGAGCCTTCGCTGGAGCATACGCTCGTGCGCGTGCTGCGCGAAAACGGCAAGACGCTGGCCACGGCCGAGAGCTGCACGGGCGGCCTTGTGTCGCAACGCATCACCGGCGTGCCGGGCGCCAGCGAGGTGTTCGGCTGCGGCGTCTGCACGTATGCGAATGAGGCGAAAACGCGCTTTCTGGGCGTGCCGGCCGAGATGCTGGCGCAGCACGGGGCCGTGTCGCCCGAGGTGGCGGCCGCGATGGCGCGCGGCGTGCGCGAAGCCGCCGGCGCGGACATCGGCGTGGGCGTCACCGGCATCGCCGGACCGGGCGGCGGCACGAAGGAAAAGCCCGTGGGGCTTGTGTACATCGCGGCGGCGGACGAGACGGCCGTGTACGTGCACCGCATGCTGATGGAGCGCCGCACGCGCGAGACCGTGCGCGACTTTGCCGCGCAGCGCGCGCTGGACATGGCGCGCCGCGCCGCGCTGGGCCTGCCGCAGCCGCTGTGCCAGCGCTTTGCAAACGGCCAGCCGGTGCATTTCGAGGCCTTCCGCGCACAGGACGTATAACACAAAGAGGAGGAACTGCCCATGCAGTCGTTGGAGAAACACGTGGAAAAGCAGATCATCGTGCGCATGTTCGAGCCGGATATGAACGTGCTCAAGCAGGCCGCGCGGCAGATATCCGCCATGCCGGACACGGCGCTGAACCTGTACGG
>DXGT01000161.1 GCA_019113785.1 Candidatus Ruthenibacterium merdigallinarum | reverse complement strand
AGGGGCTCGCCGATCACCAGCCGCCGCGCCGCCAGTTGCGCCGGTTTTTGTAGTACATCCACTCGCGGCGCGCCAGGGCGATGAAGTCGCCGCCGAAAAACAGCAGGAAATTCGCCAGCGCAAACAGCACGCTCGCCTTGGTCGCCCACGACCCGAACAGGAAGTTGATGATGCACAGCGCCGCCGACAAAAGCCCCAGATATTTCATCTTCACCGGCAAAATGAACAGCACCAGGACCTGGAAATCCGGATAGAGCGTGGCGAAGGCGAAAAACAGCGACAGGTTGAGATAGTACGAGCTGGCCGACCCCGTGATGACCGCGCTGACGATGGCGCCCACCATGCCCAGCAGATAGTACACGTTGAAGCGGAAATCGCCCCAGGTCTGCTCCAGCGTATGCCCCACCAGATAGTAAAAGTACAGCGACAGCAGCAGGCCGAACGGCTGGAACGTCTCGGGGATGAACACGAACGTGAGCAGCCGCCACACCTGCCCGCGCATGACGGCGGGCCAGCTGAGCGACAGCTGCGAGACAAGCCCCAGCCCCGGCGTGAGCACCGTGGCGAGATAGACCATCGCCTGGCCGACGATGATCACAAGCATCAGGTTCTGGATACAGATGCGGCCGAAGCGGCGCTCCAGCCGGTACACCCATTTGTTCATGGCAGGATTCCTTTCGATGTGTGTCATTTGTTGCATTTTGAGACGCCGCCCCGCCTTTTGTCCCACAAGGGGCGCCGTGGGGCTCGTTCAACAAAGCGTAGTCTTTCCCGCGCGCTGCGCGCGGAAGATTGTGGAAAACGCGGCGCTGTTTTGCGCAGTTTTAAACGCTTTCCACTGAGTTTTCAACATAAATCGTGGAAATCGGGCTATACAAAGTGTAAAACTCGGTGGAAAAGTTGAAATCCTTTTCGTAAAACTTCGCGCCGATTATACACATACCCGAAAAGCGGGGTTTGCTGTCAATGGATTTTTCCATCATTCTGCCGTCTGTGGGGACGGCAGTGGCCCGCAGGTGGGACAGCAGAGCCGGCCCCGTTCGCGCTGCAGCGGGCGGCCGCAGTTCGGGCAAAACCGCGCCTCATCCCACTGCACCTGCGTCCGGCTTTGCGCCTCGGACCCCTCGGCGGACGTTGCAAGAGACGCTTGCCCGCCCGCCGGCGGCTCCGCCTCCTGCGCGGCTTTTTCGGGCTGCGCCCGCCCCTCGTCCCCGCGGTCGATCGCAACGCCGGCGCAGCCCAGCGAATACGCCAGCGCGCACAGGCGCTGCGCCTCGTCGCGGCTTGCAAATCGCACCGGCAGCAGCACCGCGCCGTCGGCCTCGTCCTGCAGCGCCGCCTGCATGCGCAGGCACGCCTCGGCGCTCGCTTCGCCGCGCGGCAGCGCGCCGGGCGTCACGCCGCACAGCGCCGCCAGCGCCGCGTCCGGCGCCTGCGCCGTCAGCGCGGCGTTGCGCCGCGCCGCGCCGTCCCGGTACACGCTTTCGGCGAACAGCGGGAACGGCCCGCGCGCCAACGCCAGCCTGCGCGAGGCCTCTTCGGCCTGCGTGCGGAGGGTGCGCCACACTCCGGCGGCAAACGCGCGCGCCTCATCGGAATCGTATGCGAGGCCGCGCGCGCCGAGCACCTCGGCCAGGCCCATCACGCCGATGCCGATGCGCCGCGTGGCGCGCGTCATGCGGCTGCACCGCCCGTCGGGATAGCCCGCCGCATCGAGCGCATTGTCCAGCAGGTGCACGGCGATTGACACCGTGTCGCACAAAAGCGCCTCGTCCAGCGCGGGCAGATCGCCCGCGCCGAGGTGCGCGGCCAGGTTGACGCAGCCCAGCGCGATGCCCTCGCAGGGCAGCAGCGGCTGTAAGCAACGCACGGCTACCGTCTGCGCGCCCGCCTGCGGCACGGGGTTTTTGCCGCGCACGGCCGGCGGGAACCACACGCCGCGGCCCTGCGGCATGGCGCGGACATACGTCTCCTCCTGCGCCGCGGGGGCGTCCTCCTCCGGCGGGCAGCACTCCACCCAATTGCGCCGCTCTTCGTCGTCCAGCTCTGTCAAAAACTGCGGCAAAAACCGCCCGGAGGCGATGACCTGCGCAAACAGGTCGGCCGTCTGCGCCAGTTTGGCCGTGCAGTCGTACCGCGCGTCGGCCACGCAGACCGCCTCGGCCGCGCGGCGCGCCAGCGCCTCCAGCGCGTGTGCGCCGATGGATGCCGTCACGATCGATCCCCTCCTCCCAGTGCGCCGCCGGCGCCTGTGCCGGCCGCGCTGGTGTTATTGTATCACGCCGCCCGGCGCGTGGCAAGCCGTGCGCTCACGGCTGCGCGCTGCGAAACCCCTCGCCGAACACCTCGTTCGTCTCGCTGATCATCACAAAGCAGTCCGGGTCCACGGCATAGGCCGCGGCGCGCACCTTGTACGCCTCGGCCTTGCTGCATGCGCACAGCAGCACCTGCCGCTCCTCGCCCGTGTACGCGCCCACTGCGCGGATGATCGTGGAGCCGCGCTCGCAGCTTTGCGAGATCGCCTGCGCCACCTGCGGCCCGTGCACGGTGATCACCTGCACCAGACGCCCCGCGCTCATGCCGAACTGCACCTTGTCGATCAGCACCGACGCGGTGGCCACGGCCACGGAGCCGTACAGCACGGCGTCCAGGTCGCCAAACACCGGCCAGCCCAGCAGGATGATGAACAGATCGACCGCCAGCGTCAGCTGCCCCAGCGAGAGGTGCGGGCGCAGCTTTTTCAGCGCCATCACCACAAAGTCCGCCCCGCCGGTGGACGAGCCGCGCATGTAGATGACGCCCAGCCCCGCGCCCAACAGCGCGCCGGAGAACAGCGCGGCCGTCAGCCGGTCGCCGCTGTATACAGGCAGCAGCGGGAACACAAGGTCGACAAAGAGCGTGTTGAAGATCATCGTGCGCACGCTCTTGAGGAAAAAGCGCCGCCCCAGCAGCCGGAAGCTGAACAGCACGATGGGCACGTTGATGGCGAGCGTCATCAGGCCGATGGGCAGGCCCCACAGGTAGTTGACGATGAGCGCGAGGCCGGAGATGCCGCCCGGCGCGAAGTCGGCGCCGCTGGCAAACGTGTAAATGCCCGCCGCGTACAAAATGCTGCCGAGGATGTCGGCCCCGAGGTCCAGCGCCAGCTCCTTCGCGCGCGTCGTATTTCCCTGCATTTTCGCCATATCTGCCACATTCCCCTTCCCTGCTGCGGCGGGCTCCGCTTCGCCCGCGGTGCGCTATGGGCCCCGGATGCGCCGCACCGGCCGCGCCGTCCCGCTTGCCCGCCGCGCGCCATGGCCCGTAATACTATTATTCTAACAGTTTCCTGCGCCAAACGCAAATATCCGCAGGACACGAAAAAAACGCGGCGTGCCGCTGTGAAAAACGGCGCGCCGCCGGAGGCGGCCCCGCACAGAAAAAACAGGCGCCCCGGCGTAAACCGGGGCGCCTGCTGCGCGTTTTGTAACGGAGGGATTACTCCTCGTCGGGCGCGTAGAGCTTCGCCAGCTTGTTCAGGAAGGCATAGCGATCCTTCGAAGCCTGCGCCGCTTTGTCGAACAGCACGGCCGCGCGCTCCGGGAAGGCGCGCTCCAGACGGCTGTAGCGGGTCTCGCTCTCGATGAACTCCTTGTAATCCGCGGTGGGAGCCTTGGAATCCAGCGTGAACGGGTTCTTGCCCTCGGCCTTCTTGCGCGGGTCGAAGCGGAACATGTTCCAGTAACCGCACTGCACGGCACGCTTCATCTCGTTCTGGCAGTTGGTCATGCCGCCCTTGACGCCGTGCATCTCGCACGGGGCGTAGCCGATGACCAGGGACGGGCCGTGATAGCTCTCGGCCTCCGCCAGCGCCTTGATGGTCTGGTTCTGGTCGGCGCCCATGGCGATCTGGGCCACATAGACGTAGCCGTAGCTCATGGCGATCTCCGCCAGGCTCTTCTTGCCGATGGCCTTGCCGGCCGCCGCGAACTGCGCGACCTGGCCGATCTGGCTGGCCTTGGAGGCCTGGCCGCCGGTGTTGGAGTACACCTCGGTGTCGAAGACCATCACGTTGACGTCCTCGCCGGAAGCCAGGACATGGTCCAGGCCGCCGAAGCCGATGTCATACGCCCAGCCGTCGCCGCCGAAGATCCACACGGACTTCTTGGACAGGTACTGCTTCTTCTCGAGGATCTCGCCGGCCAGCGTGCACGCCTCGCAGGTGCAGCCCGGCTCGATGGCCTCTTCCAGGGCGGCCACATACTTGTCGGTGGCGGGGCCGTTGGCCTTGCCATCCTCCAGCGTATCCAGCCAGCCCTGCGCAGCCTCTTTCAGCTCGGGACGGGCATACTCGACGGCCATCAGCGCGTTGGTCTTCTCGACCAGGCTGTTGCGGATGGTCTTCTGGCCCAGGTACATGCCGAAGCCGTGCTCGGCGTTGTCCTCGAACAGGCTGTTCGCCCAGGCCGGGCCCTTGCCGGACAGACGGTTGCGGGTGTACGGAGACGTGGCAGCCGGGCCGCCCCAGATGGACGAGCAGCCGGTGGCGTTGGAGATGAACATGCGCTCGCCGAACAGCTGGGTGATCAGGCGGGCATAGCTGGTCTCGGCGCAGCCCGCGCACGAGCCGGAGAACTCAAGCAGCGGCTGATTGAACTGAGAACCCTTGACGGTGGTCTCGGCCATCATGCCGGGCTTCTTGTCGATGTTGGCCACGCAGTAGTCGAAGACCTCCTGCTGGTCGAGCTGGCTCTCCTGCGGGACCATCGTGATGGCCTTGCCGGGGGCCGGGCAAACGCCCACGCACACGCCGCAGCCCATGCAGTCCAGCGGGGAAACCGCCATCGTGAACAGGTAGTCCTCGCAGCCCTTGCCGTTCATCTTCTTCGTCTTCAGCGCGGCGGGAGCCTTGGCGGCCTCGTCGGCGGTCAGCGCGAAGGGACGGATGGTGGCGTGCGGGCACACATACGCGCACTGGTTGCACTGGATGCACTTGTCGGCGTTCCACTCGGGCACGGTGACGGCCACGCCGCGCTTCTCATAGGCGGAAGCGCCCTGCTCGAACTGGCCGTCCACATACTTCTCGAACGCGGAGACGGGCAGGCTGTCGCCGTCCATCTTGCCGATCGGGTTCAGCAGGTTCTTGACCATGTCGACGGTGGCGGGGTTGCCGGCCATCTGGTGGTCGTCGGCCGGGTCTTTCGCGTCGGCCCAGGAAGCCGGCACCTCGACCTTGTGATAGGCGTCGAAGCCGGCGTCGATGGCCTTCCAGTTCATCTCGACGATGGCCTGGCCCTTCTTGGCGAAGGATTTCTCGGCCGCCTGCTTCATATACTTGATGGCGTCCTCACGGGGCAGCACGCCGGCCAGCGCGAAGAACGCAGACTGCAGGATCGTGTTCGTGCGCTTGCCAAGGCCGATCTCGATGGCCTTGTCGATGGCGTTGATGGTGTACAGCTGGACGTTGTGCTTCGCGATGTAGCGCTTGGCCTCAGCGGGCATGTGGTGATCCAGCTCTTCGTCGCTCCACTGGCAGTTGATCATAAACACGCCGCCGTCCTTGACGTCGTTGACCATCTTGTAGCCCTTGACGACA
>DXGT01000160.1 GCA_019113785.1 Candidatus Ruthenibacterium merdigallinarum | reverse complement strand
CGAGCCTGGAACTGCCGGTTGAGACGGAGTTCCTCATCCCGGACTATCTCGCGCAGGTGTTCAAGGTCGTCAAATGCTTCGTGACGCCCGTCGTGCTGCAAAAACAGGCCGCGCAGGGCCGGGTGACGGTCGAGGGGTATCTGCGGTGCGCGGTGCTGTACCAGGCCGAGGGCGACGGCGCGCTGTGCCGCACGGAGCAGAAGCTGCCGTTCACAAAGCAGGTCGAGTGCCGGCTGGGCGAATACGACCCCGCCGGCGCGCTGATCGAGGCGGCGGGACAGACGGAGTACGTGAACTGTCGGGCCGTGAGCGGGCGGCGCGTGGAGGTGCGCGGCGCGTTTTTGCTGCATGTGCGCGCATGGGCGCAGCAGAGCGCCGATGTGGTGAGCGGGCTTGCGGGCGACGGGGTCTACCAAAAGACGCAGACCCTCGTAAGCGCCGCCTGTGTGGCCGGCGCGGAGAAGATCGTCAGCGTAGAAGAGGAGCTGGGCGCGCAGGACGACGTGAAGATGCTTTTGGGCGCAGCGTGCGCGGCAGACGCCGCGCAGGTGGAGCTGCTGGCGGGCAAGGCGGTGGTCAAAAGCACGCTGCGCGCCGACCTTCTGTGCCGCGGCGAGGACGCGGCCCTGCACCATGTGCGCTGCGAGATCCCGGTGAACGAGGTGATCGACGTCGGCGACGTCCCGCCCGACTGCCGCGCCGCGGCGCTGCTGACGCCGGCGAACTGCGCGCTGGAACCCGCGCAGGGCAAGATGCTTTTGCTCATGACGGCGTCGCTCGTGCTGCGTGTGTGGCGCGACGTGCAGGTAAACGCCGTCGCCGACGCATTTTCTTCGCGCTGCACGCTGGAGCTGACGCCGGAGGAGGCGGCGCTGGAATGCGCGCAGGAACCCTTTGCGCGCAGGGTGACCGCCGTCGCAAAGGGCCAGCTGCCGGACGCGGGGGCGCGCGTGCTGGAGGCGATGGCGACGCCGCACGAGGTGGAGGCCGTCGAGCAGGAGGGGAAAACCGTGCTGCGCGGCACCGTGACGGCGCATGTGCTGTGCGAGAGCGAGACGGGCGAGATCGACTGCTACGACAAAATGTGCGAATACACGCTGGAACCCGCGTACGACGTGCCGGCCCAGCAGCTGTGCGCGCTGTGCAGCGCCGGCGTACTGGATGTGGCGGCGCAAAAAAGCGGCGACGAGGTGCAGGCCCAGGTGACGCTTGCAGTGAACGGCTTTGCCAGCTGCGTGCGCGCCTGCGCGGCGCTGGGAAACGTGCAGGAGGCGGGCGCGCGCGAAAACGGCGGCGACATTGCGCTGCATGTGTATTTTGCGCAGAAGGGCGAAGAGGTGTTCGACATCGCCAAGCGCTACGGCGCGCCGCCCAGCGCCGTGCTTGGGGCGAACGGGCTGGAGGAAGACACGCTGGGCGGCGCGCAGCGCCTGCTGATCCCGCACGGCGACTGAAGGAGGCGACGACATGGAGCGCTATGAGATCTACAACGATATAGCCGCCCGCACGGGCGGCGACATCTACATCGGCGTGGTCGGCCCGGTGCGCACGGGAAAAAGCACGTTCATCAAACGCTTTGTCGAACTGATGCTCTTGCCGGAGATCGACAGCGACGCCTTCCGCCAGCGCGCGACCGATGAGCTGCCGCAGTCGGCGGCGGGCCGCACCATCATGACGACGGAGCCGAAATTCGTCCCGGAGCAGGCGGTGACCGTCGCGCTGGAGGGCGGCGGGGAGTTCCGCACCCGCCTGATCGACTGTGTCGGCTATATGGTGAAAGGGGCGATGGGCCACGAGGAGGGCGCGCGGCCGCGCATGGTCAAAAGCCCGTGGTTCGACGAGGCGGTGCCCTTCGACGTGGCCGCGCAGACCGGTACGCAGAAGGTCATCTGCGAGCATTCCACCGTCGGCCTTGTCGTCACGACGGATGCGAGCATCAGCGACATCCCGCGCGAGGCGTACGAAGAGGCCGAGCAGCGCGTGATCGCGCAGCTGGAGGAGATCCAAAAGCCCTTTGTCATCCTGCTCAACTGCACGGACCCCGCGAGCGCCGGCGCGCAGGAGCTGGCCGGCGCGCTGCGCGCGCGGTACGGCCACCCGGTGCTGCCGATCTCCTGCGTCGATCTGACGCAGGAGGCGATCACGGACATCCTGCGCCAGCTGCTGTACGAATTCCCCATCCGCGAGGTGGGCTTTGCACTGCCGCGCTGGGTGACGATGCTCGCGCCCGACCACTGGCTGCAAACCGGCGTATACGAGGCGGTACGCGCGTATGCGCAGCAGCTGGACGTGATGCGCGATCTGGCCGCCGCACAGTTCGACTGCCCGTACATCGAGGGCGTCAGCGTCCGCTCGATGGACCTCGGCACCGGCAGCGCCGCAGTGGCGCTGCGCCTGGCGGACGGCATTTTCTATCAGGTGCTCAGCGAGACGACGGGCCTTGACGTGCGCGACGAAGCGAGCCTGATGCCCTGCGTCCTCGAGCTGGTGCGCACAAAGGCGAAGTACGACAGGCTGGCGCCGGCGCTGGAGGAGGTGAGCGCCA
>DXGT01000159.1 GCA_019113785.1 Candidatus Ruthenibacterium merdigallinarum | reverse complement strand
AATTTGATGGGTTAATTTTAACCAAGTCGAACTGGTATTTTCTATATTTTACGGAATGCACATTGTCAACTTGGGGTTGCAACCATGTTATTGGAGGAACACCTGATCTCTAGTGCCTCGCATTGGATATAATGTTTAAAGAAAGCAAAAGTCATGTATAACCAGCGTTATACATGACTTTTGTCTACTTTGGTGCGGGCAACAGGACTTGAACCTGCACGTCTTTGACACTGGACCCTAAAACCAGCGCGTCTGCCAATTCCGCCATGCCCGCATAACAAAAATATTGTACCAGCCGCCCGCGCAAAAGTCAAACTGCGGCGCGCACAAAAAGCGTGCGAAAAACGCGCGAAATTTTTGCCCTTTTCCCCTTCCCCTTTTGCTCAAAGCTTGTTACAATAGGATGCGTCACCGCCGTGCGGAAGAGGGGGCTTGTGCGTTATGAAAATGGAGAACGATCTTGGCCGCGACCATGTGCGCACGCTGGTGTGGCGCATCGCCATTCCCAGCATGCTCGCGCAGTTCGTCAGCGTTTTATACAGCATTGTCGACCGCATGTACATCGGCAACATTCCCGAAGTGGGCGACATCGCGCTGGCCGGCGTGGGCGTGTGCGGGCCCATTGTGACGATGGTGGCCTCGTTCGCCTCGCTGGTCGGGGTGGGCGGCGCGCCGCTTGTCGGCATCAGCATGGGCGAGGGCAATTTGCGCCACGCCAAAAAGATCCTTTCCAACTGCTTTATCCTCATCTGGGTGTTCAGCGCGCTGGTGATGACCGTCGTGCTGCCGCTGCGCGAGCCGATCCTGCGCGCGTTCGGCGCGTCGGAGGCAGCCTACCCGTACGCGGAGGCCTACTTCTTCGTTTACATCCTCGGCACGCCGTTCGCGCTGATGGCCGCGGGGCTCAACCAATTCGTGGTCTGCCAGGGCTATGCGAAGGCCGGCATGAAAAGCGTCGTGCTGGGCGCCGTGACGAACATCGTGCTCGACCCCGTTTTCATCTTTGCGCTGGACATGGGCGTCGCCGGCGGCGCGCTGGCCACCGTTTTGTCGCAGTGCGCCAGCAGCGTATATGTGCTGATCCTGCTCACGCGCAAAAGCATGCCGGTGCATCTGCGCCCCTCGCGCATCGACCTTGCCGTCGTGCGCCGCGTGCTGACGTTCGGCTTCACCCCGTTCATCATCATCGCGATGGACAATGTGATGATCATTGCGATGAACGCCGTTTTGCAGCACTACGGCGGCCCGGGACGCGGCGACGTGCTGCTGACGTGCGCCACCATCGCGCAGAGCTTCATGCTGATCGTCACCATGCCGCTGGGCGGCATCAGCGGCGGCACGCAGAGCATTTTGAGCTACAATTACGGCGCGTGCCAGACCGGGCGCGTGCGCGAGGCGTACCGCTGCATCACGCGGCTGTGCGCCGGCTACACAGCCGTGCTGTTCGTGCTGTCCTGGGTGGCCGGGCCGCTGTTCGTGCGGCTGTTCACGCAGAACGCCGACGTCGCGGCCGAGGCCGTGCGCGCCATCCGCATCTGCACGCTGTTCATCATCCCGCTGGGCGTGCAGTACGAGCTGGTGGACGGGCTGACCGCCATCGGGCAGGTGCGCCTGTCGCTGCCGCTGTCCTTCTGGCGCAAATTCGTGTACTTTGCGGCGGTGTTCGCCCTGCCGGCGCTGTTCGGCGCCGAGGCCGTGTTTTTCGCCGAGCCCCTTTCGGATGTGCTGGGGCCGCTCGTGACCGTATTTGTGTTCCGGCGCAACATCGGCGGCATCCTGCGCCGGCGCGCCGAGATGCGCGCTGCGCCGCAGCACTAGCGCACGCGGCCGTTTTGTGCTACTATACTATATAGGATTTACTTACGCAGGAGAGGAGGCGCCGCGATGGCGTACCGCATTGCACCGCAGACGGGCGACAGCATCGCCGTGCCGCAGCTCATTTTTTCGCGCCTGCCGCAGCTGGAGGACGACTGGCTGCGCGTGGCGCTGTACGTTCTTTCCACGGGCGAGAGCAACCCGGAGAAGATCGCGCGCGCGCTGCGCCTGAAAAGCGCGGAAAAAGCGCGCGCTGCGCTGGTCTACTGGAAAGGCGCCGGCCTGTTTGAGGACACCGGCCCCGCCGCCCCCGGCGACATCGACGCCGCGCCCGCGCACCCGCGCGCCCATCTGACGCGGGACGAAGTGACCAGCGCCTCCCTGCGAGACCCGAACGTGGCGCAGCTGGTGCAGGAGAGCCAGCGCCTGCTGGGCGGCGCCATCTCCCCGCACGATACCGCCGTGCTCGTCACCCTGTACGCCGAGGACAAGATCCCGCTGGAGGTGATTCTGCTGGGGATCTCCCACTGCGCGGGCGAGGGCAAGCGCAACGTGGGCTACATCGAAAAAGTCCTGCTTGACTGGCAGGGCCGCGGCATCAGCACGGGCGAGCTGGCCGAGGCGCATCTGGCCATGATGGCCCGCCACAAAGAATATGAAAAGGAAGCCGCCGAGCTGCTGGGCAAGCCGGACGCCAAATTCACGCGCACGCAGAGCCGCGCCATCATCAGCTGGCACGAGGAGCTGGGCTTTGACCGCACAATGATCGCCGAGGCCGTCGCCGAGGCCGGCGACAAAAAGGAGATCCGCTACATCAGCGGCATTTTGCGCCGCTGGTACACGGACGGCAAGCGCACGCTACGCGACGTGATCAGCGAGAGCGCCACCACCATGCGCAACGTGCAGCCCGCATCGAACCCGAACGCGCGCCGCATCCTGACGGGCGTGCCGCAGCGCGCGCCGACATTCCATAAGCCAGAGGAGGGCTGAGCATGACCACCAATGCAGAGCTGATCCGCCGGGCGCAGCGCATCGTAGCCGAGCGCCGGCAGAAGGCCATGACGCTGGCGCGCCAGGCGGACGAGGCGCGCCATGCCGCGCTGCCCGCGCTGACCGAACTGGAAAACCAGCAGCGCGAGGCCGGCATCCGCGCCGCCAAGCTGGCTGTGCGCGGCGCGCCGCGGGAGCAGATCGACGCGGCCCTCGCCGAAGCGCGCAGCTGCACCGCGCAGCGCAACGCCCTGCTGAAACAGGCGGGCCACGCCGCCGACGCCGAACCCGCCTTCACCTGCCCGCACTGCCGCGACACCGGCCGTCTGCCGGACGGGCGGCTTTGCGAGTGTGTGCGCGCGCTTGTGCGCGAGATGCGCCGCGAGGCGGTGAACGCCTCCTCCCCGCTGGAGCTCTCCAGCTTCGAGAGCTTCTCGCTGGAGCGGTATCCGAACACCTATGTGGAGGAGCTGGGCTGCACCATGCGCCAGCACATGGCCCGCCTGCGCGATTATGCCCGCGACTGGGCGGACAATTTCACGCTGAAAAACCCCAGCCTGTACATGTGCGGCTATGCGGGCCTCGGCAAGACGCATCTGGCGCTGGCCATTGCGCGCACCGTGCTGGACAAGGGTTACAACGTGGTGTACGTCAGCGCGCAGAACGCGTTTGACGCCGTGGAGAAGGAGCGTTTCGGCCGCGAGGGCGACACGCTGGGCTCGATGATGGACGCCGAGCTGCTGATTTTGGACGATCTGGGCACGGAGTTCATCACGCCGTATGTCAGCAGCTGCCTGTACAGCCTGATCAACACGCGCGTGTGCCGCGGCCTGCCCACGATCTACACCTCCAACATCGTGACCGACCGCGACTTGCAGCGCCGCTACACGGAAAAAATCGTCTCGCGCCTTCTGGGCAGCTGTGAGACGATGTTCTTCTGCGGCGAGGACATCCGCCTGTCCGGCAAGGGCGCGGCGGCCGACGCCTGAACACCGGCCGGGCCGGGGAGACGCCTCCCCGGCCCGGTTTTTGCATCTTCGGGTATACTTTGTAAATTTTATGGCACAAATTTGAAAAATGGTAGTGAAATTCCCCGCGAAATATAGTATGATTTGTAAGAATGGGGTTTTGAGGGCCGCAGTGCGTTTTGCGGCGGGCCCGCCGGCGCCTGCTGGAGCGCGCCGTGCGGCCTTGCCGGCGCGCGGCCGGCTTTCATTTCCCCGGGAAGGAAACTTCGCAGAGTGAAAGGAAAGGGTTCGTTGTCATGAAAGAAACTCAGAACACGCTCGGCTATTTGCCGGACGAATGCCCAAGCTTCGTCAAACTGCTGCTGTACGCGATCCAGCAGGTGATCGTCATGTTCCCCGCCACGGTGACCGTGGCGCTGGTCACCGGCTTCCAGGTCTCCACCACGATCTTCGCCAGCGGCCTTGCCACCCTGTGCTTCATTTTGATCACCGGCCGCAAGATCCCGCTGTACTACGGCTCCAGCTTCGCCTATCTGACGGCCATCTCCAGCATGTGCGCCGCCGAGGGCTTTGTGAAGGTGGACGGCATCCTGCCCACCGAGGCCATCCAGTACGCGCAGTTCGGCATCATCTTCTCCGGCCTTGTGTCCATCGCCGCCGGCCTGCTGGTGCGCTTCTTCGGCAAAAAGGCCGTTGAGACCATTCTGCCGGCGTCCATCACCGGCCCGGTGGCCATGATCATCGGCCTGACGCTGGCCGGCAACGCGCTGACCGACGCCATCCCCAACGTCACCGAGGTCACGCCCGACAGTGTGATGTGGACGGTGGTCGCGCTGGTGACGCTGGTGTCCACCATCCTGTACGCCAAATACCTCAAGGGCTTTCTGGGGCAGCTGCCCCTGCTGCTGGGCGCTTTGACGGGCTGCGTCGTGGCCGGCATCGCCTATGCGGCCGCCGACATCAACCTGTTCCGCGCCATGCCCGCGGCCGCGCTGGACGCTTCGCTGTGGCGCTGGGGCGACGGCTCCATCTTCGCAGTGCCGGCCTTCTCGCTGCCGAAGGTGTCCTGGACGTCCGTGGCCGCCATCATGCCCATCGCCATCGCCACGATCCCCGAGTCCACCGCGCACATGTACCAGCTGGACATCTACGTCAATGATGTGGCCAAGCGCAAGGGCGTCAAGCAGCGCTACAACCTCATCGACCTGCTGGACCGCAACCTGATCGGCGACGGCATCTGCGACATGATCTCCGGCGTCGTTGGCGGCCCCGCCGGCACCAACTACGGTGAGAACATCAGCACCATGGCCATCACGAAGGTCTTCTCCGTGCCCGTTCTGGTGCTGGCCGCCATCTTCGCCATGGTCATCAGCTTCTTCACCCCGCTGATCCAGGTGATCTACGGCATCCCCCTGGCTGTCATCGGCGGCCTGGAGGTGTATCTGTTCGGCGCCATCGCCGCGCAG
>DXGT01000158.1 GCA_019113785.1 Candidatus Ruthenibacterium merdigallinarum | reverse complement strand
CTTCTGAGCGAAGAGCTGCGCGAAAACGAGCTGATGTACCCGCCGCAGGAATATCTTGCGCTGTGCGAGACGATGACCGTTTTGCCCGACGAGATCAACGCCGCGATGGACAGCGCGTGGAGCGAGGTGCGCAGCTACGACGCGTCCGGCAACGGCTGGGTGTTCCCGCTGCTGCTGGCCGCGATGCTGGCGCTGTCGGCAGTCGGCTACTGGCGCAAGGCGCGCCGGCGGCGCCGGCGCATGTCCGGCCTGACGGAACTGTAAAGCACAAGAGGGCGGCGTCTGCCGCGGCCGCGTTTTTTCGCGGGCGCGGCGGGCGCCGCTCTTGTTCTGCGCGCGGTTTTGGCGTATAATAAATGCAATTCAATAGCGAAGGGGGAGCAGTATGCGCCTTGCAGACGACGCAAAGCGTCTGGCGATTTTTGCCTATTACGACCGGGACGGCGCGGTGGACGGCTATGTGCCGTACCTGCTGCGTGCTGTGCGCCGCTTCTGCGCGCGGCAGGTCGTGGTGGTGAACGGCGCGCTGCGCGACGAGGGCCGGCGCGCGCTGGCCGCGTGCGCGGACGAAGTGATCGAGCGCGCAAACGAGGGCTTTGACATCACGGCCTACAAAGAGGGCTTCCTCTCGCAGGACATGTCGCAGTTCGACGAAGTGCTGTTTTACAACCAGACGATCTTCGGCCCGGTGCGTCCGCTGGACGAGATGTTTGGCGCCATGGCCGCGCGCGACGTCGATTTCTGGGGCCTGACGCGCCACAAGGGCGCAAAGGCCGCCTCGTGGAACGATCAAATTCCCATTCCGCCGCATGTGCAGAGCTTTTTCTTCGCCGTGCGCGGCGAGATGCTGCACGCGCCGGCCTTTCGCGCCTACTGGGAACAGTTGCCGCCCATCCGCGGCTACTGGGAGGCCGTGGAAAAGCACGAGATCCGTTTTACGAAACATTTTTCCGATCAGGGATACGCGTGGGACGTATACGTCGATACCGCAGACCTTGAAATTTACAACGACTACCCGCTGATGGGCATGCCGGTGACGCTTTTGAAAGAGCGCGGCTGCCCGTTCTGCAAACGAAAAAATTTCATCACGGCGCGCCATACGTATTCCACGGTGCCGCAGGGCCGTGCGGGGGCCGCTCTGTACGAGTACCTGCGCAGCGAGACGGAGTACCCCGAGCGCCTCATCTTTGAAAACCTGCTGCGCACCGAGCCGCTGGCCGACGTCGTGCAGGCGCTGGGGCTGTGCCGCATGACGGATTCGGCGCCGCAGGCGAGCGCGCCCACGGCGGCGCTCGTCTGCGTGACGAGCAAGGCGCTCGCGCCGCTATTATGCCGCGCGGCCGACGCGCTGCCGGATTTTGTGTACTGCGAAATGGCGTATGCCAGCGAGGCGCTGCAAAGCGCGTTCGACCCGCTTGTGCGCCGCGCGCACACGGCGTGCGTGGAGGGAAAGCGGCCCGCGGCGGTGCTGATGGAACGCCTCGCGCGCTATCAAAAAGAGTTTTCCTATTTGTTGTTCCTCAACGATGACCTGGCGCCGCTCCTGCGCGAATTTGCCGACGCCACCAGCGTTTTGCGCGCCGTGGAGGCGCTCGAGCCGGCGCGCTGCATCGGCGTCCTCTCGCGCGAGCCGGCGCTGGGCATGCTCGTCCCCGTGCCGTCCACGCATCAGGAAACCGTGACGATGGCGGTGAATCTGCGCGCAAATTCCGAAACTCTGCGCGCGGCGGGGGTGACGGCGCCGTTTGGCGATACGGGCCTCGCTTCGCGCGGCGGGATGTTCTTTGCGCGCACTGAGGCGCTGGGCGCTGCGCCGCTTGCCGACGCGCTGTTTGACGGGCTGTACCCCGCGTGGGAATACCTGCCCATGCTGCTGGCGCAGCAGCGCGGCTGGCTGACGGCCTATGCCGCGCGCACGCAGCATGTGCAGGACGTCTGGTTCGACGAAACCGAGATGATGCGGGATATCGAATCGCTCTGGATGACGCCGAACAAATCGCGCTATGACCAGATTCTCTTCCGCATGAAGGCCATTCTGGATTTCTATCACGAGCGGCGCTACCAGATGACGCTGGAACAGGCGTTTCACGCCGATTTGACGTTCAAGCAGAAGGCGTGGATCTGTTTGCAGATCCTTTTAAAGCCCGAGACGTTTGAAAAATTGCACCGCCGCTTCGGGCACGCGGGGCCGCCGGCTGCGCCGCCGCACGACGACCTCGACTGACCGCCCGTTTCACACGCTTTTGCCTCTTTTTGCATAGGATGCAGAAAAAAAGGGGAGGCGCGGCTTTATTATGTGGAGCGGTTTGATGCTGATCGTGATAACGATGTTTGCGGTGCTGGGGGCGTATTACCTGTCCGACGTGCTGATGCGCGGCATGGCGCGCGCCGGACACACAGACAGCGCGGTGGTGCTGTTGGCGGCGGACACGCCCGAAAGCATGTGGAGCGGCGTGATGGACGTGCGCGGGAAATTGCCGGAGCTGCCGGTGGTGATCGTGTGCCCCGAGCGCGCGCAGCCCCGGCGGCTGGAGCCCGGGATGCGCGGCGTGCGCTTCGTCTCTTCGGACGGGCTTGCGCCCGAGCTGCGCGAGGCGCTGCACCTGCCGGAAAACGGCGGAACGGACAAAGAAGGGTGAGGGATGCAGGAAAATCTGGAGACGCTGAACGGGACGGTAGAGCAGGTCATTTTCTGCAACCCGGACACGCGCTACACGGTCCTGTCCATTGCGTCGGACGACGTATTGTACACGGCGGTGGGCGACATGGCGGACGTGCACGAGGGCGAGGAGGTCGCGCTGCGCGGCACGTTCACCACGCACCCCAATTTCGGCGAGCAGTTCCGTGTGGAAGCATACGAGGTGCGCCTGCCGGAGACGGCGGCCGCCATCAAGCGCTATCTTGCCAGCGGCGCGCTGCCGAACGTGGGGCGCGCCATGGCCGAGCGCATCGTGGCGCGCTTTGGCGAGGACGCGCTGGAGGTCATCGCCAGCGAACCGCAAAAGCTCACGCAGATCAAGGGCATCAGCGCCGAAAAGGCGGACGTCATCAGCCGCGCGTTCAAAGAGCAGTACGGCGTGCGCGAGACGATCATGAGCCTTGCGCGCTACGGCCTTTCCTCGCCGCTCGCCGTCAAAATGTACCAGCACTACGGCCCAAACGCCGCCGAGATCGTCGAGCACAACCCGTTTGTGCTGTGCGCCTACCCGGCGTTTCAGGATTTCCGCACGGCCGACGCCATCGCGCAGGAGATGAGCATGGAGTACAATTGCCCGGAGCGTGTGACGGCCGGGCTTTTGTTCGTGCTGCGCCACAATTTGAACAACGGCCACACCTGCCTGCCGCAGGACAAGCTGTGCGCCGCGGCGTCCGCCTTTCTGGCGGTGGAACCGCCGCTCGTCGACGAGGCGCTGCGCGATCTGCTGGAGCGCGAGGAGCTGTACTGTGCGCAGATCGGGCAGCGGTCGTTCATCTATCTGCCGGAATACTGGCGCGCCGAGCATGCGGTGGCGGCACACCTGCGCGCCTTGATGCAGATGCCGCGCCGCGAGGAGGCGGACGTGGAGGCGGCCATCACCGCCATCGAGACCGTGAGGAACATCCGCTATGCGCCGCTGCAGCGGCAGGCCATCCGCTCGGCCCTTGCGGACAGCGCGCTGGTTTTGACCGGCGGGCCCGGCACAGGCAAAACCACCACCATCAACGCGATGCTGGCAGCCTTTGAACAAAACGGCGACCGCGTGGCGCTGGCCGCGCCCACAGGGCGCGCCGCCAAACGCCTGTCGGAGCTGACCGGCCGCGAGGCCAAAACGATCCACCGCCTGCTGGAGGTGACGCCCGGTGCAGCGGACACGCTTCGCTTTGTGCACAACGCAAAGAACCCGCTCAAGTGCGATGTGATCGTCGTCGACGAGATGAGCATGGTGGACGTGCTCCTGTTTGAAAACCTGCTGGCGGCGCTGCGGCCCTCGTGCAAGATCATCATGGTGGGCGACGAGGAGCAGCTGCCCAGCGTGGGCGCCGGCAATGTGTTGGCGTCCGTGATCGCCTCCGGCATCGTGCCGACCGTGCGCCTGACCGAGATCTTCCGCCAGGCCGCGCAAAGCCTGATCGTCTCGAACGCGCAGCGCATCTCGCAGGGGCAGGCGCTCGAAGCGGGCGGCTATTACGACGATTTCTTCATGCTGGAGTCGGACGGCGCCGCCTGCGCGCAGCTGGTGTGCGACCTTGTCAGCCGGCGGCTGCCGCGCAGCTTCGGCTTCGACCCCATGCAGGACATCCAGGTGCTCTGCCCGTCGAAAATCGGCCCGCTGGGCACGGCCGCGCTCAACCCCATGTTGCAGGACTGCCTGAACCCGCCCGGCCCGGACAAGCCGCAGGTGACGGTGGGCACGCATGTACTGCGCCTCGGCGATAAAGTGATGCAGATGAGCAACAATTACGACATCCCTTATACGCGCGCAGACGGGCAGGACGGCGCGGGGGCCTTCAACGGCGACATGGGCGTGATCGAAGCCGTGGACGTGCGCGCGGGCAGCGTCACCGTGAGAAGCGAGGACCGGCGCTATGTGTACACATCGGCCTTTCTGCGCCAGCTCGAACCGGCGTACGCCGTCACCATCCACAAGAGCCAGGGCAACGAATTCCCGGCCATCGTCATCCCCGTGATGGAGGTTCCGCCGAAATTGTGCTACCGCAACCTTTTGTACACCGGCGTGACGCGCGCGCGTTCGCTGTGCATCCTGGCCGGGCATCGCGCCGAAATGGCGCAGATGGTGGCCAATGTGAAGAACAACAAGCGTTTTTCCTGCCTTGCGCAGTTTTTGGAGGATGAAGTACTGTGAAACAGGCGGCGATATTCCTGCGCAAACTGCTGTTCCCGCCGCGCTGCCCGGTGTGCGGGCGTGTGCTGGGCTTTGTCGCGCGGTGCGAAACGTGCGAAGCGCTGGTGAAAACCGTGCGGCGCGCGCCCGATACGCGCGTGCCGAAGGAGGACATGCCTGCGTTCCTGTGCGCGGCCTGCACGCCGTTCTGGTACGAGATGCCGATGAAGCGCACCGTGCTGCTTGCAAAATACGGCGCGCAGCGCTCGGCGTTCGAGTTCCTTGCGCAGCATATGGCGCAGGCCGTGCGCGAGCAGGACGAGGAGATGTGCGCGGACCTGGTCGTTCCGGTGCCCTCGCACCCGCGCGCCGTGCGCCGGCGCGGGCACGACACCGCGCTGCTGCTGGCAAAGGCGCTCTGTGAGCATCTGGCGCTTCCGCTGTGTGCAGACGCGCTGGAAAAGACGACCGACACGCGGCAGCAACACACGCTCACGCGCGAAGAACGCCGCGCAAACCTGCTGGGCGCGTTTGCGGTCAAACGGCCGGAGGAAGTGAAGGGGCGCACCGTGCTTTTGGTGGACGATGTGTTCACAACGGGCGCAACACTGAACGAATGCGCCAAAATGTTGCTTTTCGCCGGCGCGCATTCCTGCGTGGCCTGCTGCGCGGCGCTGACGCCGTCGCCGCGCGGGCGGGGCGGGGAAAAGGGCGGCGCACCGCCGGCGCCGCGTGCGCCGGGCCGGTGAGATTTTGCTGTTTTTTAGATTTATTTTTCAAAAAACACTTGCATTTTTTCGCCGGATTTGGTATGCTAATTAGGCTACTTGAGAGGGAGGTGCAGTACAAATGGCAAAATGTGATTGCTGCGGCAAGGGCGTGACCTTCGGCATCAAGGTCTCCCATTCGCACCGCCGCGCCAACCGTGCTTGGAAACCCAACGTGAAAAGAGTGAAAGCGGTAGTGGACGGTTCTCCCCGTTACATCTACGCCTGCACCCGTTGCCTGCGTTCCGGCAAAGTGACGCGCGCGATCTGATTGAAAAATCACACAGAGGCCCCGCGCCCCTTTCATCGGGCGCGGGGCTTTTTGTTTGGCGCGCCGGCGCGCCTTGTGTTTTGCCGCTGTGCATGGTATAATGTGAGCACTTAGTGAACCGGAGCCGCAGGCGAACGGTGAACTTAGTGCGAACTTACACCTGGCCTCTTAGCGAGCCGGAGCCGTAAGGCGAACGGCGAGCTTAGCGGCCAGTGTGTAATGTGAGCACTTAGTGAACCGGAGCCGCAGGCGAACGGTGAACTTAGTGCGAACTTACACCTGGCCTCTTAGCGAATCGGAGCCCCGCAGGGGCGAACGATGAGGTTAGCGGCCAGTGTGTAATGTGAGCACCGAAGCAACCAAGGCCCGCAGGGCGAACAATGAGTTTTGTGTGAACTTACACTTAACCTCGTGTAATGTGAGCCCAAAAGGAATTTTCTTCGCGCGAAGCGCGCATGACCGTTTTTTCAAAGGGAGCTGCTGCCATGTTCAACTGGGGGCTGATCGCCGTGTACGCCGCGCGCGCATTGGCGCTGCTGACGGCGATCCCGTTCCACGAGGCGGCGCACGCGTGGGCGTCGGACAAGCTCGGAGACCCGACCGCCAAGCTGTGCGGCCGTCTCTCTTTAAATCCGGCGCGCCATTTCGATCTGCTGGGCGCGCTGTGCATGCTGCTTGTCGGCTTCGGCTGGGCCAAGCCCGTGCCCATCGCCGCCACCACCAATTTCCGCCATCCCCGGCGCGATATGGCGCTGTCGGCCGCCGCGGGGCCCGCGGCCAATTTCATACTGGCCTATGTGGGTGTGGTCCTCTATAAACTTGTCTACTATCTTGCGCCGGACACGTTTTTCTGGTGGTTTTTATACACGGTGCTTTTGACGATGGTGCAGGTGAACCTGATGCTGGCCGTGTTCAACCTGCTGCCGGTGCCGCCGCTGGACGGCTCGCGCATTTTCAATCTGCTTTTGCCGCGCCGGCTGTATTTTTCCATCATGCGCTACGAGCGGTATATCATGGCCGCGCTGTTTTTGCTTTTGTGGGTCGGCGTGCTGGACGGGCCGTTGAGCGTTCTGTTCTCGTGGGCCCTCTCCGCGCTGAACTGGGCCACAGGCTACATCGAATTTTTCCTGCTCATGGTTGCGCTTTGAATCTGTCCATGGAAAGGATGGCTGGATGGAACATCTCACCTTCAAGGTCGAGCAGTTCGAGGGCCCGCTCGATCTGCTTTTGTACCTTGTCTCGAAAAACAAGATGAATATCTACGACATCGAGATCGTCTCGCTGATCGACCAGTACGTCGCCGTGGTGCACGGTTTTTCGCCCGAGGAGATGGATGCGGCCAGCGAGTTCATCGAGATGGCCGCAAAGCTCGTGCAGATGAAATCGTACTTCCTTTTGCCCAAGAGCGAGGAGGCCGAGCGCGTAAAAGAAGAGTTGACCGGCCTTTTGATCGAGTATTCTCTGTGCAAAAAGGTGGCGGGCCAGCTGCGCGAGATGGCGGAGGGCGTATACAGCGCCGTGCGCGAGCCGATGGAGGTGGAGCCGGACTGCACCTACCGCCTGCGCCACAGCCCCAGCGTGCTGGAGCAGGCCTATAACGCGTTGCAGGGACGCAATTTGCGACGCGCGGCGCCCAAGCAGGAGACGTTCGAGCCGCTGACGGCCGCGCCGTTCGTGAGCGTCGGCTCGCGCATCGTGCATGTGCTGCGCGGGCTTTTGACAGGGAAGGTGCACCGGCTGCGCCAATTGTTCTCCAAAGGGGAGAGCAGAAGCCAGACGGTGGCCACGTTCCTGGCGGTCCTGGAGCTGGTCCGCGCGGGCCGCATTGAGATCGAGAGCGATTCGTCGCTGCAAGTCAAGCGCTGAGGGGGACGCATATTTTGGATTTGTCACAGGCAAAAAACGCCGTGGAGGCGATGCTGTTCGCCCATGCGGAGCCGGTGGAGGCCCAGCGCCTGGCCGAGGTGCTGGAGATGGAGCCGGAGACGGTGGAGCGCCTGCTCGTTTCGCTGCAACAGGAGTACGACGCGCAAAAGCGCGGCGTCTGCCTGCTGCATCTGGAGGAGCGCTGGCAGATGGCCACGCGCAACGACTATGCCGCATGCGTGAAAGCGATTTTGGACAAACGCCGCAATACACCCTTGAGCCAGGCAGCGATGGAGGTCTTGTCCGTGATCGCCTACAACCAGCCGGTGTCGCGCTCGTTTGTTGAGCAGGTGCGCGGCGTCGACTCCAGCAGCACGATCCAGACGCTAGTGCAAAAGGGCCTCGTGGAGGAGGCGGGAAGGCTGGATCTGCCCGGCCGCCCGGTGGCGTTTCGGACGACGGACGTATTTCTGCGCGCGTTCGGCCTGCAAAGCCTCGCGCAGTTGCCGGCGCTGCACGCCGACGATTACGCGCTCGAATTGAGCGCAGAGCAAGAGGAGCCTGAAGGCGGGGATGCGTAAATGGGCGTTTTGCTGTTGGCGCTGAAGGTGCTGGGCTGGGTGCTGCTGGCGTTGCTGGCGCTGCTGGTCCTGGCGCTTTTGCTGCCCGTAGGGCTCATCCTGGAAGTGGATTACGACCGCTTTACCGCCAAAGTGCGCGCATTCGGCCTGACATTCCGGCTCTATCCGCGCAAACCGCGCAAGGAGAAAAAACGCCGGCAGCGCTATGAGCCGCAGCATTTGCGCAAAACGGAGGAGGCTGCGCCCGAAGCGCCGCAGGAAACCGACACGCCCGAGGCCGATGGCGCGCACCGCCACATGCCGAAGCTCTCCCAGCTTGCGGATATCGCGGCGACGGCCGGCAAGCTGGCGCGCGCCTTTCTGCGCATCATCCGCATCAGCGACGTACAGCTTGTCTTGCCCGTGCACCATGAGGACGCCGCGCAGACCGCCATCGAGTACGGCCGCGTGCACGCGGCGCTGGGCGGCATTCTGGGCGTGTTGCAGAATTGCTTCGAGATCCGGCTGAAAAAAGTGGAGATCATCCCGGATTTTACGGGAGATTCCAAATATCGACGATATTTCTATTGTAAAATTGGGGCGACACCGTTTATAATATTGTCAACAGCCCTGTATGTGCTATGGCGCATGCGCAAAGGCGCGGCGGCCAAAACGTGATCCGGGAGGTCTTTTCATGAACGAGCATCCGATTCAAGGGCTCATGGACGTGACGCTTGAAAAAATCAAAAAGATGGTGGATTCCAACACGATCATCGGCAACCCCATCAATATGGCGGACGGCACGTTGATCCTGCCGATCTCAAAGGTCTCGTTCGGCTTTGCGTCGGGCGGCTCCGACATCGCCACCAAAACCAGCAAAGACCTGTTTGGCGGCGGCGGGGGAGCCGGCGTGTCCATCGTGCCTGTGGCGTTCCTTGTCGTGCGCGAGGGCAATGTGCGCATGATCCAGCTGGCGGACACCTCCAACAGCGTCGACCGCGCCATCGGCATGATGCCGGAAATGGTGGACAAGATCACCGAGCTGTTTAAAAAGGACAAAAACACAAAACAGGAACCGTGAGCAAGCGGGCGCCGCCGTTACCCGGGCGCAGAGCGATCTGTGCTCAGGGCCACAGCGCGCCCGCTTTTTTTCGGCAAAAGGGAAAGGACGAACGATATGAGAGACCAGAGGATTCAGAAAGTGCTGGCGGAGCAGGGCGTGTGCTCGCGCCGCGCGGCAGAACAGCTGATCCGCGACGGGCGCGTGCAGCTGAACGGCCGGCCCGTCGGCCTCGGCGACAAGATGGACACCGAGCGCGACATCGTCAGCGTGGACGGCCAGCGCGTGTTTGTGCCGCGCAAGACGGAGAAGTATTACTATATGCTGCACAAGCCCCGCGGCTACCTCACCACCACCAGCGACGACCGCGGCCGAAAAACCGTGATGGAGCTGATGGACGATGTGCCCGTGCGCGTGTTCCCTGTGGGCCGTCTCGACAAGGACAGCGAGGGCCTTTTGATCCTGACAAACGACGGCGAGTTTGCCAACCTGATGATGCACCCCAGCCACGGGGTGTCGAAGCTGTACCGCGTCACTGTGCGCCCGCACGCCAGCGAGGAGCAGATCATCCAGCTGACGGACGGCGTTGTGCTGGACGACGGGACGAAAACGCGCCCGGCGGTGATCCGCGTTGTGACGGACGAGCCCGAGCGCACCGTGCTGGAGATGACGATCCGCGAGGGCAAAAACCGTCAGATCCGCCGCATGTGCGAGGCGGTGGGGCTCGACGTCATCCGCCTGCGCCGCACGGCGCTGGGCGCGGTGCGGCTGGGCATGTTGCAGCCCGGGCGCTACCGCGAGCTGACGCAGCAGGAGGTCAAGGCGCTGCGCACGGCTGCACAGCGCGGCAAAGCCGCCGCGCAGATCGAAAAGAACACGCAGGCGAACGCCGCGCGCCGCGCACAGCGCCCGCACGGCGTTCGCGCGCCGAAAAATGCCGTCCGCAGGAGGAATGAACGATGATCACCATGCATCCCGTCGACGAGCCTGCCGTCGTCGATTCCCTGAACAAAGGCCGGTTCGCGGGCGACGTGCGCGCCTACGTCATCATGGACGGGCCTGTGTATTTCGGCCATATGCTCTTTCGGGTGGACGGCGACGTCACACAGGTGCTCGAGTGCGGCATCCGTCACGAAAACTCGCTTGTGGACGGCGCGGTGCGCGCGTGCGTGGCGGCGGGGGAGAATGCCGGCGCGCGCTGTTTTTCCCTCAACCAGGAGGATGAAATGCTGCGCGAATGGGCGCGCGTGTTCGTGCCGGACGGCCGGTTCCCCGCCGACAATGCGCTCGTGTTCCACACCTGCTGCGAAAGCGGCGGCGAGCAGGCGTAAAATTTTGGTCAACTGCCACAAAAAAAGGCGAAAAAGCGCATAATTTTCCGTGCCGACCACTTGTTATTGATTTTACGAGATAGTATAATAAAGATAATTTCGGATTCAAAAAATCAGGAGGGTTGTTCATGGCAATTGCAGCTTCCGGCAAGGATATCCTTGCCGTCTTTTTCGACGACGGCGCCTATCAGACGCTCGGCTGCGGCGCAAACGGCGTGACGTGCGCGTTTGGCAGCGCACAGGGCGTGCCTGTCTATGCGGTGTGCCAGTCCGGCGCGGCGATGACCGCCGACGGCGCGCGCGCCTTTGCAAAAACACTGGAGCTTGCCGCCGTCACCGGGAACCCGGTGGTGACGTTCTACCAGTCCGCCGGCGCAAAGCTGGAGGAGGGGCAGCAGATCCTGCGCAGCGGCGCGCAGTTGGCCGCCGCCGTGGCGAAAATCTCGGGCGTTGTGCCCCAGATCGCTGTTGTCACCGGCGTGTGCGGCGGCGCCAGCGCGATGCTGGCCGCCAACGCCGACGTGTGCATCATGAGCGGGGAGGGCGAATTGTTCCTGACGGCGCCCTTTACAAGCGCCGCCAAGGGCGATAAGCTCGAGGACGCGGGCAGCGCCGCGTGCGCACAGCGCGCCGGCGTCGCTGCGCTCGTTGTGAAAAACGCC
>DXGT01000157.1 GCA_019113785.1 Candidatus Ruthenibacterium merdigallinarum | reverse complement strand
CGGCCGCACACCGGCGCTGCCGGCACAGCGCCCGGCGGCGCGTTCGCCGTAAACTTTACAGGCGGCGCGGGCGACTGGGAGCCGCCGCAAACCGGCGGCACCGGCGGCTGGGAACACGCGCGCAGCGCCGCTTTGCGCATCGAGCGCGCCCGCATGCACACGGCCCGCCCGGCGGCGGGCGACGCAGCGGGCGGCACGAATAGCGAAGAACGCGGCGCGCAAAACACCCTGTACGGCGCGCACGGCAGCGCGTCCGCGCCCATTGACGCCGCGCGCGCCAACGCCGAGGCGCTGCGCGCAGGCGCGGTGCGCCCCGCGCTGTTCTACACGCAGCAGCAGCGGCAGGCGAAAAAGGACGGCGTGTTCGACAGCGACGCCACCGTCCGCCATCGCGTAAAGAGCAAGGAAGAATTCCCGCGCGGATGAAAAACGCCGGCAGCAAAGCATGCTGCCGGCATTTCCTTTGCAAAAAGCTGCCAGAGCCGTCCCTTCGCGCCGCGCAAAAGCGCCGCTCACTCGCCTCGGAACACGATCTCGCCCGTGTCGGCGTCCATGCGCTCCACAATGGCTAGGCTCTCCAGCCGCACGCCCGCCCTGCGCAGCGTGTCGCCGCCCTCCTGAAAGCCTTTTTCAATGGCCACACCCACGCCGGCCACACGCGCGCCGGCCTGGCGCACAATGGACAAAAGCCCCATCGCCGCGCCGCCGCGCGCAAGGAAATCGTCGAGGATGAGCACGCAGTCGTCCGGGCCGAGAAAGCGTTTTTCCACGCGCACGTCATACTCGCCCCCGCGCGTGTACGAGCGCACCTTCGCCGTGTACACGTCGCCGTCGAGGTTCAGGCTGCGGCTTTTCTTTGCGAACACCACCGGCACGCCGAACTCCATCGCCGCCACGCACGCAATGCCGATGCCGGACGCCTCGATGGTGAGGATCTTGTTCACCGGCACGTCCGCGAAGCGGCGCCTCCACTCGCGGCCCATCTCGGCGAACAGCGCCACGTCCATCTGATGGTTCAAAAAGCTGTCCACCTTCAGCACCCCGCCCGGGCGCACCGCGCCGTCGCGCAGAATCCTCTGCTGCAAAAGCTTCATCGCACATCCTCCTCTTTTTCCGCAGCGCGGTGTATATAGAGGCGCATCCTCTCGCCGTCGTCTCCGTTCGCCATGCACAGGTACGTCCAGCCGTACCGCTCGTAAAACGAGGTGTGATCCGTCACAAGATACAGCGTGTCCACCCCGGCGCGCGCCATGTCGGCGCACACGCGGCGCAGCAGAGCGCCCGCCACGCCGCGGCAGCGCCGATCCGGCTCGGTGTAGACGGCGCAAACGTTCGGCGCAAGGTCCTTCCGGTCGTGAAAATCGTTCTCGATAACGCCGAGGCCGCCGATGATGCGCCCGTCCTCCAACGCGAGATACCACTGCGGCACACCGTCCGTGTGCGCGGACGCGGCGATGCTGTCGCGGTACGCCTGCGCAGGCACACTCCATTTGCCGGCAAACCACGCCGCCGCGCGCTCCCACAGCGCCGGCTCTTCGCCGAGGCGCACGATCTCCATCTGCAAAACCTCCCCCGTGCGGGCGCGCCGTACAAAGCGCCGCGCCCCTTCTTTTTTAGTGTACCACATCCGCACCGCAGCGCACAAGCGCCCGGTGCGCACATTCCTGTTCATAGTGATCGCGCAGACTCCGTCCGGTTCGCCATGCCTTGCAGAAAGCATTTTCCTATTTTATAATAGATTTGGGAGATACCATAAAGGGAGGTGCAGTTGTATGAAAAAACGGGCCGCATGGGCGTTTGCTCTGGCGTGCATCCTGGGGCTGGCCGGCTGCTCCGGCGCGGGCACAAAGCCCTATCAGGATTTGACGGCGGCAGATATTGCGTCCGCAACAGTATTTGTACAGCCGCCGGATCAGACGCTCCCGGTGGAGGATACCGACCGGCTCGCCGCGCTTTTGCAGGATGTGGTCATTTACGAGGAAGACAACTCGTATACGGAGTATGCGGGGCAGGCCGTCACCTTCCAATTGACCATGTCCGATGGGACGCAGACCGATGTTACAGCATACAGCCCTTTTTTGATCATCGACGGGACAGGCTACCGTACAGAGCATGATCCCTGTGAGGCGCTGAATCGCTATGCCAACGAGCTGCTGGATTCCGGGGATTCCGCGGTTGTTTTGGAATAGCCATCCGTATAGAGCGTAGTACGTGCCGGAACTGATGTGACCACTCTGTTGGGTACAAATTCCCGGCAACGAAAAAAAATACAGACGGAGCTTTTCAGAGAGGCGCGCAAAAGGGGCCGCCGCATCCGTGTACAGGATGCGGCGGCCCTGCCCTTGCTGCTCAGGTTCCGCTTTTTCCGTTTTTTCAGCGCAGGATGCGCGTCACATGGGCCGCCTCGGCATGCTGCGTGTCCTCGGCGTCGTCCTCGCTGCCCGTCCAGCCCGTGTAATACACGCGCACATCGTCGCCCACGGCGATGTTCTCGGGCAAACTCTGCGCAGCGGCCAGCTGCGTAAAGCGCAGCGTGCGCCCGTCGGTGCTGGCCAGTGTGAAGCCTTCCTCGCTGATGGCGCGCACCGCGCCCGCGACGCTGCTCTCGTTGTCAAGGCCCTTGTCCTGCGTCTCCACGTTCGTGATCTTCATCGTCGAGAGGTCTGTGCCCTCCAACCAGCCCGTGTAGCGCACCCACACGCCGTCGTTTTTGTCGAGGCCGTCCTTCGGCTCGAGCTTCTGCGTGATCCACGTGTCCAGCACGCGCCCGTCGGCCATGTGCAGCAGCAGCGCGCCGCTGTCCTCGTCGTACGCTTCCACCACAGCGTAGAACTCCGTGTCGCGCGCGCCGGCGTCCACCACGCGCACGGGCCGGATCTCGCGCACGCCATCCTCCTCGCCCGCGCCCCAGAAGAACGCGATGTCCACGTCCTGCCCGGGCTCGAACGGCTCGGCCATCTCCACCTGCGTGTGCGCAAGGTCCATCGTGCGCTCCTCGCGCGCCATGGTGCGCACGGTCAGCACGTCCTCGTCGGGGTCGTAGCGGCGCACTTCGGCGCGCAGCCAGTAGCAGTCCTGCGTGCGCTCGGCGTGCGCGATCTCGCGCACGCGCGTGTTCTGCACGTCGCCGTCGTCACCGTCGAACGTCACGCGCACCCAGTCGCCCTCCGTCAGGCGGCCGTTCAGGCGGCGTGCCGCCTGCGCGATCGAAAACGTGTACTCGGTGCCGCTGGCGGCGCACAGCGTCACGGTGTCGCCGCTCTCCTTCGTCACCCATCCGTCCACCGTGCTGGCGGTGCTGGCGTCCTCCACCGCTTCGGCCTCGCTGGCCTCCACGCGCAGCACATTCACATTTTTGCCGATGCCGGACAAAACGCCGTCATACGTCACCGTCACGTGCGCGCCCGTCAGGATCTCGGCCTCGGGCGGCACCTCGTCGCCGTCCAGCTTCAGCACATACTCCTGCCCGGAGGACGTGCGCACGATCAGCGATTCGTCCGTGATGTCCAGCACCGTGCCCTCCAGCGTCTGCGCCGGCTCGGACGCGGACGCGCTCTCCGCGCCCTCCTGCCCGGCCGTGCCGGCGCACCCCGCCAGCAGCGCCGCGCACAGCAGCATACACAAAGCGCCCTTGCGCTCTCTCTTCATCGTTCTCTCCCTTTCCTCCCTGCCGGGCTTTGCCCGGCGCAAAACGCGCTCCTGCGCGCCTTTTTTCCCACAACTATAATATGTTACCATTCCCGGAAATACTTGTCAAACACAAAGAAATGTGTTTTATTGCGTCGTTTTATGGATATTGTATCCCCCTTGTCCCGCGCTGATGCGCCCAAAGGGCGTAACGCCGCGCAAAGGCGCGCATTTTCCTTTTTATAGATGTTGCAGGCCGTGCAAAAAAATTGTCCCTGCGTGCATCCCTCCGGCATATCCTATGCGCCCGGCGGCCCCGGCATGCGCGCTTTCCGGCGGCCAACGCGCGGCGCTGTTTTCTTTGCTGTGCAAAGGCGCGCTTTTGGCGCCGCAGAAACGAACAGTGCCCGCGGCATACGCCGCGGGCACTGACTTTCTTTTGAAACTTCCGCGCAAAGGCCGCCGATTACTCGGCGTCGCCCTCCTCGGCCTCGGCTTCGGGCTCGTCGTCCGTCAGCAGGGCCTTCATGGACAGGCTGATGCGCTTTTTGTCGTAGTCGACGTCGATCAGCTGCACGTTCACTTCCTGGCCCACGCGCAGCACGTCGCCCACCTTCTCCACGCGGTCGCGGGAGATCTCGCTGATGTGCACAAGGCCGTCCACACCCGGCAGGATGCGCACGAACGCGCCGAACTTCGTGATGGACACCACGGGCGCGGTGAAGCTGCAGCCGATGGGATACTCGGCCTTGAACTTCTCCCAGGGGTTGTCCTCGGCCTTCTTGTAGCCCAGAGACACCTTGTGGTTCTCGGTGTCGAGATCCTTCACATACACGTCGATGACGTCGCCCACCTTGACGACCTCGGACGGATGCTTGATGCGATCCCAGCTCAACTCGCTGATGTGCACCAGGCCGTCCACGCCGCCGATGTCGACGAACGCGCCGTAGTTGGTCAGGCTCTTGACCGTGCCGGTGTAGTGCTTGCCGATCTCGACATCCTGCCAGAAGGCCTCGCGCTTGGCGTCGGCCTCCTCGGCCAGCACCTCGCGGATGGAGCCGACGATGTGACGGCCCTCGCACTGCTTGATGCGCAGGCGCACATTCTGGTGCACCAGCTTGGTATAATCCTCGCTGTGGCGCAGCGTGGACTGGCTGCGCGGCACAAAGACGCGCACGTTCTTCACCAGCACCACCAGGCCGCCGGAGTTGTACTCCGTGACATAGCCTTCCATGATCTCGCCGCTCTCGACGGCCGCGGCCACTTCCTCTTTGCCCTTGTTCTCGTCAAAGCGGCGCTTGGACAGGTAAACGATGCCTTCCTGATCGTTCACTTTCGTCACGATGAGGTCGAGCTCGTCACCTTTCTTGACCAGGTCCTCCATCTTGGCGGACGGGTCATTGGTGAGTTCTTCAAGCTTGACGAAGCCGGTCTGCTTCGTGCCGATGTCCACCTGGATCTCGTTGGGGCTGATGGCCGTCACGATGCCCTTCACGGCTTTGCCGCTGTACACCGGCTTCATCGAAGCATCGATCATCTCCTCGAAGCTCAGTTCTTCTTCGCGCACTTCTTCGCGCATTTCCTCGCTCATACTGCTCAGTACCTCCTCGATAATAGACGAGGGCGTGGATGCACCCGCCGTCACGCCCACGGTCCGCACGCCCCTGAACCAGGAAAGGTCCAGGTCAGCGGCCGTCTCCACCGAGACGGCGCGCGTGTGCCTTGCGGCAACCGCAGCCAACTTTTGGGTATTAGAAGAATGCCTCCCGCCGATGACGACCATCAGGTCGCACTCTTTGGAAAGGCATTCCGCCTCATGCTGCCTCGCCCATGTTGCATTACATATTGTATCAAAAATTTTCGATTTTGTATATACCTTTTTTATAAACTCCGTGCATTCCTGCCATTTTTTCACCTCAAATGTCGTCTGAGCAACCATATAAATTCCATTTTTGGTGTTTTCTGGAATGCAAAGTGCCCGCAGCTCGTCCACGTTGGCGAATACGAACACCGGCCCGGCGGCGTGGCCCACGATGCCCTGCACCTCCGGGTGGGCGGCGTCGCCCGCCACAAACAGCGTGCAGCCCGCTTCGCCCGCCTCGCGCGCGATGCGGTGGATCTTGGCCACAAACGGGCAGGTGGCGTCGTGCACGGCAAGGCCGCGGCGGGCGAGCGCGTCGTACACGTCCCGCGCCACGCCGTGGCTGCGGATCACCACCTCGCAGCCCGCGGGCACGTCGCCGACGTCCTTTGCGGTGTACGCGCCACGCCGCTCAAGGTCGGCCACGCACTGGGGGTTGTGGATCAGCGGGCCCAGTGTGGCCACTTTGCGCCCCTCGTCCAGCAGGGCGTAGGTCATTTTCACCGCGCGGTCCACGCCGAAGCAAAAGCCCGCGGTCTTTGCCAGCTTGATGTTCATAAGTACTGTCTGTTCTCCTCCAAAAGGCGTTCGAGATGTTCTTCCAGCAGCGCCTTGCACTCGCGCAGGCGGCGGGCGCTGTGCTCTTCGCCCAGCGCCAGCTTTTCGGCGGGGATGGGCGGGCCGAACACGATGGTGACGCGCCCGAACAGGCGCATTTTGCCGCCCTTGTAGATGATGCGGCACGGCGTCATGTCCACGCCGGCGGCGCTGGCCACCACGAACGCGCCGCTTTTCAGCTTGCCGAGGTTGCCGTCCTTTGAGCGCGTGCCCTCGGGGAAGATCAAAAGTCCCTGGCCGCCTTTCACGCTCTCGACGGCCTTGTCCACGGCGGCGGTGTCGCCGCGGCCGCGGTGCACGGGCACCACGTTCACCGCGCGCATGAACCACGTGATGAAGGGGTTCACCTCGAACAGCTCCTCCTTGCCCATGATGAGCATGCGCCGGCCCCAAAAGCGCGCCAGCACGATGAACACCGGGTCGATGGCGCTGATGTGGTTCGACGCGAGGACGAACCCGCGGTCGCGGATGAGGTTTTCGCGCCCGATGACCTTGATGCGGAAGGCGATGTGCCAGACGATCCACGCCAGCGGCACGATGATGAGGTAAAACATCAGCGCAGCCCCTCTCGCTTTTCGTCGATCAGCGCCGACAGCCGCGCGAGCGACTGCTCGAACGTGTTGCCGGTGGTGTCCACCAGCACGGCGTCTTCGGCCTGGCGCAGGGGCGAGACGGCGCGCGTGGTGTCGTTCTCGTCGCGGCGGCGCACGTCGCGCAGCACCTCGTCGTAGTCGGCGTCCTGCCCCTGCTCGCGCAGCTGCTCGCAGCGGCGGCGCGCGCGCTCCTCGGGCGCGGCCGTCAGGAAAATCTTGATCTCCGCGTCCGGCAATACCACGGTGCCGATGTCGCGCCCGTCCATCACCACGCTGTTTTCGCGCGCGAGGCGGCGCTGCGTCTCCAGCAGGAACGCGCGCACGGGCGGATGGGCCGACACGCCCGACGCCGCCATGCCCACGTCCTCGCGGCGCACGTCGCGCGTGACGTCGCGCCCGTTGAGCAGGATGTACTGCTCGCCGTTCTCGTGGCGCAGCGCCAGATGGATGCCCGGCAAAAGCGCCTGCACGGCCTCGCCGTCCTTCGGGTCGGCGCCGTGCTCCAGCGCGTACAGGCCCACGGCGCGGTACATCGCGCCCGTATCCACATACAAAAAGCCGCAGCGCTGCGCCAGCGCGCGCGCCAGCGTCGATTTCCCCGCCCCGGAGGGCCCGTCGATCGCAATCGCAAGTTTCATGTTCCTTATCTCTCCTGCCTTACAAAAATCTCTTTTTATGTCCCGGCCGCGGCGGCACCCGCCGCCATGCCGGTGGCGAAGGCGATGGTCAGGTTGTACCCGCCGGTGTAGGCGTCCACATCCAGCACCTCGCCCGCAAAATACAGCCCCGGGCACAGGCGGCTGCGCATGGTTTTCGGGTCCACCTGTTTTACGTCCACGCCGCCGCTGGTCACCACGGCGTGCGCGAGGTCGCCCTTGCCCTGTACCTCCAGCGGGAACGCCTTTAACAGCGCGCACAGCTTTTCCCGCTCGGCGCGCGTGATCTGGTTGATCTTCTTTTTCGCGTCCACGCCCCAAACATCCAGCATCACGGGGCGCATGGAGGCGGGCAAAAGTTTATCCAGCGCGTGCGCGGCCTCGCGGTTCGCGGCGGCGGCGAAGTCGGACGAGACGCGCGCGCGCAGCGTGCTTTCATCCAGCGCGGGCTTCAAGTCGATCGTCAAGCGGCAGGCGGCGCACTGCGCGTCGCGGATGTGCGCGCTGGCCGACAGCACCAACGGCCCGGACACGCCGAAATGCGTGAACAGCATCTCGCCCTGCTCGCAAAACCGCGCCTTGCCGTTCTCCCACAAGGTCAGCGCCACGTTGCGCAGCGAGAGGCCCGCCATGCGCCGCGCCGCGTCGCCCTTTGTCACCAGCGCCACAAGGCTCGGCTCCGGCGGCGTCACCGTGTGGCCGGCCTGCCGCGCGAAGCGGTAGCCGTCGCCCGTCGAGCCAGTACCCGGATAGGAGACGCCCCCCGTCGCCACCAGGACGGCCTTCGCGCGCACTTCGCGCCCGTCGGCAAGGCGCACGCCGCGGCACGCGCCGTCCTCCAGCAGCAGGCTCTTCACCTGCACGCCCGTCTCAAGCTGCGCATCGCCGGCCCAGCGCAGCAGCGCCGCCAGCACGTCGGCCGCGCGGTCGCTTTTGGGGAACACGCGCCGCCCGCGCTCGGTTTTGAGCGGCAGGCCCAGCTCGTCCTCAAACAGGCGCATCAGGCGCGCGGGCGGCCACGCCGCCAGCGACGAGTACAAAAAGCGCGGGTTGCGCCGCACATGCTTTAAAAACTCGTCCGGCGGGCACTCGTTCGTCACATTGCACCGGCCCTTGCCGGTGATCAGCAGCTTGCGGCCCGGCGCGCCCTTGTGCTCGAGCACGAGCACCCGCGCGCCCACGCGCGCAGCCGCCCCCGCGGCGGCCAGCCCAGCAGCCCCCGCACCGATGATGACAAGGTCCATGGCGCTCCCTCCCGCCACAGCCCGGCGCCCTGCGGGCCGGCGCGGCTTTTTATGTATGCATTATCGCTTATGTGCGCTACCGCTAAGTGCTCACATTACACACTGGCCGCTAAGCTCACCGTTCGCCCTGCGGGGCTCCGATTCGCTAAGAGGCCAGGTGGTTGTTCGCACTAAGTTCACCGTTCGCCTGCGGCTCCGGCTGGCTAAGTGCTCACATTACACACTGGCCGCTAAGCTCACCGTTCGCCCTGCGGGGCTCCGGTTCGCTAAGAGGCCAGGTGTAAGTTCACACTAAGCTCATCGTTCGCCCTGCGGGCTCCGATTCGCTAAGTGTTCACATTATACCATTAAAATCGATTTGCAACAACCGTTTTCCACCTTTTGCGCAAGCTAGGGACGCTGCGCACCTTTTTTGCGCGCTGTAGGTTTGTCAAAGATGTGTTACACATTGGGAAAGGCAAATAAGACCTGCTTGGGAGAGCGCCAAGAGAGAGGACGCATGGGGAAATTGTTGTAAGCCCGTTCGCGGACGGCAAGCTGGGCTTTGAAGT
>DXGT01000156.1 GCA_019113785.1 Candidatus Ruthenibacterium merdigallinarum | reverse complement strand
GGTCCGGTGCGTCACGGAAGGGCGGGCCTACACCTTCTACGGCAAGCTGGATGCCGTGGCACAGGAGGTGGGGGCGGCGTTTGTCCGCGTCCATCAGCGCTACCTGGTGCGTGCCGGGGCGGTGGATCGGCTGGAGGGCGGCGAGGTGGTGCTGCGCACCGGGGAGCGGCTGCCGGTAAGCCGCTCCTGCCAGCAGAACGCCCTTCTGGCCCTGGCGCGGGCGGAACTGGAGGGATAACCGATGGGGATCTCTATCCTGAACGCCTTCCTCTATGCGCTTTGGTGCGTCGATATTCTGGTCAACGGGTTCTTCCTGTACCGGCTGTGCGGGCCTTTCATCGCCTTTCGGAAAGGCCGCTTCTGGAAGGTTTTATTCCTGCTGACCTTTGCCGGCAGCGGCGGCATGGTCATCTGGATCGGCGACCCCAACCTGCTCTACACCCTGCCGGTGTACTTCCTGCTCTTTCTCCTGTGTACGAAGGGCGACATCGTAGGCCGGCTGGCGGTGTGTATCATCTTCTTCTGTCTCGAGATGTCCGTCTGCGCCCTGCTGGACACCTATGTGCAGGTGCCGGACCGGTCTCTGCTCTATGATCTGCTGGTGCGGCTGCTGCGGACGGCGATTTTCGGCGCCCTCTGGCTCTTGCTGCGCCGGCGGTTCCCGGAGCAGCAGGTGCGCCTCTCCCGGCGGCTGTGGAAGCTGATGCTGGCCCTGGCGGTCATGCCGCTGTGCGCCCTCATCGCCGTGGTGCTGCTGACCTTCCGGAAACACGAGTCCGCCGCGGTGGATGCGCTGGCGATGAACCAGGGGCTGGTGGTGCTGCCTTTTGTATTGCTGACATCCATCGTGCTGCTGTCCGCTGTCCTGATTCTGGCGGATCATGAGCAGCTGGAGCAGTCCAGCCGGCTGGCGGGGCTGCGGGAGGTCTACTACCAGGGCCTCCGGCAGCAGGAGCGACAAGTGCGGCAGCTGCGCCACGATTTGCGCAATCATCTGACGGTGATCCGGGGACTCCTGGAGAAAGAGGACATCCAGGGAGCCGCGGAGTATCTGGACGAAATGGCCGGCTCCCCGGCCCTCCGGGGCGGCCGGCGGTTCTGTGAAAATGAGACCGCCAATGTAGTCCTTGCCGCCAAGGCGGAGGCCATGGAGCGCTCAGGCGTCACGGCGGACTTCGCTGTGTCCCTCCCCAAAGAGCTGCCGGTGGCGGACACAGATCTGGCGGCCCTGCTGGGCAACGCCCTGGATAACGCCATAGAGGGCGTGGCGCACACCGCTGAAAAGAAAATCGTCCTCCGCTGTCGGGCGGACAAGGGCCTGCTCATGCTGCGCGTGGAGAATCCTAAGGGCGCGGCGGTGGCCCCGGGTCTTGCCACCACCAAGGCGGACAAAGCTGCCCACGGCTTCGGCATTCCCGGAATGCGGGAGATCGCGGAGCGGTACCACGGAACTTTGGAAACGGCCGTGCGGGATGGAAAATTTGAGCTGTTGGTATGCCTGCCGGTACACAGGGCGATCGCAAAGTGACCGGCGCGATCAGCGGGCCGTCCCTGCACCCCGCCGTTGGCCGGCTCCCGCGGATCGGGCAGCAGGCGAGAGAGAACGTGCGCGAACTTTTTGGCCAAAAGGGCCGCAAAAGCCACGGAAGCAGAAAAACTCGCCCTCTCGATTCATTGGCAAGGATGAGGCCGGCAGTTCGGATCTGCTCAGCAGATGCAAAAAACCGCTTAAACGCGACGTTTAAGCGGTTTTTTGTTTTGCGGAAATCGCATAAAATCGTATAGAAATTTCCTCGCGTCAGGCGCGCGGTTAAGCACGAAATGCAGGAACAAACAACGGGGTATCCGGTATCTGTCATACAGTGATCGATACCGGGTACCCCCGTTACTTTTTTGTCCGATGCAAAAAGCATTTTTCAAGGTCGCAAAAAGGGATTTGCATCCGGACCGTCCGTTTCCTGTCGGCCTTATTTGGGGCGCGGATCGTCAAGCGCCGTCCGTCACCGATCTCTCGCGATAGCTGCGGGACAGCTTCGCCTTTTTCACCGCATTCTGATACCGGATGCTGGTCCAACGTTTGGCCAGCTCAAAATCGCGCTTATCCAGCACTTCATACAGCAGCGTCGAGTTTTGAATGGTCATCGACACATCCTCCGGCCGCTCAAACGCCTGAATGATCATCAGGTCCACATATTCTCGATACATGCGCAGGATGCCGACGATGCGCTGGTACACGGTGTTGGCATACACCGTCTCAAAGGTGGCCAGCGTTTCCTTGTGGGCCTCCGCTTTCAGCCCCGCGCGCAGCAAAGCGATTTTCCGCTGTGTGAACAGCTTCGCCTTATCCACTTCCTCCTGCGGCGCGTTGGCCAGAAAATCCTCAAAAATCGCGTTCTCCAGAACTTCGCGGATCTTGGCGATCTCCAAAAGGTCCTCCCGGAAGATTCCCTGGACATAAAAGCCCTTCATAGGCTCGTAGCGCACAAGTTCATCCTTTTGCAGCGCCAGCAGCACTTCATGGACGTTGGCCTTGTTTACGCCGTATTCGGCGGCGATCTGCGTCTCCACCAGCCGCTGTCCGCGCGCAAACGCCCCGCTGATGATCTTTTCCCGCAGGTATGCATAAATCTGCTGGCGCACCTGCGCCCTCTTCTGTACCATTCTGCTCTCCTTCTGCCCGCCGCAGCGCCCTTTCTGCTCTCCAAACACCAGGGCGGCCGCGCTGTTTCCGGGCGGAACTTTTCCGCCGCGCGCATTTCCCGATGCGCGTAATACCTCTTTTAGCGTACCATTTTTGCCCGCAAATGGCAACAGAAAGACAAAAATTTTGACAATTTCCCGTCAGCTTACATGAGAGGCGGCGCATCTTTTTAGTAAAAACATTGATTTTTAAATAGTTATCTATTTTGGGATTGACAGCAAGCCATTGCGCGTTATACACTTGTTTTGTAATAGAAACGTGCTTATTTTTAGTCAAAACAATGATTTTTCCTTTTTGAGTTGCGCATGAAACCGGGAAGCCGCAGATCACATCGCCTGCATATCCTGCGGCGCAGCCTGCGCGCCCTTCTCTGTGCCGGCGGATAGCGTCTTGGAATACCCGCTGTGCTACTCCGGGCGCAGGCCGCACAGCCCCTTCCCTGCGCCGGTGGAGAGCGCTCTGAAATGTCCGCTCTGCCACCCCGGGCGCAGTCCATGCGCTCTCCTCGTGCCGGCTGCGCTGCCGGCGCGCCGGCCTTTGTATCCGACAGGGCCGCGCAAAGCGGCCGCGTTACTCTTCTCTTTCACTCATCGATCTCACACAAAGGAAGGAGCCATGCTATGCGAATCACAAAAATCCGTGCCGAGGTGGTCCATGCCTCCATCTACTCCAACTACGTGTTTGTCATCGCCGAGACGGACGAGGGCGTTCTCGGGTTCGGCGACGCCACGCTGGACGGGCTGGAGTTCGAGGTCGTGGCCGCCGTCAACAATCTGGGCGGCAAGCTGGTCGGCCGCGACGTGCTGGAGGACGACTGCACCGTCAGCGGCGACGGCGGCGGCCTGATCACCGCGGCGGCTGCCTCCGGCATCGACATCGCCATGTGGGACCTCAAGGGCAAAGCGCTGAACGTCCCCATCTACAAGCTGCTGGGCGGCGCAAAGCGCAAGGCCATCCCCGTGTACGCCTCATTCAACCGCGCCATCCGCGACCGCACGCCCGAGGGCTTCGGCGCATTTGCGCGCGAACTGGTGGCGCAGGGCAACAAAGCGCTGAAATGCCACCCGTTCGACGGCGTGTCTTGGCGCACGCCCCTCGCCGACCAGAAGCGTCTGGTGGACGCCGGCTGTGCGCGTTTCATCGCCATGCGGGAAGCCGCAGGCGACGAAATTGCCATCGGCGCAGACGCCCATTGGCGCTTTGATTTGAAAACCGCCTTGTATGTGGCCGACAAACTTCGCCCGTACAACCCCTTCTGGCTGGAGACGCCCATCCCCGAGAAGAAACCGGAGCTGCTTCGCAAGTTCCGCGAAGAGAGCGGCATGCTGGTGGCCGGCGGCGAGATGCAGACGGGCGCGCAGGCGCTGCTGCCGCTGCTGGAGGCCCAGTGCCTGGATGTGTACATGCCGGACATCCGCTATGTGGGCGGCATCACCGGCATCATGCAGGTGAACGCCCTGCTTGAGACATACGATGTGCTCATCTCCCCGCACAACATGTGCAGCGTGATCACCTGCGCGGCGTCGCTGCACGCAGCCGCCGTGATGAGAAACTTCATGCATCTGGAGTATCATCCCGCGGAAGCGCCCTGGCTGCGCGAATTTTCCGACCGATATTGGGACGTCGACAACGGCACGTTCGCGGTGCCGGAGGGGCCGGGCCTCGGCGTCAACCTCAATCTCGACATGCTCAAGGAACATCCTTACGAAAAGGCAAAGCCCGTGCGCCTGAACATGCTGGGCGCATAAGGCAAAGCCGCCAAAAGCCGCGCAGGCCGCCGTCCAAAGCACCGCGCCCGAACGGCGCGCCGCCGGCCATACAAACAAGCCGTTCCGTCCATCTGATCTGTAACCGCGAAAAGAGGGATCACTGTGAAAAAACTTGTCAAGATCTGCCTTGGCCCGCTGGTGTTCGCCCTGTTCATGTTCCTGCCCATCGGCGGATTGGACAACGTGGCGCGCGGGGCCATCGGCCTTTTGCTGTGGATGCTGCTGTGGTGGATCATGCAGCCCGTCGCCCCGGCGGTGACGGCGCTCCTGCCCATCCTTGTGGCGCAGCTGTTCAGCATTGCGGAGACAAAATCGGTCCTGGCGACCTATTTCAACGACACCGTCGTACTTTTGCTCAGCGCGAACATCATTACGCTGGCTTGGACGAAATGGGGCTTTGACCGGCGCATGGCGCTGAACATCATGATGCGCGTGGGAAATAATCCGCGCAAGCTCATCGTCATGTGGTTCGCGCTTTCCGTAGTGCTGTCCTCCTGCATCGCCAATGCGGCGGTGGCGGCGGCGCTGTTTCCCATCGTCCTCACCACCATCCACGCCGCCGACATCAGCGACGACCAGATCAGCCAGTCGAATTACGCCACCATGGCGCTGCTGGCCGTGGCCTGGGGCTCAAACGTCGGCTTCGGCACACCGCTGGGCGGCGCAATGAACCTCGTGGTCGTCAACCTGATCCAGGATTACACCGGCGCGGAAATGATGTATATCGACTGGATCATCCGCGTGGTGCCGCTGGTGGTGTTTGTCAGCGTGCCGATGATCGCGGTGCTGCTGACCAACAAGCTGGAAGTGAAGGAGCTGCCCGGCACGCGCGCGGCGCTGCAGGCCGAGCTGCAGGCCATGGGCAAGATGAACCGCGGCGAGACAATCAGCTCCGTGCTGTTCATCGGCGCGTTCATCCTGTCGCTGGCGCGCCCGCTGTTCCAGAACCTGCTGCCCACGCTCACCGCCAACTACATCTTCCTGTTTGCCGCGCTGCTGTGCTTCGTGCTGCCCGGTGAAGAGGGCAAGCCCGTGCTTGGCTGGGGCTGGACGATGCCGCGTGTGAAGTGGGGCGTGTTCCTGCTGATTGCCGGCGGCACCGCCCTGGGCAACATCATCACCAGCAGCAACGTGGGCGCCATGATCGCCGACGTGCTCACCCCCATCGCCGGGGCCGGCCCGCTGGCGGCCATCGCCATCTTCTCGGTGCTCGGCTGCTTCTTCTCGAACATCATGACCATCACCGGCTGCATCGCCCTGATCGGGCCCATTGTCATCACCACCATGAGCGGGCTTGGCTACAATCCCATCCCGTTCCTGCTTCTGGTGTACGCCGCGTGCAACATCTCCATCTGCCTGCCGTCGTCCGGCGCGGGCCCGGCCATGGTCGCCGGCTATGGCGCCAACATGACGAAAATGGTCAAGTGGGGTCTCAAAACCGTCCCTGCCTGCCTTGTTTGCTCCATCCTGCTGGGCTATCTGCTATACCTTGTCTGGCCCGGTTTCTCCCTCATCGGCGGCTGAAGGGCGGCGCAAACCTTGCAATCAAAAACGGCGGGGCGCTGCCCCGCCGTTTTTTCTGTATCGCGGCGCCGCGGCACAAAGCGTCTTTTCGGCGCGCCTGCGCAAAAATGCAGAACGCGCCGTTCCGCCTTTCACCCCTGCGCACCGAAAAGGCCGATGCTCACGCCCAGCGCGCGGTCCACGCGGGCCAGCTCCTCGTCGCTCAGGCAGCCCGCGCGCTCGCGCAGGCGGCGTTTGTCCAGCGTGCGGATCTGCTCTAAGAGCACCACGCTGTCGCGCGCGAGCCCGCCCGACCCGGCCCGCAGGCCGATGTGGGTGGGCAGGCGCGTTTTGTCCTGCTTTGAAGTGATGGCCGCCGCGATCACCGTGGGCGAATAGCGGTTGCCGACGTCGTTCTGTACGATAAGTACAGGCCGCACGCCGCCCTGCTCCGAGCCGACGACCGGGCTCAGGTCTGCGTAAAACACCTCGCCGCGGTGCACCTCGCGCCGCGCGTCCCCGTGGCTTTCCCTGTGATGGTCCATCTTCGCGCCTCCCTGCGGCCCAAGCGGGCCGGCCGTGTCGCGGCCCTGCATGCCGCGCACCATCAGTATAGGCGCGCAGCGGCGCGTTTAATCACCTTGTACACCGATATAAAACAGGCCGGGCGCTCCCAAACGGGCGCCCGGCCTTCCGTTTTGTGCCGCGCACAGCGGCGTATCGCTCTTGCTAATGTACGCTCAATACCAGTGGAACGTGCCCTCCGAAGTATTGGCGCTCGTGCCGGAGATGGAGTTGACCCAGATGCTGACCTCCCGGCCGTTGTCGTCATAGTAGTCGAAGTGGTCGCCCATGTCCCGCGACAGCTGCCAGCGGTTGTTGCCTTCGTCGTAGATGATGTTCGGCATGCGCACGCGCCTGTTCTCGCCGGCGCTCTCGCTGCCGCCGCTCCTCGAGCCGCCGATGCTGAAGTTTGCGGCGAAATGCTGGAAGAACACCACAGCCAGCGGGATGGCGACAGCCAGGCCGATGACGATGCCGATGGCCGCGCCGATCATCTCTGGCTTGAAATTGTACACCAGATAGATCACCGCGTGGATGGCCAGCGTGATGATGAGCGTGCGCTTGTCGCTGTGCGCCACAAGGCCACGGCCCAGCGTCCACAGCACGCCCACGGCCAGAAACAGATAGGTAAAGGCGGGAAAGTCCCACGCGCCGCCCACGATCACGCCCAAAAGCGTGACAAAATACGGTGCGATCAGAGAGATCATATCGGCTCCCCCTTCCCGCTCAGAACAGGCCGAAGAAGCCCTTTTTCTTGGGTGCAGGCGCGCCGGAGCCCGCGGCCGAGCCGCCCGCACGCACTGCGCTGACGCTGTTCATAAACGTCTGGCAACTGTCGGGCGCGGGGGCCGCGCCCTCCGGGTACTCGCCGGAGAGGTCGGGCAAACGGCCCGCCTTCAGATCCGACTCCACAGTTTTGCCGAAGCGGCGGTAGAATTTGTCGTACTGCTCGCGGAAGTCGGCAAAGTCCTTGGCATAATCCCTGCGCTGCTCGTCGGTGAGGGTGGGGGTCAGCTCGTCCGCCTTGTCGAAGTGCCACTTGGCGCTCGCCAGCTTTTTCGCGTCTTTTTTGCGGTCCACAACGTTCAGGCACATCCCCGCGCGGAAATACTCGGCCATCGCCTTGTAGCCCGCCTTTTCCATCAGCGAGCAGCAGAGCACCCCGTTCATGCGCCAGTATTCGTGCTGCTGGGTGTCCTTGCGGCCCTTCGCAAAGCCCTTGGCCGCCGAGGCGTACGTGGTATACATATCGTCGGGGTTCTGGAAGCCGTGCGCCTCGCCGTTGAGGCTCAGCCCGTACATCATGTCGCAGGCGCGGCCGTAGCACTGCCAGTCGGCGTCGTCCATCAGGCCGGGGTTCTGCTCGCCCACGATGGAACCGGCCGCGCACACCGCGGCATAGAGCGTCAGGGCCTGTCCGTTCGCCTTGCTGTACACCGCGGGATTCAGCGTCGACGACGCCTGGTTGCGGAATTCGTTCGCCAGCACCATGCACGCGCTGCTCATCAAAACGCCGCTCTCCATATCGCCCAGCACGAACGCCTGGCGCAGCGGGTCCACGGCCTCGGCAAAATCCTGCTCCATCATGTACGCGGTGCCCATACGCTTCCAGGCGCGCGCGTTCCGGCCATCCACCTTCAGGTACTTCTGCGCGCTGCGCACGGCCGCTTTCGCATCCTCGGCCACGCCTTCGCCCATGATATAAAAGTAGGACATGGCGAGCCCCGCGGCGTTTGCATCCAGCTTTTCCAGCTCTCTCGTCAGGGCCAGCGCCTCCTGGTTCTTGCCCGCGTCGATGAGCTTTTCGATCTCCTCCACTTTCTGGCGGCGCTCCGCTTCGGGCAGCTTCGGTTTTCCAAACAACATGACAACTTCCTCCTTTTGGCATCGTCGGGCCGGGCGGCGTGCAGACTTCAGCGCCAAAGCGGTGCTTTGGCCCGCACACGATACTCTGCCTCATATATTTTATTCGCTGCCCGCGGCCAAACGGGGACAAAAAATTTTTTTGATTTTCTTTTATTGTGCAATACCCCTCCACTAAGCTCGCCGTTCGCCTTCGGCTCCGGCTCGCTAAGTGTCGGGGCATAAGTTCGCACTAAGCTCATCGTTCGCCCTGCGGGCTCCGATTCGCTAAGTGCTCACTTAAAACGGCGCCCGGGCAGGTTTTGTTGCCTGTCCGGACGCCGTCTGCGCCGTTGATTTTTCCCACGCCTCTACGCGTCACAGCACCATCTGGCCGTTCACCTCCAGCCGGAACGAGAGGCCCAGCTTTTCGGCGGCGCGGCGGCACAGCAGCATGCGGTCCATAAAAATTTCAAAATAGTCGATCACCGGCGAGATGTCCGTGTCGATGACAAGGCTCAAAAGCACGGCGGAATTGTCGTCCACAAGGCGCGTGGAGGCCTTTTCCACGGCATAGTTCACGCGGTCGTGGATGTCGAAGGCCGCGGGGTCCTTCGTGCGCACGCGCGTGCGGCGCACGTCGGTCTTGTCCGCCAGGATCAGCGCCGCCGCCACGGGGTTCACAGGGTAAGCCGTGCTCTCGTCGTGGTTGCCGATGGCCGAGCAGACGGTGGCGATCTCGTCCGCGTCCATGCCCAGCTTGTCGAGGATGCGGAACGCCATCACCGCGCCGGACTGCGCGTGGTCGATGCGGTTGATGACGTTGCCGATGTCGTGCATATAGCCGGCGATCCACGCCAGCTCGCACGTGCGCTTCGGATAGCCGAGCTCCGTCAGGACTTTCTCGGCAAAGTGGGCCACGCGCGTCACATGCGCGTAGCTGTGCTCCGTGAACCCCATCGCGGCCAGCGTGTCGTCGGCGCGCTGGATGTAGGTGCGGATCTGTTCATTTTCTTTGATCTGTGCAGGCGTCATGGTGTTCCCTCCTGTGGGTATTGTAGGCAGTCCCACACGTCGCGTCCGGCTTTTCCAACACGACGAACGCGATGGCGAGGCCTGCTTCGTTCGTGAGCGAGAGGTGCGCGGTGAGGCCGCGCTCGGCCATCAGCTGCGCCGCGCGGCCGGAAAAATGCAGATAGGGCGCGCCGGCCTCATTGCGCAGGGCCTCGGCCTCGCACAGCGAAAACTCCTGCAAAATCCCCGTGCCCAGCGCCTTACCGAACGCCTCTTTTGCCGCGAAGGACGCCGCCTGCGCAGGCCCCGGCTCGCGCCGCCGGGCAAACAGCGCGCGCTCGCGCTCGCCGAACACGCGCCGCGCAAAATGCTCGCGCGCGGCGCATTTCGCCACGCGCTCGATGGATGCGCAGTCCACTCCGATGCCCACAATGGCCAAATCCTCCGCCCCCTCTTCGCCCCGTCCGCGCTGTGCGGCAAAAACGGGGCGCTTTTTATGCCGACGGCTGCGCCGGCCTGTTATCAGTATAGCGGAAACCGCACCAAAAGAAAAGGGGAACGCCGCCGCGAAGACGCAAAACGAGGGGGCCTTGCGGCCCCCTCGGCTTTTTCTGCTTTCCTGCACGCGTGCGCAGCACGGCTTTACAGGTGCTCGGGCACCAGCAGGCCGTACGTGCCGTTCTTGCGGCGGTACACCACCTGGATGCCGTCCGTGTCCGCGTCGCGGAACAGGAAAAACGCATGCCCCAGCATGTTCATCTCAAGAATGGCCTCCTCGACGGTGCACGGTTTTACCGGGAAATGCTTTTCGCGGCTCACGCGGTAGGTCTCATCCTCGGGCGCTTCGACGTACTGCTCCTCCACATAGGCCTCCACAGCGGGCTGGGCCACGCGGTCGTCCAGCTTTTTGCGGTTCTTCACGATGCGCCGCGTCAGCAAATCGAGCGCCGCGTCGAACGCGTCCTCCATGCGGTCGGCCGATTTCTCCGCCCGGCTCACAAAGCCTTTGTCGCGCACCGTCAGCTCGACGGTCTGCCAGTCTTTCTCCACAGTCACCGTCACCTGCGCCTGCGCGTCGTCGGAGAAGAACTTGTCCAGTTTGGCCAGCTTTTTCTCCACCCGTGCGCGGAATGCGTCCTTGAGGTTCACTTTTCGTCCCGTACATGTGATCTTCATAAACCGAGACCTCCTTTACTGAAGGCGCGTCCTGTGCGCTCCTTCTGTTTTCAGTATACCACCGGAGCGGGCAATTTTCAAGAAAAGCCTTCGCTGTTTCCACAGTTTTTTCGCATTTAACGCCACGATTTTGTAATGACTGACAAAAACGCCCGCCACCAAAAGGCCACGGCGGGCGTCGCTCGTCAATTGTAAACCAATTTAATGTTCACGGTTGACAATCCGCCGCGCGCATGCTACACTCAAAGACAGACGCGGGCGCAGGCCCGCGCGGAAAGGGGGCGCGGCGGCGATGGCGGCTTCGCGCGGGAAAACAAGGGACATGGCGCAGACGGCGCTGTTTGCGGTGGTGATCGCGGTGTGCGCGTGGATCTCGGTGCCGACCGCCGTCCCCTTTACGATGCAGACGTTCGGCGTATTCCTCGCAATGGGCGTGCTGGGCGGCAAGCGCGGCACGCTGGCCGTGTGCGTCTATCTGCTGCTGGGGCTTGCCGGCGTACCGGTTTTTGCGGGCGGAACGGCCGGCGTCGGCGTGCTGATGGGCGCGACGGGCGGGTATCTGCTGGCGTGGGTGTTCGCCGGGCTCGTCGTGTGGGGCATGGAGGCCGCGCTGGGCCGCAAGACGTGGGTGCTGGCGCTAGCGCTGCTGCTGGGGCTGGCGGCGTGCTACGCGCTGGGCACCGCGTGGTTCATGGCCGTATATGCCAGGCAGACGGGGCCCATCGGCCTGGGCACGGCGCTTACCTGGTGCGTGCTGCCGTTCCTCGTGCCCGACCTGCTGAAGCTCGCCCTCGCGCTTTTGGCGCAAAAAAGGCTGGCGCGCTTTGTGCGCTGAGCGCCCATTCCGCAGGCCGTCCGCAAAAGAAAAAAGAAAAGTACCGGCGCACAAAGCCGGCTCCTTTGCGAAGCGGTTTTGCCCGCTGGCAAAGGCGCCGGCCTTTTGTGTTTATTCCCCCGCGCTCTGCGCTGTCAGCGCGCGCAGCTCGCCGTACACGGCCGGGGCCGCGGCCAGCACGTCCGCGTTCGCCAGCGGCCGCAGCGCGCCGCCGTCCCAGCCGGACACCAGTGCGCCGGCCTCGGACGCCAGCAACATGCCGGCGGCAAATGCTCATGTACGGTAAGGAAGCAAGCAACCGAAAACAAGAGATAGACCGCCAGCACTACACTATTCCGAACCAAAGACCAAAAGATAAGCATT
>DXGT01000155.1 GCA_019113785.1 Candidatus Ruthenibacterium merdigallinarum | reverse complement strand
GGGCGCCGCTGCTTGTTATTGTTTTTTCATCAGAGCGAAAGCGCGCTTATGGCTGCGCGCCTTTCTCTGCGCCCGTCTCATGTGCGCTTGCCGTGTCCGTCTCGTGCGCTTTGTCCGCGCCCTCGGGCGCGGGGGCGGCGCGGAACGTGCAGGCGGTGCGGAACACGTCGCCGTCGATGGTGACGGACAGGTCGCCGCCGAAATTCTGCATGAAGCTCTCGGCGATGGACAGGCCCAGCCCGCTGCCCTGCGTGGTGCGCGCGCGGTCGCCGCGCGCAAAGCGCTGCATGATCTCCTCGGCGGTGAAATCCATCTCGTAGCTGGCGGTGTTGCTCAGACACAGGCGCACGGTGGCGTGGGCCGTGCGCTCCACGCTCAGGTAGATGCGCGTGCCCGCCAGCGAGTAGCGCAGGGCGTTGTCCAGCAGGTTTTGCAGCACGCGGTACAGCTTCGCGCTCTCAGCGTGCACCCACGCGCATTCCGGCAGCGCGGTGCGCACGGGGATGCCGCTCTTCTCCACGGCGTCGCTCATGTCGGCCAGCGTCTGGCGCACGGCCATCACCAGATCCAGCGGCGCGAGGGCGATGGGCTCGGCCCCGCTCGTGGATTTCGCCAGCGTGAACAGGTCGCTGACCGTGTCGCTCAGCCGCTCGGCCTTCGCCTGTAAGATGCGCGCGTAGTCCGCCGCCTCGGCGGGCAGCTCCTGCTTTTGCAGCAGGTCGACATAGCCGATGATCGACGTCAGCGGCGTTTTGAGGTCGTGCGAGACGTTGGTGATGAGGTCAATCTTCATGCGCTCGGACTTGATGCGCGCCTCGGCGTTTTTGGCCGCCGTGTCCTCCAGCTGCGCCACGGCCTGCGCGTAGGGCTGCAAGGGGTGGCCGTCCGCAAGAAGGGCGCGGGACGGCTGGCCGCGCCCGGCCTGCTCAATGGCGTCCAGCAGGGCGGCCAGGGCGCGCGCATCGCGCCGGGCCAGCACGTACAGATACCACATGCCGCCCGCGCCCCAGAAAAACAGCAGCGTCAACAGGCCGGCCACCGTGAGGTCGAAGCCGAAGAACGCGAGCAGCAGCAGGCTGGCCAGCACGCCGAGCACGGCCATGCCGCCGACCCACAATACGCGTTTCGCGCCGCGCTGCGCAAAGGGCGTGCGCGCGAGGACTGCGTCGCCCGAGGCCCAAAAGCCGAGCTTCTGCAGCAGCCAGCCCGTGAGGCTGGCGCGCCAGAACAGATGGTTTTTCAGCTTGCGCGAGACGCTGAGCGCCAGCGCCAGCACCAGCGCGCCCAGCGCATAAGCCATGAACAGCGCCTGGTCGGGCAGAAAGCCCGCGTCCGGGTCGTTCGCGTAGCGCGCGTACCAAAAACACAGCGCCCACGCGCCCAGCGCCATGCACACGATGGCCAGCGCGTGGAACTCGGTGGGCCAGCGGTCGATCCAGTACACGCGCAGCGCGCCCGCGCCCGTGCGCCCCGCCGTGACGAGCAGCCACAGCGCCGCCGCCAGCACTGCGCCCAGCAGCGCCAGCGCGGGCACGATGCAGCCGTCCCACACGGCCTGGAAATGCCTGTTGTAATACGTCTGGGAAAAATCGCCGTGGCGCGCGCTCGACAAAAACAGACGCGCGTCGCGCACCGCAAGGCCGGAGTTGGCAGCCGCGGCAGAGAACGCGTCGGCGAGCGCCTCCGCCGGCACGTCCTGCGGCGAGATGAAACCGTGGTCGGGGCCCGTCGCCACGGCCTGCACCGACGCGCCGTCCCACAGATAGGCAATGCCGCTGGGAAGCTCCGACACGTCCGGCAGGCCCGCCGAATCCGGCATGTTCGCGGCGCTGCCCGCGCCGCGAACGGTCTCTTGCGCGGCGGAGATTTGCGCATTCACGCCATTTATGATCGTGAGCGCCTCGCCTTGCGCCTCGGGCGAAAGGTTCAAAAGCACGTTTCCGTCGAGGTCGACGGCGACGGTATAGCCCAGCTCCTCGTCGTAGACGCTGGCCGCGTTTGCCAGCGTGTTCGCATGGACGCTGCCGTCCTCCAGCGTGACGCAGTAGAGGAAGGGGAAGCTGCCGTCCGGCTTGTCGCCCTCGGCGGCGTAGCCCAGCGAGGCGGAAAAGCCGCCGGCGATGTCCTCGACGTACTGCGCCGAATCTTTGTAGGCGGCGGGCTCGGCGTACAGCCACACCGAGGCGAAGAGATACAGCCCCGCGGCGGCCGCCGCCAGCACGACGCCCCACAGCACGGCCTTTGTCGGCGTGCCGCAGCTAAATTTTTTCCATCTTGTACCCAAGACCCCACACCACCTTGATATAGTTTGGCTTTTTCGGGTCGATCTCAATTTTCTCGCGCAGGTGCCGGATGTGCACCATCACCGTGTTCTCCACGCCGAAGCCCGGCTCGTTCCAGACCTGCTCGTACAGCTGCGACGCCGCGTACACGCGCCCGGCGTTGCGCATCAGGAATTCCAGCAGGCGGTACTCGGTGGGCGTCAGGCGCACGGGCCGGCCGTCGACGGTGAGCTGCTTTTGCTCGGTGTCGAGCGCAAGGCCCCCGTTCGTGAGCGTGTGCGCGCCGCCGGCCACCCCCGCGCCCGCCGCGCCCAGCGTCAGGTAGCGGCGCAGCAGCGCGTTCACGCGGGCCGAGAGCTCCATCGGGTTGTAGGGCTTCGTCATGTAGTCGTCCGCCCCGATGGAGAGCCCCGCGATCTTGTCCGCGTCCTCCGATTTGGCGCTCAAAAGCAGGATGGGCACGTTGCGCTGGCGGCGCACGGCCATCGTGGCCGAAAGCCCGTCCATGCGCGGCATCATCACGTCCAGGATGATGAGGTCGACGCGGTTTTCGTGCAGCAGCTCCAGCGCGGCAAGGCCGTCGTACGCGCGCAGCACGCGGTGGCCGTCCAGCTCCAGAAGGCGGGCGATGGCGCCCACGATCTCGCGGTCGTCGTCCACGACGAGGACGGTGGCGTTGCTCATTGCGATCTCTCCTTTGTCTATATTGTAAGAGGCGCTTCTTAACGGCGCGGTGGGGGAACGCTTAAAAATTTCTTAAAAAGGGCGCCCGCGGGCGGCCGAAGGGCGGAAAAAGGCCGCCCGAACGCCGGCGCGGGGGGCGGGCGCGGACGCTTTTTCGCGCCGGGCAGCAAAAGCGCCCCGAGGCCGGCGCGGCGGGCGGTGCGCCGCGCCGCTCGGGGCGCGAGGGGATCTGCGGTCAGGCGGCCGCATCGGAGGCGGGAGCCGCGTCCGACGCGACGGCGCTCGAGGAGGAGGCGGGCGTTTCGCTCAGCGCGTTCAGCAAAGCGCTCTGCGGGTCGGCCGTCTCGCCGGCGGCAGCGGGCGCGCTCGCGCCGGACGAGGCGTCCGCGCGCGTCTCGGACTCGACGATCGCATACAGATAGTAATTGCCGTCGTCGCCGCGGCGGAACAGGTAATCCTGGTATTTCACGGGAGCCAGCGTGGCGTTGGGATCAAATTCGCCCGAGGTGCCGAACGGCGAGACATAGCCCACCGTCACGCGCTGCACGCCGCCGCTCTCGCGCTGGATGCGCGTGACAAGGGGCGAGTAATCGCTGATGGCGCTGGTGACGGGCAGAAGGAACGCCTGCTTTTCCGGCACGTACTGGAAGGTCATGCCGTGGTCCTCAAACGTCTCGTAGGTGGGCTTGAAATCGGGGCCGTACAGAGCGGCCAGCGTGCGGTCGATGTCCAGCGTGGGCAGGTACATCGAGCCCGACTCGTCGCGCTCGTACTCGACGTTCTCGGTGTCGATGGAATCCCAGATGGCGGCGTTGAGCAGCGTGGGGACGTTGGCCTCGCTCAGCTCGTTGAAGGGCACGGGGTCCAGCGCCACAAGCGTGTTGATGCGCGCGGCGTAGGCCTCGCGCTCGTCGGTGTCGTCAAACACGGCGGCCATCAGCCCCACGCCGGAGCGCACAAGGCTGACCGCCCCCACCACAACGAGGAAGCACACCACCGCGCCCAGCAGCTGGCGCACGCGCCGGCGGCGGCGCAAAGCCTGCCGCTCTCTGTTTTCTTCTTTGCCCTGCATGGTAAAACTCCTTTTAGCTTTGTTTTTCTGCGCCGGTCAGCGGGTCTGGCCGCTGCCCTCGACGATGTATTTGTAGCTCGTCAGCTCCGCGAGGCCCATGGGCCCGCGCGCGCCGAGCTTCTGCGTGGAAATGCCCATCTCGCAGCCGAGGCCGAACTCGCCCCCGTCGGTGAAGCGCGTGGAGGCGTTCACATAGACGGCGGCGCTGTCCACCGCGCGCGTGAAGGCTTCGGCGGCAGCTTTGTCGGCCGTGACGATGGCCTCGCTGTGGCCCGTGGAATGAAGGGCGATGTGCGCGGCGGCCTCCTCGAGGCTGTCCACCACGCGCACGGCGAGGATGTAGTCGAGAAATTCGGTGTCGAAATCGTCCGGGCCGGCGGGCGTGCCGGGGATGACGGCCGCGGCGCGCGGGCACAGGCGCAGCTCGGTGTGCTTTTGCGCCATGCGCTGCGCCAGCATCGGCAAAAAAGCCGCGGCGACGTCCCTGTGCACCAGGCACACCTCGGCGGCGTTGCACACCGAGGGGCGGCTGGTCTTGGCGTTGTCCACGATCGCAAGCGCCATCGCAAGGTCGGCGGCCTTGTCGACATAGATGTGGCAAATGCCGGTGCCCGTCTCGATGCAGGGCACCTTCGCCTGTTCGACGCACGCGCGGATCAGCCCCTTGCCGCCGCGCGGGATCAGCAAGTCCACCGTGCCGCGCGCGGCCATCAGCGCCGCGGCGCTGGCGCGCGAGGTGTCCTCGACAAGGCCGATGAGCGCCGGGTCCGCCCCCTGCGCGCAAAGGCCCGCGTGCAGCGCGTCCACGACGGCGCGGTTTGTGCGGATGGCCTCCTTGCCGCCGCGCAGCACGCACACGCTGCCGCTTTTCAGGCACAGGGCGGCGGCGTCGCTCGTGACGTTGGGCCGGCTCTCGTAAATGACGGCGATCACGCCCATCGCCACGCGCACCTTGCGGATGACAAGGCCGTTCGGGCGCACGGTGCGCGCGAGCTCCTCGCCCACGGGGTCGGGCAGGGCGGCCACGTCGCGCATGCCCTGCGCCATGGCGGCGATGCGCGCCTCGCTGAGGGCCAGCCGGTCGAGCATCACGTCGCTGATGTGCCCGCGGGCGGCGCCGAGGTCAGCGCGGTTCGCTTCGAGGATCGCGCCGCTGTGCGCGCACAGCGCGCCGGCCATCGCACACAGCAGCGCGTTTTTCTGTTGTGTACTGAGCGCGGCGGCCGCGGCTTTGGCGGCCTTTGCGCGGCACAGCAGCTCCTGTGTGGTCATGCCGTTCCCTCCCTCTGCGCGGCAAAGCGCGTGCCCACGGGCTTGCCGGCGACGATGTCGTACAGGCATTCCGGCCGCTGGCCGTTCGCGATGACGACGGGGATGCCCGCCGCGGTGGCGATGCGCGCGGCGGAGAGCTTTGTGGCCATGCCGCCGGTGCCGCGCGCCGTGCCGGCCCCGCCGCCCAGCGCCAGCACCTCGTCCGTCAGGGCGGGCACCTCGCGCACCAGCCGCGCGGTTTTGTCCGTGCGCGGGTCGGCCGTGTACAGGCCGTCGATGTCGGTCAGCAAAACCAAAAGCTGCGCGCGCACGCTCACGGCCACGATGGCGGACAGCGTGTCGTTGTCGCCCACGCGGATCTCATCCGTGGCGACGGTGTCGTTCTCGTTCACGATGGGCAGCGCGCCCAGCTCCAGCAGGCGCGCGAGCGTCGTCTCGATATTGTGCCGGCGCACGTCGTCCTGCACGTCCTGCGCGGTGAGCAGCAGCTGAGCCACCGTGTGGTGATAGTCGCCCAGCAGCTTGTCGTATACATACATCAGCTCGCACTGGCCCACGGCCGCGGCGGCCTGTTTGGTGGCGATGTCCTCGGGGCGGCCGGGCAGCTGCAGCTTGCCCGCGCCCATGCCGATGGCGCCGGACGACACCAGAACCATCTCGTGCCCGGCGTTTTTCAGGTCGGCCAGCGTTTTGCACAGCGCCTCCACGCGGCGGATGTTCAGCCGGCCGGTGGCGTGGGTGAGCGTGGAAGTGCCCACCTTCACGACGATCCTCAAAACAACGCGCCCCCTTTGCAACTAACAGATACCTCAGTATAGCACATCTGCGCCAAAAACGCAAAACCTTTGCGCGATTGACGCGCGCGGGCGCGGCGTTTATAATGAAGGGAAAGCGCCCGCGCCTTGCGGGCGCAAAAGAGGAGGCGGTGCGCTGTGCACGGGACAAGGCGGCTCACAACGCGCAGGCTGCTCCTGCGGCCCTTTGCGGCCGGGGACGCGCCGGCGATGTTTCGCACATGGGCTTCGGACGAAGAAACTGTGCGCTTTCTGCGCTGGCGCGCGCACCGGGACGAGGCCGAGACGCGCCGCGTGCTGGCCGGCTGGGCCGCGCAGTACGCCCGGCCGGATTTTTACAACTGGGCCGTCGAGCTGCGCGAGACGGGCGCGCTGATCGGCGCGGTCGGCGCCGTGCCGGACGAGGCGGGCCGGGCGCTGGAGCCGGGCTATGTGCTGGGGCGCGCCTACTGGGGCCGCGGCTATGCCGCCGAGGCGCTGCGCGCCGTGACGCGCTATCTGTTTGCGAGCGAGGGCCAGAGCGTTCTGACGTGCTGCCACGCGCTTGCAAACCCGGCGTCCGGCCGCGTGCTGCAAAAGTGCGGCTTTCGCGCCGCCGGCTGCGGCGTATACCACAAGTACGACGGCACGGCGGTGGCGTGCCGGTATTACCAATTGACAAAAGAGGAGTTTTTTTCGCACGATGACAGAACATGAGCCGATCAAAGTGGTGCTGTTCGCGCTGGACACCGGCGCGTATGACGTCGAGCGCAGCCTTTGCGAGCTGGCGGCGCTGGCCGAGGCCAACGGCATGCAGAGCGTGGCCGAGGTGGTGCAAAAGCGCGCGGTGCCGGAGGCGGCCACCTATATGGGAGAGGGCCGCCTGGCCGAGGGCCGGCTTTTGTGCCATAACCTTGAGGCGGAGTGCGCGGTGTTCGACGCCGAGCTCTCGGGCAGCCAGATCCGCAACCTCGAACAGCTGCTCGAGGTGGAGGTGCTGGACCGCACGATGCTGATTTTGGAGATCTTCAAAAACCGCGCCGTGACGAACGAAGGCAAAGTGCAGACCGAGCTGGCCAGCCTGCGCTACCGCCTGCCGCGGCTGGCGGGGCTGGGGCAGAGCCTGTCGCGCCAGGGCGGCGGCGGAGGCGGCGGCGCGGGCGCGCGGCGCGGCGCGGGCGAGTCGAAGCTCGAGTACGACCGCCGGCACATCCGCCGGCGCATCGAGATGCTCTCGGGCAAGCTGGAGGAGATGAGCCGCCGGCGCGACCAGACGCGGCGCAGCCGGCGCAAAAACGGCGTGCCGGTCATCGCGCTGGTGGGCTATACGAACGTGGGCAAATCCAGCCTGCTGAACCGGCTGTGCGGCGCCGAGGTGCCGGCGGCGGACATGCTGTTCGCCACGCTGGACCCCACGGCCCGCCGCCTGACGCTGCCCAGCGGCCTCGAGGCCGTGGCCGTGGACACAGTGGGCTTTGTCAGCCGCCTGCCGCACCATCTGGTGGAGGCGTTCAAGAGCACGCTGGAGGAGGCCGCGTACGCCGACGTCATCGTGAAGGTGTGCGACGCGTCCGACCCGCAGGCCGCCGACCAGCTGAGCGTGACGGACGAGGTGCTGGAGAGCCTGGGCTGCGCGGACATCCCGCAGCTGACCGTGTACAACAAGTGCGACGCAGCGCCCGCCGCCGTGCCGTTCGACACGTCGGCCGTGTGCACCAGCGCGCGGACGGGCGCGGGGCTGGACCGCCTGCTGGCGCGGCTGGACGCGATGCTGGCGGCCCGCGTGCGCCGCATGCGCGTTCTGGTGCCGTACGACAGGCTGGGCGACGCCGCACTGCTGCGCGAGAGCGGCACGGTGCTGCGCGAGGAGTACCGCGCCGACGGCGTGCTGCTGGAGGGCACCGTGCCCGCGAGCGAGGCGCACCGCCTTGCGCCGTATCTGTGCGGCGAGGAAGAGCCGTAAAAAACGCGCCGCGCGCCGGAAATTTCCGGCGCGCGGCGTCTGCATTTTGCCCCCGCACGCAGAAAGAGCCGCCATTCGGCGGCTCTTTCTGCATAGAGGGGTGGGAAAGTATTAAAAAGGAACTTGTAATCATTGAGGGGCCGGCCATCAGCCAGCGTTATCATTATACGGCATTTTTCTTATCTGTCAAAAGGGAAAGCCCGGAAAAACTTTTGAAATTATATTTACAAAGCGAAATTTGCCTAATATAATAAAATCAACGCGAGAGGGCGGCGCGCCTTTTTGCGAAAACAAAAAAATGGCGCAAAATCTCTTAAAAAGATAAAGAACCGTATAAAAAAGGGGGAGCCATCATGGATGAGACCGATAAAAGGATCCTGAATCTGCTGGCGGCGGACGCGCGCATGACGGTGAAGGACATCGCGCGGCACGTGGCCCTGACGAGCCCGGCCGTCAGCGAGCGCATCCGGCGCATGGAGCGCAGCGGCGTGATCGCCGGGTACACGGTGGTGTACGGCGCGCCGGTGAGCGAGCGGCGCATCGAGGCGCTGATCAGCGTGTCGGTGGCGCCGTCCGGGCAGGAGGAGTTTTTGCAGCTGGTGCAGAGCCAGCCGGGCGTGGCGCGCTGCCACCATGTGACGGGCAGCTACAGCTTTTTGCTGTTCGTCGCGTGCGAGGGCATCCCGGCGCTGGAGCGGCTGATCAACCGCTTCCAGAAGTTCGGCGCCACCACGAGCCAGATCATCCTGTCCACGCCCGTGGACCGCAGCGCCGGCGTCATGTGACCTCGCCGGCCGACAGGCGCAGCGCCAGCACCGTCACATCGTCCGGCGTTTGGGCGGCTTTGCGCGCGGCGTGCGCGGCGCGCAAGGCGAGGGCTTTGGCGTCCTCGTTTTGCGCGGCGGCCAGCGCGTGTGTGAAGGCGCTGCCGCCCGCGGCCGCGCCGTCGCTGGCCAGCACGGCGACGTCGCCGTCGCGCAAAGTCAGCGGCAGCGTGCGGCCGATCACCCGGTCGAGGATGCCCAGCGGCACGCTCTCGGCGCTCTCGGCGCGCACGGCGCCGCTTCGCACCAGATAGCTGGGCGCGGCCCCGGCCTTGAACAGCTGCGCCTCGCCGGTGTACAGGTCCACTTTCAGGATGTCCAGCGTGGTGGCGCTCTCGTCGGCGCCGCCGTTTTTCAGCGCCAGTGCGGCGTTCACAAGGCGCGCCGCGCCGGCGGGCGCAAAGCCCGCCTTCAGCAGCCGGGCCGCCAGCTGCGCGGCCAGCGCGCTGTCGGCGCGGGCGGCGCGGCCCGTGCCCATGCCGTCGCACAGCACGGCGCAAATGCAGCCGTCCTCGCACAAAAAGGCGCGGGCTGTGTCGGCGCACACGCCGCCCTCGGCGGCGGGCAGGCTGCACGCGCCCAGCTGCACGCGAAAGCGCGGCGCTTCGCGGAAGACCAGCGCCGTCATCGCCGGGCCGGCCGCCGCGCGCGGGCGGGAAAACGTTCGGCGGCACACGCGGCCCAGCTCGGCGGCCAGCGCGTCCAGCTCCTCGGCGCAAAGGCGCACGGCGGGCAGGTACACCGTCACGCACAGCCGCCCGCCACCGGCGCGCTGCGCGCTCACATCCAGCGCGGCGAGGCCCAGCTTTTCAAACAGCCGGGCGATGCGCTTTTCAAGCGCTCTGTCCGCGGGCTGGGCGCTCAGCTGGCCGGCCAGCGCGCCCAATTGCCCGGCCAGCACGGCGTACTGCTCGCACAGGGCGGCGCGGGCGGCCCCGTCCTGCGTGCGCGCGCCGCGGCGCTGCGCGCGCTGCACATGCGCGGCGTTTGTGGCGGCGGCCAGCTTGTCCGGCTGGCTGCACAGCGCCGCCAGCGGGCCGGGCAGCTGCTCGGGGCCGATCCAAACGCCCTCGCGCAGCAGCCCGTCCAGCTCGGCGAAGGCGGCGTAGCAGTCGTTCGCGTGGTCCACCCAGCAGGCAAAGCGTTTGGCGCAGCCGGAGCAGCAGCGCTGGGCCACGGCGTCCGCCAGGGCGGGCTCGGCCTTCTGCGCGCTGTCGGCGCGCCGGCACACGGCGCGCAGCGCCTCGCCCGCGCTGGCCAGCGCCGCGCTCAGCGCCTGCAAACGGCCGGCCGCGGCCGGCGCCGCGCCCGTGACGCCGGCAGGGC
>DXGT01000154.1 GCA_019113785.1 Candidatus Ruthenibacterium merdigallinarum | reverse complement strand
TCGTTCACGCCGTCGCCCGTCATGGCCGTCACCTGCCCGGCGGCGCGCAGCGCCCGCACGATGCGCAGCTTGTGCGCGGGCGTCACGCGCGCGTACACCGCCGTGCGAAGGCAGGCGGCGGCCAGGGCCGCGTCGTCCATGGCGTCGAGGTCGGCCCCGGTCAGCACGCCGTCGCCCGGCTGCGCGATGCCCACGCGCTGCGCAATGGCCAGCGCGGTGCGCGGCGCGTCGCCCGTGATCATCACGGGCTTGATGCCCGCGGCGCGGCACCGGCGCACGGCGTGCGGCACCTCCGGGCGCGGCGGGTCCAGCATGCCCAGCAGGCCCGCGAAGCACAGCGCGTCCCCGCCGCCGGCTGTTGCGCCCGCGCCGCGTCCGGCCGCGCCGCGCGCCTGTTCCCCGTCCCCGCCGCCGTCCGCATGCTGCGCGCTGCGGCCCGCGGGCGCGGTGCGCAGCGCGTCGCCTTTCTCCCCGCCGGCCGCGCCGCGCGCCTGTTCTCCGTCCGCCGCGCCGGGCGCGGTGCGCGCCACAGCCAGCACGCGCATGGCCTGCGCCTCCATCTGCGCCGCGGCGGCCGCGATCTGCGCGCGGGCCGCCCCGTCCAGCGGCCGCACGCCGCGCGGCGAAAGCCAGTGCGTGCACAGCGCCAGCACCGTCTCGGGCGCGCCCTTGACGATGCGCTCGCGCCCGGCCTGCGCGCGCACGGTGACGGCCATATACCGGCGCGCCGCGTCGAACGGTTCCTCCTCCAGCACGGCAAAGCGCGCCGCCAGCGCGCGCTTCGTCACGCCGCCCTTTGCCGCCGCCACCAGCAGGGCGGCCTCCGTGGCGTCGCCGGAGGTCACGCACCGCCCCCCGCGCACCTCGGCCGTGGCCGTCGTGCACAGCGCCGCGCTCTCCAGCAGCGTGCGCACCGGCGCGGTCAGCCCCTGCGCCCGCGGGCGGACGGTTTTGCCAAAAGAGGGAGCGGACGGCCGCCCCGGCGCGTCCCCCGCGCCCGCAAACGCGCGCGGCGCACCCGCACACGCCTGCGCACCTTCCGCGCCCGCAAACGCGTGCGGCACACCCGCACAAACCTGCGCGCCTCCCGCGCCCGCGCCGGCCCGCACTGCCGGACCCGCTCCCGGCCCCGGCGCGCCGTCCATGCGCTCGAACGCCCCGTCCGCCGCGTCCGGCGCGCCGCCCACACGCCAGCTCTCGCCCGCGGCCCACAGCTGCTGCACGGCCATGCGGTTCTGCGTCACAGTGCCCGTTTTGTCGGTGCAGATCACGCCGGAGCAGCCCAGCGTCTCCACGGCGTGCAGGCGGCGGATCAGCGCGCCGCGGCGCAAAATGCGCCCCACGGACAGCGCCAGCGTCACCGTGACGATGGCGGGCAGGCCCTCCGGCACAGCGGCCACCGCCAGCGAGACGCCCGTCAGCAGCATGTCGAGCGGCGCGGCCCCCTGCGCCAGGCCCAAAAGCGCCACCGCGCAGCACACGCCCACGCACAGCGCAGCCACCACGCGCCCCAGCGCGCGCAGCTTCTCCTGCAGGGGCGTGGGGCCGGCGTCCTCCGCGTCCACCATGCCGGCGATGCGCCCCATCTGCGTGCGCATGCCCGTGGCCAGCGCCAGCGCCTCGGCGTGCCCGGCGGCCACGGTGCAGCCCATGTACACCTCGTCGCCCGCCGCCTTGTCCACGGGCGCGCTCTCGCCCGTCAGCATCGACTCGTCGCACCGCAGGCCCGCGGCGCTCACCACGCGCGCGTCGGCCGGGATGCGCGCACCCTCGTCCAGCAGCAGCACGTCGCCGGGCACCACGGTCTCGGCGTCCACGGTCTGCTCGCGGCCGTCGCGCCGCACGCGCGCCGCCGGCGCGGCCATGCGCCCCAGCGCCTCCAGCGTGCGCTCGGTGCGCCACTCCTGCACAAAGCCCATCAGCGCGTTCACCAACACAATGGCGATCATCGCCACAGCCTCGGCCGTCTGCCCCAGCGCCGCGCTCACCAGCGTCGCCGCCGCCAGAATCAGGATCATCACATCCTTGAACTGCGAAAAGAACATCGCGGCCACGCCCGGCTTTTTGCCCTGCGCCAGACGGTTCGGCCCCTCCTTTTGCAGCCGCTCGGCCGCCTGCCGGGCCGAAAGCCCCCTGTTTTTTTCCTGCATGCGCGCTGAACCCCCTTGCCAATTTGCCCCGAATGCCGTATACTGACAGCGGCGCGGCGCCGCTGCGCACAGAACGGACGCGCCCTTGCGCGATGCCGCGGCCGAGCGCGCCCCCAGCGCGCCGCCGCGCACGGGGCGGACTTGCCGCGCAAAAACGCCGTTTATGCGGCGGCCCCGGGAAACGCCGGCGCAAACCGCCCGGCCCGGCCGCGCCGTTTGCGCCGCGCCTCTGGCACCACATTATGAACAAATTGAGAATTCTATGCCCGCCGTGAAGCATCGGCGCGCGCTCGCTCGTTTTTTTGACAGAAGGGCCGGCGGGAGCGCCCGCCGCACCCGCAAAAAAGGGCGGCGGGAACATTCCCGCGCGCCGCTTGCAGAAAGCCGGCGAAAGCGCCGCACGGGCGCCGGAAATGCCGGGAATTCGGAAATCAGGACGAACAGGAGAGGGGGACGCAGCATGTTGTCTGACGTCATTCGCGCCGTCACGCTCGCGGTCGGCGCGGCGCTGAGCGTGTACACGCTGTATTTCGGGGTCATCGCGCTGCGCGGCCTTGTGCGCCGCGCGCCCGCCTTTGCGCGCAGTGCGCCGCAAAAGCGCATCGCCTGCGTCGTCGCCGCGCGCAACGAGGCCGCGGTCATCGGCCCGCTGGTGGACAGCCTCCTCGCGCAGGACTATCCGCGCGCCCTGTTTGAGGTGATCGTCGCGCCCAACAACTGCACCGACGACACCGAGGCCGTCGCCGCGGCACACGGCGCGCGCATCTTCCGCCCCACAGGGCCCATCCGCTCGAAGGGCGACGTGCTGGCGCAGGTGGTAGACGAAGTGGTGCTGAAAGAAAACTTCGACGCCATGTGCGTGTTCGACGCGGACAACCTCGCCGGCCGGCAGTTCCTCGCGCGTATGAACGACGCGCTGTGCGCCGGCGCGCAGGCCGCGCAGGGCTTCCGCGACTCAAAAAATCCCGAGCAGACGGCCATCTCCGGCTGCTATTCCATCTGCTACTGGATGGTCAACCGCTTTTACAACGCCGCGCGCGCCTCGCTGGGCCTGTCGGCGCTGGTGAACGGCAGCGGCTTTGCCGTCAGCACCGGGCTGCTGCGCGCGCTGGGCGGCTGGCGCACCGTCACCATGACGGAGGATTATGAATTCAGCGCCCAGTGCGCGCTGAACGGACATAAGGTGCACTTCGTGCCGGACGCCGTCGTCTACGACGAGCAGCCGCTCACCTTCGCACAGAGCTGGCGCCAGCGCCGCCGGTGGACCACCGGCAGTTTGCAGGGCTTGCAGACCTACGGCCCCGCGCTGTTCTGGCACGCGCTGCGCCGGCGCAGCGCCGTGTGCTTCGACATGTTCCTCACGTTCCTTCTGCCGTTCGCCCAGCTGGTGGGCGCGGTGCTGGCGCTGGCGGGCGCCGCGCCGCTGCTGCTCACGGGCGGCATCGTGCTGGGCGGCATCGCGCTGCGCGGGCTTTTGGCCATCGCGCTGCTGGCGGGCGCGTCGCTGCTGGCGTGCATGCTGGGCACCGTGCTGGCCGCCGCGCTGACGGTGGCGCTGAAAAAGGGCCGCGTGGACGGCATGTGGCTGTCCGTCGCCTCGTTCTGGGTGTTCGCGCTCAGCCAGACCGTGCTCACGCTGCTCAGCTTCGTCTCCAAGGAGAAAAGCTGGAAGCCCATCGCCCACACCAGCGTCAAGCGCCTGGACGACCTCGAGCGCTAAAGCCCGCGCCTTCCCCAAAAACGGCGCGGCGCAAAATACCGGCGAAAAAAGAGCAGAAAAGAAAACCGGCGCACGCAGAGCAGGCCGCTTTGCGTGCGCCGGTTGTTTTATCGTTTTAAACGAGCGGAAGATCAGAAAGACCGGGACGGCGGAGAAGGCGAAGAAAGCCGAGAAGGTCGCGATGGCCGCGGGCTGACAAGGCCAAAAAGGCAGATCGGAAGCGCCGCGGTTCACGCTGCGCGCCGCACAAGTGCGGCGCGCAGAACGACGGCGAGCGGGCGGCGAGCGAAGCGACGCCGCACGGCGCGGCAAATCCGAATAAACGCCTCGGCTAAACGTTTTTTAATCCTTCCTTGCCGTCCCCAACGGGGACGGCCCCCTGCGCGAGCAGGGCAGTGCGGCAATCCGCAGCTGTGCCGCCGCCCGGCCACACACTCCCCCCATCGGCGGCGAGCGAAGCGTCGCCGCACGGCAACCAGCAAAAGAACATCTGTGTGATTCGAACTCTTCCTTACCGTCCCATAGGGACGGCCCCCTGCGCCAGCAGGGCAGCGCCGCAATCCGCAGCTGCGCCGCCGCCCGGCCATGTACTCCCCCCATCGGCGGCGAGCGAAGCGATGCCGCACGGCGCGGCAACCAGTACGGGCGGCCTCCACGGCGATTCCGCAATTTTCAAATCTTTCCACGCCGTCCCAAAAGGGACGGCCCAGCGCCCGCCGGGCGCGTTCCCCGCGAAGCAACCGGCAGCAGCTTCCCCATCTCGAAACGCCGCCGCAAACCGCCGCGCACAAAACGCGCTCTGCCGAGCGCTGGCCCGCCCCTCTCGGGACGGGAAGGAAAAATCTAAGTACCCGCAATTTACTGCTCGTTCGCTCCATACTCCGCGGCGAGCGAAGTGACGCCGCACGGCGTGGCAACCCGCAAAAGAACATCTGCGTGATTCGAACTCTTCCTTGCCGTCCCATAGGGACGGCCCCCTGCGCGAGCAGGGCAGTGCGGCAATCCGCAGCCGTGCCACCGCCCGGCCATGTACTCCCCCCATCGGCGGCGAGCGAAGCGATGCCGCACGGCGCGGCAACCGGCAAAAGAACATCTGCGTGATTCGAACTCTTCCTTGCCGTCCCTATG
>DXGT01000153.1 GCA_019113785.1 Candidatus Ruthenibacterium merdigallinarum | reverse complement strand
CGGTCGACAAGATCGTCCGCCACCTCAAGGCGTGTCTTGCCGCTGCGGTCATACCCCGCCAGCAGCGCTTTTCCGTCGGCGTTCAGCCCTTCCAGCTCCACCACGCCGCCGCAGCGGTTCAGCTCCATCTGCACGCTGGGGTTGATCGTCAGATAGATCGAAGAATATGGCTGGACGAAATAGCGATAGCAGGCTGCGCCGCCGGCCAGCACGAGACAGGCGGCCGCCGCAGCCGCGCCGCGCCGCAGCCACAGCGCTGTGCCGGATACCGCCGCTTTTGCGCTGCGCCAGAGCACGGGGTTGCACACGGTCTGGCCCACTTCATAGCGCAGGTTCGCCGCGCGCACGAAGCGGCCCGCTTCATCCAGCAGCACAGCGTAGCCGGGATGGCATTCCATCACGAGGTAACGCATGGCTCGGCACCTCCTTTCAACACCTGTTTCAAATGGCCGCGGATGATCTCGTACCCGTTTGAGTAGACGACAAGCAGCGCTACAAGATAACTGCGGTGGCGCTCCAGCGTTTTGCGCGCCGCGCCGCTGCCCTGTGCCAGCTGCGCCAGCGGAAGGCGCTTTGTGCGCAAAAATTCGGCCATCAGCGCCGGATCGGATTTTGCGAAGGCCAACGCTTTGCGGCAGGCGTCCAGCGTGCGCTGCTGGCGCGGGCAGTTATCCGCCACATCCGTCAGATGTACGCCGAAGTCCGCCATCTGGCGGCTCAATTCCTCTATTTCTGCGCGCGTAGCGTCGCGCATCGCACGCTCTTCCCCCACGGGCGCGCTGCCATCTGCAAGCGCTTCGCCCGCCGGCGCGCCGCCGTCCGTGCCGGGCGCGTCCAGTGAAGCGTGCCCTTGATGGCGCCGCTGGCCGCGGCGGTAGTCGATCAGCCGGCTTTTCATCAGCATCGCCGCATAGCGGAGAAATGCGCCGCGCGCGTGGGAATATCCCTCGACGGCCTCGTGGAACGCGATCATCGCGATGCTCACCTCGTCGTCATCCGATCCGGGCAGCCGCCCGAGGAATTTCGCCGTCTCGGCCTTGATGAAAGGCAGATACTTTTCGATCAGCCGGTCGGCGGCCGCAACGTCGTCTTTTGCGGCGTATACCTGCCGCGTCAATTCATGTGCGTCGCTCATGCGCACACGCCTCCTCCCCTGTGGATAGAATACGTTCCGCACCCATTGGAAACGGGGTCGTACCGTGCTTTTTGTGCATTTTGCATATATTTTTTTCATTATCGCATAAAGGGTGCAAAGAGAAAAAGCAGGGAAACATCAAAAATATGTAAAAAACAGGAAAAATTATCCCGCAAAGCGTGAAAATCGCACAAAAAAACCGCGCGCCTTTTATGGCGCACGGTTTTGACCGGCATCTGAGGTTTTATTTGTCGGCGACGGTCTCTTTCGCCGCGGCCAGCAGGCCGGTGAGGTTCTGGATCTCGCTGGGGATGATCAGCTTCGTCGCCTTGCCGTCGGCCACCTTCTGCAGGGCCTCCAGGCTCTTGAGGGCCAGCACCTTGTCGTTCGGGGCGGCCTCGTTCAGCAGCTTGATCGAGTCGGCCAAAGCCTTTTGCACTTCCATAATGGCCTGCGCTTCGCCTTGCGCCTCGCGGATGCGCTGCTCGCGCACGGCGTCGGCGCGCAGGATCGCACTCTCTTTTTCGCCCTCGGCCACCAGGATGGCGCTGCGCTTTTCGCCCTCGGCGCGCGTGACGCTCTCGCGGCGCTCGCGCTCGGCTTTCATCTGCTTTTCCATCGCGTCCTGGATCTCGGCCGGCGGGATGATGTTCTTCACCTCGACGCGGTTCACTTTGATGCCCCACTTGTCGGTGGCTTCGTCCAGGATGGCGGTGATCTTCGTGTTGATGACGTCGCGGCTGGTGAGCGTGTGGTCCAGCTCCATCTCGCCGATGATGTTGCGCAGCGTGGTGGCGCACAGGTTCTCAATGGCCGCCAGCGGGCGCTCGACGCCGTAGGTAAACAGCTTGGCGTCCGTGATCTGGAAGAACACGACGGTGTCGATCTGCATTGTCACGTTGTCGCGCGTGATGACGGGCTGGGGTTTGAAGTCGACGACCTGCTCCTTCAGAGAGACGCGCTTGGCCACGCGGTCGACAAACGGCGTTTTGAAATGCAGGCCGGCCTCCCACGTTGTGAAGTACACGCCCAGGCGCTCGACGACGTACTGTGTGGCCTGCGGCACCACGCGGATATTCACCACGGCGATGATGAGCAGGATCGCGATCAGGATCAACAGGGCAATGATCATAATAGTTTTTCCTCCTTTGGTTCATTTCAGCGCGGGGTATATGGCCCCGCGCGTGTCAACGGGAATGTGCGCGTCAGGCGCGGCGCGCGTCCATCGGCTCAACAGCCAGCGTGGCGCCGTCCACGGCGGTCACACGGCACAGTTCGCCTTTTTCCAACGGCACGGCGCAGCGCGCGGCCCAGTCGACGCCGTCCAGGCGCACGCGGCCACCCTGCGCGGGCGTGACGGCCTCGATCACCTGCGCCGTCTTGCCGACGTTCGCACCGGCGTTCGTCGCGACATGGCGCGGCTGCACGCGGCGCATCGCCCAGGGCCGCAGCGCGGCCAGCACGGCGCAGCTGACGGCCAGGAACACGGCCGCCTGGATCAGCATGGAATCGGTGAATACGCTTGTGATAAACGCGGCGGCCGCGCCGATGGCAAACCATACGGACACGAGCGCCACGGTCAGCCCCTCAACAATGAGGAACACGACGGCCAAAATCAGCCATACCAGCATGGGGGTGCTCATGCGATCAGTCCTCCTTCAAAAGCACGTTCGCGGGCACTGCCGTCGGGGAAGGCGGCGCGGCGCGCGCTGCGTGCAGCGCGCCTGACGCGGCCGTCTTTGGGGCGCCGGCCCAAAACCGGCGTTTCCCTTTCGGCAGATGCCGTGTGCGAAAACGGCGTCGGCGCGGGCCGTGTCGCCCGCCTGCCGTTTGAGACCATTGTACCAGAAAACGCCCGCGCCTGCAAAGCCTGTTTTGGGCCGTTTTTGCCCGGTTTGGGCGTTTTTTTCGTTTTTTCTCACTTGGCGGCGCGCGCGCGAAGCCGGCGTCACGCTTGCCAAACGGTGCGCGGCGGGCTATACTGGTAGAGTGAAATTTTTACGCAAAAGGGGAGAGAATGTTGAAGCGGGCTGCCCTTCATCCATATTATGCGGCGGAATTCGCCGCCATTGCCGCCGGCGGCGGCGCGCGCCTGAACACGGCGGCGCTGCTGGGCGGGCCGTTTTTCCTTTTGTACCGCGGCTGCTGGGCGCGCTGCATGAAGCTGTACGGCGCGTTTCTGCTGGGCGCGGCGCTGGCCGCCGCCTCGTTCTTTTTGCGCCTGCCCTACGCGCTGTGGACGGCGCTCACGGGCCTTTCCACCACCGTGCCGCCCGGCGCGCCGCTGGCGATGCTCGCGATGGCGCTGGCCGTGTGGGGCGTCGGGCTGAACATCTACAGCGCCAACACGTTCAACCGCGCCTATTTTGCTCATTGCGGCGGCGACGCGCGCGTGCCCGCCAGCGCCATGGCCGCGGCCCTGCTGGCCCTTGTGCTGGCGGCGCTGGCCGTCGCCGGCCTTGCGCACACGGGCGGGCTGCTGGCGCGCGGCCTGT
>DXGT01000152.1 GCA_019113785.1 Candidatus Ruthenibacterium merdigallinarum | reverse complement strand
GATGGCGGCGGCCTCCTCGATCTCGCGCGGGATGTTCAAAAACGAGCTGCGCAGGATGAACAGCGACGTGGGCAGGCCCAGCGCCGCGTACACGAGGATCAGCCCTGCGCGCGTATCCAGAAGGCCCATGCGCGCCATCAGAAGGTAAATGGGCATCAAAAGCGCCGAGATGGGCACCAGCAGCGAGGACGAGAGCATCAGCGTGAACGTGCGCCGTCCGCGGAAGTCGTACCGGGCGATCACATAGGCCGCCATGGCCACCACCAGCACGCTGATGAAGGTGTTCGCCACGGCAATCAGCACGCTGTTGCCGAAAAACCGGAAGATGGGCGACATCTCCAGCGCGCGCACGTAGCCGTCCGGCGCCCAGGACGACGGCAGCGAGAACGCCGAGTCGAGGATCTCCTTGTTCGTCTTGAACGACGAGAGGATCACCCAGACAAACGGCCCCACACAGATCGCCGTCGTGTACACGAGAAACAGCCCTTTGAGCGCGCTCAGCACGCACTGCTTACATGTCCGCCGCTCTTTCACAGTTCAGCCCTCCTGTCCGCTTTTTTCCTTCGGCGCACAGCTGTCGCGCTCCACAATGCGGTGGGGCATCACGATCTCCCGGCTGCGCATCGAAAAATCTTCGTTGAAAAACATATCCACCGTGCACTGCACGAACTCGTCGATCGGCTGGTGGATCGTCGTCAGGCGCGGGCGCGTCTGGGCGGCCAGCGGCAGATCGTCAAAGCCCATCACCGACACGTCCTGCGGCACGCGCAGGCCCAGGTCCTGCAGCGCGTCGATGGCCCCGCGCGCCATTTCGTCGCTGAAGGCGAAAATGGCGGAAAAGCGCAGGCCGCCCGTGGCGATCTCGTTGGCGAAGCGGTAGCCGTTTTCGTAGTACAGATCGCCGTAGCGCACATACGGCTCGCCGAAGCTCAGGCCCTGTTCGGTCATGGCCATCGAGCAGCCGCTGATGCGCTGGTAGCTGGCGTTGATGCCGCGCGCGTGGTTGGCGAAAAACACGATATCGCGGTGCCCCAGCGAAAGAAGGTAGCGCGTGCCCTCATAGGCCGCCACCATGTCGTTGACGCGCACGGTGACGACCTGCTGCGAATTGCGCACGGCCTCGCCGCATATCACCGTCGGCAGCTGCATCTCCCGCGCCACGTCCAGCACCGGCAGGCGCTCGTCCTCCTCCAGAAGGATCAGCCCGTCCGGCGCAAGCCGTTTCAGCTGCGCCGTCAGCGCCTCCGGCCCCAGCCCCCAGATGGGCAAAAACACCAGCTGCATGCCGTAGCCCGGCACCTTTTCCATGAACTGGCGCATCACTTCCGCATAAAAGCCCAGCCGCATGTGCGGCACCGCCATCACGAGCACGCCGCTTTTGCGGCGCATGCGCACGGGCCTTTGCTCCCCCTGCTCCTGCACCACCGCGCGGATCTTCTGCGCGCTGTCCTCGCTGATGTTCTGCGCTCCGGTGAAATAGCGCGACACGGTGGCGGGCGAAACGCCGGCCCGCTTTGCGATCTCCCGCACTGTCATGTCCGGCGCCCCCTTTGTTTCTGAAACATCTTTTGCCTCTCCCTCTCGGGTCGTCTATGTTATAACCATTTCCCCGGTGCCTGTCAAGGAAATTTCCCGTCGTTTTCACTACTTTGTAGCATTGCAAAAAGCCGGCGTATGTCGCTTTGTTCAACCTGCATTTTGTTTCTGAAACGCAAGGCTCTTTCCGCCGTATTTTACAGAAACTATTGTGGATTTTTGCTGAACGTTTCATTTTCGTTTCCCCTTGTGCATCTGCGCCGACGGCGAAAAAAACGGGGCGGCCCTCGTCCGGGGCCGCCCCGCTGCGCGCGGAAAAGTTTTTGCGCGTTTGTTTTTTACATCCCGTCCGTGCGCACCATGCTGGGGAAGATCTTTGCCAGGCGCTCGTCCGGGTACGCGTCGTCCATCACGCGCTGCCACGCACTCGTGGCGGGCACGCCCTCGCTGCGCTGGGCCTGGCGCAGCACGGCCGCACCGCTCGTCAGGCTGTTGGCCAGCATGAACGCCACCAGCACCCACGTCAGCGCGACGCCGTACGTTTTGGAGACATTGCGCTCGATGAAGCCGTTGAGGCGCGGGTACAGCTCCTTCACCCACACCAGCGCCAGCACGCCCCAGAACAGGCAGTACAGCAGGTTGATGCGCCCGTGCAGGTTGAACGGATAGTCGCTGTAATCCCAGCTGACCGTGCCGAGCACCGCCTCCTGCAGCCAGCTGCACAGGCATTCGAACGCGCCGCCGATCACCGCGCCGCCCAAAAAAATCCACCGGTCGCTCTTTCCGATGAACGGCCGCAGGCACACGGTGAGCAGCACGGCCCCGATGCCGTAGATCAGGTTGAACGGCCCCCACACAAGGCCCGTGCGCTGCATCAGGCGCCCCTCTTTGACAAAGCAGAACGCCGTCTCGATGACGACGCCCAGAAAGCAGCAGATAAAAAACATCCAGAACAGCTTATAGCCGTTGAGGCCGTGCGCGAAATGCCCCGGCACGCCCGCGAGGTCGCGCGCGATGCTGGCGTCGTGGCGCGCCTCGCGCGCGAGGGCGCGCTGCTCGCTGCGCTCGAGCCGCTCCATCTTCTGCGCGAGCCGCCTGCGACGGCGCGCGTAAAACTCCCGTGTCGTCATGGTCTCCCTCTCTTTTCTCCGCGCGCTTTTACAGCGCGTTTGTCTTATCAGCATACCACATTCCCGCGCTTTGGGCAAACGCCCGCAGGCGGCATCCGGGCGCATAAAAGGCGGCCGGGCGGCGGATACTAGCAAAAAACGAGAAAAGGGGAACGCCGCATGAAGCTGAACGCCGAAGAATACAGCGCGCTGTGCAAGCAAGCCAGCCCGCGCTCGCCGCTTGCCCGGGACTGCTGCTGGGCCTTTTTTGTGGGCGGGGCCATCTGCCTTGCAGGCGAGGGGCTGCGCGTTTTGTATCTGCGGCTGGGCCTTTCGCCCGAGGACGCCGGCGCGCTGGTGAGCGTCACGCTGGTGGCGCTGTCCGGCGCGGCCACCGCCGCGGGCTGGTATCAGAAGCTGGCCAGCCGCGCCGGGGCGGGCACGTTGGTGCCCATCACGGGCTTTGCGAACGCCGTGGTGGCCCCGGCCATCGAGTTCCGCAGCGAGGGGCTCGTGCCGGGCGTCGGCGCGAAGATGTTCACCATCGCCGGGCCGGTGATCGTGTACGGCACGCTGGCCAGCGCCATTTGGGGCGCGCTCGTCTGGCTGACGGGCGCGGGCGGCTGATGCGCCGGGGCGATACCGTCGTGTTCGGCGACGCCCCCGCCGTGACGGCGTGGGCGGCCGCCGGCGGCAAGAAAGAGAGCGAGGGCCCGCTGGCGGGCGGCTTTGACACCCTGTTCACCGACGCGCGCCTGGGCGAGGAGACGTGGGAGATGGCCGAGCGCGGCCTTGCGCGCAGCGCGCTGGAGACGGCGCTGCGCAAGGCGCGCACGGGCGCCGGTGCGCTGGACGGCGTTTTTGCGGGCGATTTGCAGTGCCAGTGCACGGCTTCGGCCTATCTGATGCGCGGCGTGGACGCGCCGTTCCTGGGGCTGTACGGCGCGTGCAGCACCATGACGGAGGCGCTGGGCCTGGCCGCGTGCCTTGTGTCGGCCGGGCACATGCGCCTTGCGGCCGCATGCGCGTCCAGCCATTTCTGCGCGGCCGAGCGGCAGTACCGCACGCCGCTGAACTACGGCGGCAAGCGCACGCCCACCGCGCAGTGGACCGTCACCGGCGCGGGGGCCATGCTCGTCGCGCCCGGGAAAAGCGTGCCAAAGGCGCCGCGCATCGCCGCCGTCACCTTCGGCCGCGTGCGCGATTTTGCCGTGCGCGACATCACAAACATGGGCGCGGCGATGGCCCCCGCCGCCTGCGAGACGCTGCTGCGCTATTTCGCCGATACCGGCGAGGACCCCGCCGCCATCGACTGCGTGTTCACGGGCGACCTCGGCGCCGTGGGCAGCGAGCTGCTGGGGCAGCTGCTCGCGCGCGAGGGCCTGCGCCTCGGCCCGCGCGCCGACTGCGGCCTGCTGATTTACGACCGCGCCGAGCAGGACGTGCAGGCCGGCGGCTCCGGCGCGGGGTGCAGCGCCTGCGTGCTGGCCGCGCACATCCTGCCGCGTCTGGCCGCCGGCCGGCTGCGCCGCTGCCTTGTGGTGGCCACGGGCGCGCTGATGAGCCAGACCACGTTTTTGCAGGGCGAGAGCATCCCCGGCATCGCCCATCTGATCGAACTGCGCGCCGGGGCGGCGCAAAAGGAGGGCTCTGCATGAATTTCTTCTGGGCGTTCGCCGTCGGCGGGCTGCTGTGCGTGGCGGGGCAATTGCTGATCGACCTCACGGCCATGACGCCCGCGCGCGTGCTGGTGACGTTCGTGGTGGCGGGCGTGGCGCTGTCGGCGCTGGGGCTGTACGGCCCGCTGGCCGACTTTGCCGGCGCGGGGGCCACGGTGCCGCTGCTGGGCTTTGGGCACCTGCTGGCGCAGGGCGCGGCCGAAGCCGTGGCCGAGCGCGGCCTGCTGGGGGTGCTGACGGGCGGGCTTTCCAGCGCGTCCGCCGGCATCGCCGCCAGCCTGGCCGTGGGCTTTGTGATGGCGCTGGCCGGCCGCAGCCGCGACCAGAACTGAAAAAACGGCCCTGTGCGCGCGTATCGGCGCACGGGGCAAACGAAAAACCGCCGCCCCCTTGGCGGGGACGGCGGCGGATCGTCGTCTTATTCGCGATCAGTGCGCGGCCTTGTGCGCGGCCTTCGCCAGACGGGCGACCTTGCGGCTGGCGGTGTTCTTGTGCAGAACGCCCTTGCCCGCGGCCTTGTCGATGGCGACAACAGCGGCCTTCACCTTGTCGTTCATGTCGGCAGCGCCGGTGGAAATGGCGGCGTCAGCCTTCTTCACGACTGTTTTCAGGTTGGACTTGATCGCTTTGTTGTGCGCGGCCTCCTTGCGGGCCTGCACGACACGGTCTTTCTGAGACTTAATGTTAGGCATCGTACCACCTCCTTAATACCCATAACAGTGCAATTTATAATAGCACTTTTCCCGCCAAAGCGCAAGGGGTTTTTCAAAATTTTCCGCAAAGGAGCTGTTTGCATGGCCCTGTATACCGACATCGCCGCCGAGATCTACCCCGAGGGGCGCGGGCACGTGCCCGCGGGCGTACGCGTGCACACCGCCAGCGCCAGCGGCATCGACCTGGTGCGCGTGGATGTGCTGCGCGACGGCCTTGCCCGCAAGAAGGGGCGCTACATCACGCTGGACATGCCCAGCTTTGCGCGCATCGACGAGCGCAACGAGGCCTATGTGTGGGCCGTGGCCAGCCAGCTGCGCACGCTGCTGCCGCGCGAGGGGCTGGTGCTGGTGGCGGGCATCGGCAACCGCGGCGTCACCGCCGACGCGCTGGGGCCCGAGACGGCCGACCGCGTGTTCGTCACGCGGCAGCTGGCGGGCGAGCAGGCAAAGCATCTGGCGCTGCGGCCCGTGGCCGCCGTTGCGCCGGGCGTCGAGGGCATGACGGGCATGTCCTCGACCGAGCTGCTGGCGGGGCTTGTGCGGCGGCTCTCGCCTAGCGCCGTCGTCGCGGTGGACAGCCTGTGCACCGGTGAGGCGCGCCGGCTGGGGTGCAGCGTGCAGCTGTCCACCGCGGGGCTGGCCCCGCGCAGCGGCGACGCCATCGACCGCGAGGCGCTGGGTGTGCCCGTCGTCGCCGTGGGCGTGCCCACCGTGATGGAGGCCTCGCACCTGCTGCACGCAAAGCGCCCGCTGGTGGTGACCCCGCGCGACATCGACGCCATCGTGCGCCGCGCGGCGAACCTTCTGGCGCTGGCCGTCAACAAGGCATTGCAGCCGATGCTCAGCGTGGGCGAGCTCTCCTTCCTCACCTCCTGACGCCCGGCCATACAGGCGCGGTGCGCGGCGGCCCCGCGCGCCGCATTTTTGTTGTTTTTCACAAAAATGGCACAATTTTTCCGCCGTTTGCTACAATTCGACGCTTGCTTTTGGGCATGGATTCTTGTTACAATATAAGATAAAGCCCCGCGGTGCGGGGCGTTTGCCCAAAGGAGGACCCCGGATGCAGATCGGCCTTGACATCGGCTCCACCACCATCAAGTGCGTGGTGCTGGACGAGAACGGTTCTATTACATACAAATCGTACGAGCGCCACTTCTCCCACATCGTGGAGAAGGCGGCGGAAGTGTTGCAGCGCCTTTCGGACGAGCTTTTGCACGGCGCGCCGGCAAAGCTGTCGATCTCCGGCTCGGCGGGCATGGGCCTGGCGCAGGCCAGCGGCGTGCCCTTCGTGCAGGAGGTGTTCGCCACGCGCGTGGCCGCCGGGCGCTATGCGCCCGACGCGGACGTCATCATCGAGCTGGGCGGCGAGGACGCGAAGATCCTGTTCCTCACCGGCGGCACGGAGGTGCGCATGAACGGCAGCTGCGCGGGCGGCACCGGCGCGTTCATCGACCAGATGGCCACGCTTTTGAAAATGACCCCCGACGAGATGGACGCCGCGGCGCGCACCGCCGAAAAGACGTACACCATCGCCTCGCGCTGCGGCGTGTTCGCAAAGAGCGACATCCAGCCGCTGCTCAACCAGGGCGCGCGCACGGGCGACGTGGCCGCCAGCATCTTCGGCGCCGTGGTGAACCAGACCATCGCGGGCCTGGCGCAGGGGCGCGTGATCGGCGGCAACGTGCTGTACCTCGGCGGGCCGCTGACGTTTTTGCCCCAGCTGCGCAAGAGCTTCGACAAGGCGCTGGGCGTGACGGGCGCCTGCCCGGACAACAGCCTGTACTATGTGGCGCTGGGCGCCGCGCTGTACTCGGACAAGGAGCTGGACCTCGCCGACGTGGCCCGCCGCCTGACGGACTACAGCGCCACGGCCACCTACGCCTTCAACCCGCCGCTGTTTGCAAACGAGGCGGAGTACGAGGCCTTCCGCGCGCGCCACGCGAAAGCCTGCGTGCCGCGCAAGCCCTTTGCGCCCGGCTGCGGGCCGGTGCACATCGGCATCGACGCCGGCTCCACCACGGTGAAGGCCGCCGTCATCAACGAGGACGACGAGCTGCTGTTCACAAGCTACCAGCCCAACAGCGGCAACCCCATCCCCATCATCCGCCAGCTGCTGCTGGACATCTACCGTGCCTGCCCCGGCGTTTCGGTCGCGTCCGTCACGGCCACGGGCTACGGCGAGGACATCGTCAAAAGTGCGTTCGGCGTCGATTACGGCGTCGTCGAGACCGTGGCCCACTTCACGGCCGCCAAGCACTTCATGCCGGACGTCGATTTCGTCATCGACATCGGCGGGCAGGACATGAAATGCTTTAAAATCGAGCACGGCGCCATCTCGAACATCTTTTTGAACGAGGCGTGCTCGTCCGGCTGCGGCAGCTTTTTGCAGACGTTCGCCGAGGCGCTGGGCTACACCGTGCCGGAATTTGCCAAGCTCGCGCTGTTCGCCGACCGGCCGGTCGATCTGGGCAGCCGCTGCACGGTGTTCATGAACTCGTCCGTCAAGCAGGCGCAGAAGGACGGCGCCTCCATCGAGAACATCTCGGCGGGGCTTGCGGTCAGCGTGGTGAAAAACGCGCTGTACAAGGTGATCCGCGCCTCGAGCCCGGACGAGCTGGGCAAAAAGATCGTCGTGCAGGGCGGTACGTTCTACAACGAGGCCGTGCTGCGCGCGTTTGAGCAGGAGATGGGCGTGGAGGTCATCCGGCCGGACATCGCGGGCCTGATGGGCGCCTACGGCGCGGCGCTGTACGGCCAGAACAAAGCGCGGCGCGAAGGGCGCGCGCACAGCGGCCTGCTGGACGAGGCGGCGCTGGACGCCTTCACCCACGAGGTGAAAACGGCGCAGTGCGGCCTGTGCGGCAACCACTGCCAGCTGACGGTGAACCTGTTCTCCGGCGGAAAGCGCTACATCAGCGGCAACCGCTGCGACCGGCCCGTCACCCACCGCAGCGCCGAAAACCCGCTGAACCTGTACGATTACAAGCTGCACCTGCTGGAGGGCTACCGCCCGGCCGAGCACGCGCCGCGCGGCACCATCGGGTTGCCGATGGCGCTGAACATGTACGAGCTCTTCCCCTTCTGGCACGCGTTTTTCACAAAGCTCGGCTTTGCCGTCCTCCATTCGGGCGCGTCCAGCCGCGCCTTGTATCTGGAGGGGCAGAGCACCATCCCCTCCGACACGGTGTGCTACCCGGCCAAGCTCGTGCACGGGCACATCCGCCGCCTGGCCGACATGCACCCGGACGCCATTTTCTACCCGTGCATGACGTACAATGTGGACGAGGGCCACGGCGACAACTGCTACAACTGCCCGGTGGTGGCCTACTACCCCGAGGTGATCGCCGCGAACTGCCGCGAGCTGACGGGCACGCGCTTTATCTACGACTACGTTGGCATCCACCGCCGCAGGGATTTCCCGAAGAAGATGACGGCCATCCTGCGCAAATACTGGCCGGACATCACGCACGGCGAGGTGCAGGCCGCCGCGGACGCGGCGTATGACGAATACGCCGCCCACATGGCGCAGCTGCGCGCGCGCGGGGCCGAGGTGATCGCCAAAGCGCGCAGCGAGCACCGCCAGATCATCGTGCTGGCGGGCCGCCCGTACCACGTCGACCCCGAGGTGAACCACGGTATCGCCCAGCTGATTTGCAGCCACGGCGCGGCCGTCGTCACCGAGGACAGCATCTCCCACCTCGTGGGCAAGGTGGAGACGAGCGTGCTCAACCAGTGGACTTACCACGCGCGCCTGTACGCCGCCGCCCGCTACATCGCCGACCAGCCCGACATGAACCTGGTGCAGCTGGTCAGCTTCGGATGCGGCGTCGACGCCATCACCACCGATGAAACGCACGAGATCCTGCAGGCCGAGGGCAAGCTGTACACCCAGCTGAAGATCGACGAGATCGCGAATCTCGGCGCTGTGAATATCCGCCTGCGCAGCCTGTTCGCGGCCATTGAAGCGCAGGAATGACGTCCATTTTGATCCCCATTGCCGGAAAGGAGCGGCACCGCTTATGGAACGTTTGATCACATATCCCAAATTCACCAAAGAGATGAAGGCCACGCACAAGATCCTCATCCCCAACATGGCGCCCATCCACTTTGCCATGATGGCCGACGCCATGCGCGACGAGGGCTACGATGTGGAGGTGCTGGGCTCGTCCGGCCACGAGGTGGCGCAGGAGGGCCTCAAGTATGTGCACAACGACACATGCTACCCCGCGCTTCTCGTCATCGGACAGTTCATCAACGCGCTGAAGAGCGGCCAGTACGACCTTTCGCGCACCGCTTTGCTCATCACGCAGACGGGCGGCGGCTGCCGCGCGTCGAACTACATCCATCTGCTGCGCAAGGCGCTGGTGAAGGCGGGTTTTCCGCAGGTGCCCGTGGCCAGTTTGAACTTCTCCGGCCTTGAGAAGGACAGCGGCTTCCAGCTGACGCTGCCGCTGGTGCGCAAGGTGATCGCGGCGGTGTTCTATGGCGACGAGCTGATGTGCCTTGCCAACCAGACCCGCCCGTATGAGAACGAGCCCGGCAGCGCCGACCGGCTGGTGGAGCGCTGGACGAAGGAAGTGGCCCGCCAGTTCGACAAAGGCCGCGGCTTTTCCAAGCGCGACATGGCGAAGAACTTTGCCGCCATCGCCGCCGACTTTGCCGCTTTGCCCATCACATGGGCGCCGAAGGTGAAGGTGGGCGTCGTGGGCGAGATCTATGTGAAGTACTCGCCGCTGGGCAACAACGAGCTGGAAAAGTTCCTGCACAAGGAGGACTGCGAAGTCAACCTGCCCGGCCTGATGGGCTTTGTGCAGTACTGCATCGAGAACACGAGCGAGACCATCCGCCTGTACGGCGGCAACGGCGCTGTGGCGCTGGGCGCGAAAACGCTGATGGCCTGGCTGACCGCGCGCGAGAAGCTGATGATCGAGGCCATCCGCCAATATCCGCAGTTCCACGCGCCCACGCTGTTCCTCGAGACAAAGAAGATGGCAGACGGCGTGATCGGCTACGGCAACAAGATGGGCGAGGGCTGGCTTTTGACGGCCGAGATGATCGAATTGCAGCGCACCGGCTTTGAGAACATCGTGTGCGCGCAGCCGTTCGGGTGCCTGCCCAACCACATCTGCGGCAAGGGCATGATCAACAAGATCCGCGCCATCTACCCCGCCGCCAACATCACCCCCATCGACTACGACCCCAGCGCCACGCGCGTCAATCAGGAGAACCGCATCAAGCTGATGCTCAGCGTGGCGCGCGAGCGGCTGGACCAGAACAACAAGAGCCAGCGCGGCGGCACGCCCGCCCCGCTGTACGGCGAGATCGAGACGCCCAGCACCGTGACGCTGCCGCGCCCCGCCGCCGTGCCGGCGCCCGCACACACCTGAGCGCCCTTTTGCGTTTTCACCCTGTACATCCCCGCCGGCAGCGCGCTGCCGGCGGTTTTTTCTGCCGCTGCCGCGGCGTTGACGGCGCGGCGCGCGCGGCGGTACAATAAAGGCAGACCAAAAAGGGAGGGACGGCGCATGGCGCAAAAAACCGATACGTGGCCCGGCGTCTCGTTCGGCGCGAGCTTTTGGGGCAGGCCCAGGGGCGAGCGGCGCGGGGCCGAAGTGCGGCTGGACAAGGCCTTCATCTGGGCGGGCGAGCGCTGGCGCATCCCCGCCGTGTACGTGTGCGGCAAGGGCCTTGTGGCCGACTTCCTCCTGCGCGTGCCGCCGCGGCGCGTGCGCGCGTTCCTGCGCCGGTACGGCCCGCTGGCCGAGCAGGCAGAGACGGACAAAGCCCTGTGCGCCGAGCTCGAGGCCGCAAACCCGCTGGCGGCGCGCCTTTCGGCCAAAGCCGTGTGGAACGGGCGCGCGCTCGCGCCTGTGCGCACATGCCGCGCGTGCTGGGCGCCCTTCGCCGGCTCCGACGCGCCACAGGAGCTGGCCGCCCTGCTGGCGCACTACGGCTGCGACCCCGCCTTTGGCTGGGCCGCCGTGCGCGCGGCGTTCCCGTGGGCGGCGGCGCGCCACGGCGCGCTGCGCACGCTCGCGTTCGAGCTGGAGGACGAGGCGCACGACGTCTACGGCCCGGCCTTCACCGTCTCGGGGCCCGGCCAGACGCTCGCCGTGCGCCACCCGCTGACCGGCGAGACGTATACCCTGACCGTCACAAAATGGGAGCCGCGCTGCACCCACACGATCCCCGACGAACAGTGCGAACACCCGAGCTGCTTCGCCGCGCTGCACTACACGCTCGACCCGCAGCCGCAGCCGGGGCTTTTGCGCGTCGCCGACTGCGCCCCTGCGGACGCCTCGCGCCCGAAAAACGCGGGGCCGTACGCGCCGCAGGCGCGCGCAGACTTCGCCCTCGCCCTGCTCGCCGACCCCGACGCGCCGGGCGAGGAGATCGCCGTCTCGTCGCTGCGCTTTGCGCACGCGGACACCGTCACATGGCGGGCCTGCTTTTCCGTGCGCACAAAGCCGCCTATACACGTGCACTGCGCGCCCTGAGCGTCTTTCGCCCCGGTTCTGCGGGCCTGTCCGCGCGCATATACATGCCCCAGAGGTGATGGGGATGTACAAGCGTGTCCGGCGGCCGGCTGCGCCGCTGCTGGCGCTGGCCCTTGCGGGCGCGTGCCTGTGCGCCGCGGCCGGGGCGGCGCCGGCGCTGCCGCAGACCGCGCTGCTGGCCGCCGGGGCGTTTTTCACCTCGCCCCCCGCCGCGCTGCGCGCCGCGCGCGAGGTGTGGGCCGCGCCCGAAGCGCTGGAGGCCGCCGCGCCCGCCGCGCCGGAAACGGCGCAGCAGGACGCCGCCCTTGCGCAGAGCGCCCCCACGCAGGCGCAAACAAGCGCCGCCGAAAGCGCCGCCGGGCCGCTGACGCCCGAGGCGCCCGTGCCGGGCGAAGCCGTGCCCGAGGGGATGGCCGCGCTGCTGCAGCAGCACTACACGCAGGGCTCCGGGCCCACGTACATCCCCGTCGGGGCGGGCACCATCCGCAACTGCACCGACCTGCCCGACAGCGAGGTGGCCGCCGAGGCGGCCAAACCGCTGCCGTTCTCCGTCGAGGTGGGCAGCAGCGAGCCGCAGGTGCTCATCATGCACACGCACGCCACCGAGTGCTATGAGAGTGAGGAGCACAGCTGGTGCGACCCCGCCTTCACCGCGCGCACCACCGACACCGCCGCCAACATGGTGGCCGTAGGCGAGGAGATGGCCGCCGTGCTGAACGCGGCCGGCATCACCACCCTGCACGACACCACGCTGCACGACTACCCCAGCTACAACGGCAGCTACGAGGCCAGCAACGCCACTGTGCGCGAATATCTTGCGCAGTACCCGTCCATCAAGGTGGTGCTGGACGTGCACCGCGACGCCATCCAGCGCGCGGACGGCACGCGCGTGAAGCCCGTTGTGACGCTGAACGGCGAAAAGAGCGCGCAGGTGATGCTGATCTGTGGGGCCGACAACGGCGGCAACCTGCCGAACTTCCGCCAGAACCTGCGCTTTGCCGCCGCGTGGGAGGCGCGCATGGAGGCGCTGTTCCCGGGCCTGACGCGGCCCGTCCTGTTCGATTACCGCTATTACAACCAGGACCTGACCACCGGCAGCCTGCTGATCGAGGTGGGCGGCCACGCCAACACGCTGGACGAGGCAAAGCGCGCGGGCCGCATGGCCGCCCAGGCGCTGGCCGCGCTGCTGGCGTCGCCCTGAGCGCCCGATTTGACGGCGCGGCGGGAAACGCTTATAATGAAGGCACAGCGGCCGGCGCGCAAGCCCGGCCGGGAAAAGAGGGAACGGATGTGCCAAAGGTCTCGAAGGAACGGATGAACGCCCGCCGGGAGGAGATCGTCAACGCCTGCGCCCAGCTGTACGAGACGATGGGCTTCAAGGACATCACCATCTGCGACATCGGCGAAAAAACGTCGTTCACGCGCACGTCGATCTACAATTATTTCCAGACGAAAGAGGAGATCTTCCTCGCGCTGCTCGCGCGCGAGCACGCGGCCTGGGCCGCCGACCTCGACGAGCTGGCGCGCACGCACAAGGCGATGACGGCCGACGAATTTGCCGGCGCGCTGGCGCGCACGCTGGAAAAGCGCGGCCGCCTGCTCAAGCTGATGAGCATGAATCTGTACGATATGGAGGGCAACAGCCGCATCGAAAACCTGGTGGCCTTCAAAACGGTGTACGCGAACACGCTGCGCGCGCTGCGCGATTGCCTGGCCAAATTTTTCCCGCGCATGACGGCCGCCGACATCGAGGAGTTCCTCTACGCCCTGCTGCCGTTTTTGTTCGGCGTGTATCCGTACACGAGCGTCACGGAAAAGCAGCGGCGGGCCATGGAGCTGGCCGGCGTCGATTACGCCCGCTATACGGTCTATGAGATCACGCGGGACTTTGCGGCGCGCATGCTGCGCGGGTTTGCGTAAAACGCGCTGCGCCCCCTATAAAAACCATGCCCTCCGGCCCGGCGGCCGGAGGGCATAAATTTTGGGTTTTCAGCAGTTCGGCTCGAGCACGTTGGACAGGCAGTTCACTGGCGTGCGCCCGGCGATCAGGCGCTCGCCGTCGGAATAGCCTTCCTCCGAATCCTTCAGCTCCTGCGCGAGCCAGCGGCGCATCTGCGCGATGCGCGGCGCATACGCGGGGTCGTGGATCGCGTTGTGCGTCTCGTGCGGGTCTTTTTCCAGATCGAAATACTGCTCTTCATCGCGCTGCGTCAGCCAGACGAATTTGTCCTTCTTCGTCACGATGAACTGGTTGGAATAATCGTGGTAGAAGAACGCGTGCTCGCCGTGCAGGTACTCGCGCTGCACGCCGTGCAGCATGCTCTGCCCGTCGAGGTGCGCGGGGATGGGCGCGCCCGCCAGCTCCAGCAGCGTGGGCATCACGTCGCGCAGCTCCACGAGCGAATCGTCCACGCGCCCGCCCTTGCCGATGTATTTTTCCGGCCCAAAGAGGAACATCGGGATGTGCGCGCTGCCCTCGTACGGAAGCGACTTGCGCGAGAACCCGTGGTCGGACAGCATCTCGCCGTGGTCGCTCGTAAACAGGATGACCGTGTCGTCCATGAGCTTGTGCTCGACCAGCGCCGAGAGGATGCGCCCGATCTGGTTGTCCACATGGCTGATGCACGCGTAGTACCCCGCCTGCTGCAAGCGGATCATCTCCTCGTCGCGCGGGCCCGTGCACGAGTTGTACACCCAGCCCTCGCTCTCCAGGAGCGCGCGGTTGTCCCAGTCGCCCGCAAACGGCGGGCGCAGGGCCTTGTGCAGGTACATGTCGAAAAACCACTGCGGCGCGTCGTACGGCGCGTGCGGGCGCACGAAGCTGGCCATCAGAAAGAAGGGCTTGCGCGGGTCGCGCCGGCGCAAAAAGTCGATGCTGCGCTCGGCCACCCAGTTTGTGGGATGGTATTTTTCCTCGTACGGCCACGGGCGCACGGGCCAGCCGTTGCAGTCGAGCCCCGTGTCGGTGACGTCGCAGCACACGCCCTTCTCACTGCGCAGCCAGTGGAAATAGTCGTCGGCCTCCAGCTGGTTCTCGCCGAACTCCACATCCTTATAGCGGTATTCGTGCAGATAGCCGTCGTGCAGCTCCACATTGCAGAAGCCCAGATAATTGCGCAGCGGGTGCACGTGCATTTTGCCCACGCACTGCGTGTAATAGCCGGCCTTCGTCAGCTCGCCGGCCATGGTGCAGCCGTAGTTCCAGTCCACCCGGTCCTGATAGCCCACCTTGCCGGTGTGCCGCTGGCTGAGCCCCGTGTGCAGCACGGCGCGCGCCGGCACGCACGTGGGGCACGAGGAATACGCGTGCGAAAACAGCACGCCCTTGGACGCAAGCGTGTCCAGATACGGCGTTTTGACGTCCGGGTGCCCGGCGATGCCCAGGCAGTCGCCGCGCCACTCGTCGGTCATGATCAATACGATATTGGGCTGCTTTGCCATCGGTATGAACCCCTTTCCTGTCCGAAGCGGCGGGCGGCGCGCCGCCCGCGCGGGTGTTTCTGTTTCTTTTATCATCGCACAGACGGCGCGCAATGTAAAGCGCCCGGAACAAATTTGTACATTCGTGCAAACGGCGCGCGCCTGTGCTATAATAAGTGCAGAAAAAACGCGGCCCGCGGCCGCGCATCCTGGGAGGAATTCTGCCATGCCTTACATCCACATCGCCACCAACCTGCCCGTGCCCGAACACACGGCCGAGGCCGTCAAAACGCAGCTGGGCCGCGCCATCGAGGCCATCCCCGGCAAAAGCGAGCCGTGGCTGATGGTGCGCGTCAGCGCCGACGAGCCGCTCTGGTTCGCCGGTTCGGACGCGCCTGCCGCCATCGCGCAGGTGAATCTGTACGGCAGCGCCGACGCGAGCGACTACGACACGCTCACCGGGCGCATCACCGACATCCTGGACGGGCTTCTGTCCATCGACCCGGCCCGCATCTATGTGCAGTACACCGAGACCGAGCACTGGGGCTGGAACGGGCGCAATTTCTGAAAGCGCCCCCTGTACACGGATGCTATATGCAGAGCGCAAAGCGCGCGGCGTCCTTTTTGGCAAAGGGCGCCGCGCGTCTTGTCTTTTTTGAGGAAGGCGGCTCAGTCCCGTCCTTCGCGCCACTGCTCCAGCAGCTTCTGCGCCTGGCGCGTCATCTGCTTGAGCTCCTTGTTCGGCCGGCCGCCCGCCGACTGCACCAGCAGCTCCAGCTGTTTGACGGCGGCCTGCAAAGCGCTGAACGCCGCCACGGCGCGCGGGTCGCGCGCGACGCCCGCCACACGCGCGCGCGGCACGCCCTGCGTCACCGTCACAAAGCGCCCGGCCGCCAGGTCGTACACCGTGCCGGAGAAGGGCGCCATTGCCTCGTAGCCGTGCTCCTGCGCGAGGCAGCGCGCAAATTCCGTGCAGCTCTCGTCGTCGCCGTGGTTCACGAACACCTGCGCGGGGCGCTGGCGCATGCTTTCCAGCCAGCGCAGCAGGCCGTTTTTGTCCGCGTGGCCGCTGACGCCCGCCAGCTGGCGGATCTCGGCGTTCACGGCGATGTCCTCGTCGAAAATGCGCACGGTCTTCGCGCCCTCCACCAGCGAGCGGCCCAGCGTGCCCTCGGCCTGATAGCCCACGAACAGGATCGTGTTCTCTTTGTGCCAGAGGTTGTGCTTGAGATGGTGGCGGATGCGCCCGGCGTCGCACATGCCGCTGGCCGACAGGATCACCTTCGGCGACGCGTCGGCGTTGATGGCCTGCGAGTCCTCCTTGGTGGCGCTGATGCGCAGCCCGTCGCACCACAGCGGGTTGACGCCGCGCTCCACCAGCGCGCGGGCCTCGCTGTCGAGGTTCTCCTCGCCGCACTGCATGAAAATGCCCGTCGCCTCATTCGCCAGCGGGCTGTCCACATACACGGGGAAGCCGTCGTGCCCGTGCACAAGGCCCTTTTCCTTGATCTCGCGCAAAAAGTACAGCAGCTCCTGCGTGCGGCCCACGGCGAACGAGGGGATCACCACGCTGCCGCCGCGGTCGAACGTCTGCTGCAAAATTTCCGTCAGCTGGCCGACCGTGTCCGGCCGCTCGCCGTGCAGGCGCGTGCCGTAGGTGGATTCGATCACCACATAGTCCGCCCCGTCGACGGTCTGCGGGTCTTTCAGGATGGGCTGGTTCGTGTTGCCCACATCGCCGCTGAACACGATCTTCTTTTCGGCGCCGTTCTCTGTGAGCCACACCTCGATGGCGCTCGAGCCCAGCAGGTGGCCGATGTCCGTAAAGCGCACGGTCACGTTCTCGGCCGTCTGCACCGCTTCGCCGTAGCGGCACGGGCGCAGATGGCGCAAAAGGCCCTCGGCGTCCTCCAGCGTGTACACGGGCTCCACGCCGTCGCGCCCGGCGCGGCGCGCCTTGCGGTTCTTCCACTCGGCCTCGCTCTCCTGGATGTGCGCGCTGTCGCGCAGCATGATCTGGCACAGGTCGCACGTGGCCGGCGTCGCGTACACCGCGCCCGCAAAGCCGTTTTTGTACAAAAGCGGCAGGTTGCCCGAATGGTCGATGTGCGCGTGCGTCAAAAGCACGAACGCAAGCTCGCTTGGCGCGACAGGCGGCTGGGCGTTCTCAAACCGGTTGACGCCCTGCTCCATGCCGCAGTCGACAAGGAATTTCGTCTCGCCCACTTCCACCAGCGTGCAGCTGCCCGTCACCTCGTGGGCCGCGCCCAAAAACGTCACCTTCATGCAAACCTGCCTCCTTTTGCGGCCGGCGGCGCCGGCCTTTCTGTTTTTATTATAGCAGCATCCCGCGGCCCTGTCACCGGGCAAACGCAAAAGCGCCCGCGGCAACGCCGCGGGCGCAAAAGGGTTCACATTCTGGGGATGTAGATGGCGTGCACGGGGCACAGCTCCTCGCACTTGCCGCAGCCGGCGCACTTGTCGTAATCGACGCGCGCGACGTTGTTCGTCACGCGGATGGCCCCGGTGGGGCAGTTCTTCTCGCACTTCATGCAGCCGATGCACCCGGCGCTGCACTCCTTGCGGGTCAGCGCGCCGCGGTTGTGGTTTGCGCACATGACCACGGGCTTTTCGCCCTCGGGGCGGATCCAGATGATCTTCTTCGGGCAGGCCTGCTCGCACGCGCCGCAGCCCGTGCACTTCGACTGGTCCACCCGCGCCAGGCCGTTCTCCACATGGATGGCGTCGAACTGGCAGGCCTTGACGCAATCGCCATAGCCCAGGCACCCGTACTCGCACGCGGAGCTGCCGGCGTACAGCGCCGCGCAGGCCTTGCAGCTGGAGATGCCCTCGTAGGCGTATTTGTCCTGCGTGTTGTCGTAATTGCCCTGGCAGGCCACGATGGCGCGGCGCTTGACCACGTCCCCCGCCGACACGCCCATGATGGCCGCCACGGCCGCGGCCGCCTTTGCGCCGCCGGGCACGCACTTGTTCACGGGCGCGCCCTCCACGATGGCCTTGGCGTAATCGGCGCAGCCGGCGTAGCCGCACGCGCCGCAGTTGGCGCCGGGCAGGCACTCCTGCACCTGGCCCACGCGCTCGTCCTCGCGCACCTGCATGAAGTGCGCGGCCAGCACCAGGATCACCGCGCCCAGCAGGCCCACCGCCGTCAGCGTGGCCACTGCGATGATGATACTACTCATAGTTTTCTCCTCCCTGCCGCGCTTCAGGCCACGCCGAAGATGTTTTCAATGATGCCGCCGAAGCCCATGAACGACAGGCTGACGATGCTGGCGGACACCAGCGTGATGGGCAGGCCCTCAAAGCATTTGGGGGGCTTTGCCTCCTCCACGCGCTTGCGCACGCCGGAGAACAGCACCATCGCCAGCATGAAGCCGAAGCCCGCGCCCACGGCGCACACCATGCTCTCGGCGAAGTTGTAGCCCTCGTCGATCACCGAGATCGTCACGCCCAGCACCGCGCAGTTCGTGGTGATGAGCGGCAGATACACGCCCAGCGCCTTGTACAGCGGGGGCAGGAATTTTTTCAGGATGATCTCCACCAGCTGCACCAGCACGGCGATGATGAGGATGTACACGATGGTTTGCAGATACGCCATGCCGCCGGGCACCAGCAGATAGGTGTACACCGGCCAGGTGACGGCCGTGGCCAGCGCCATGACGAAGATGACGGCGCACGACATGCCGAACGCGCTGTCCAGCTTTTTCGAGACGCCCAAAAACGGGCAGATGCCGAGGAACTGCACCAGCACGTAGTTGTTCACAAGGATCATGCCGAAGAAAATGACGGCCAGTTCTCTCATGCCGCAGCGCCCCCTTTCTCCGCTTTGTCGCAGCCGCTGCACGCGCCGTGCGCCGGGCAGCCCTCGCAGCCCATCTTGCGCTGGATGCGGTTGTTTGTCTTGGTCTCGATCCAGATCACCAGCGCCATCAGGCAGCCGAACACGAAGAAGCCGCCCGGCGGGGTGATGAGCACGGTCATCGGCTCGAACGTCATCTCAAGGCCCAGCGCCGCGAACAGGCTGTCGAACACGGGGAAGCCGAACACGCTGCCCGCGCCCAGCAGCTCGCGGATGGAGCCCATCACCAGCAGCGTCAGCGTGAAGCCGAGGCCCATGCCCAGGCCGTCCAGCGCCGAGTCGAGCACGCCGTTCTTCGAGGCGAACATCTCCGCGCGGCCCAGAATGATGCAGTTGACGACGATCAGCGGCAGATAGATGCCCAGCGCCGCATCGAGGCTGGGCAGGTACGCCTGCACGATCATCTGCAAGATGGTGACGAACGCCGCGATCACCGTGATGTACGCCGGCAGGCGCACCTTGTCGGGGATGATCTTGCGCAGCGCCGAAATGGCCATGTTCGAGCAGATCAGCACGAACGTGGCCGCAAGGCCCATGCCCAAACCGTTGACGGCCAGCGTCGTGAGCGCCAGCGTGGGGCACGTGCCCAGCACGAGGCGCAGCGACGGGTTCTCCTTCAAAAGGCCGTTTGTGACGATCTTCACTTTACCCTTCATCGCCCGTCACCTCCTGCGCCGCCGGCGTGCCCGCCTGCAGCATTCCATACGCCTCGATGGCCTTGTTCACGGCGTTTGCCGCCGCCCGGCTGGACACCGTCGCGCCCGTGATGGCGTCGATGTCCGTGCCCAGCGTCAGGGGCGCTGCGTCCTTGCCGGCAAACTGGCCGCTGAACGCCTCGTCCTTCACCTTCTGGCCAAGGCCCGGCGTCTCGTCGTTGTCGAGGAACTGCACGGCCTCGATCTTGCCCTCGCTGTTGAACGCCACCATCACAGGCACCGCGCCGCCGTAACCGGAGGCCTCGGCCGTGATGACCGCGCCCGCGCCGTTGTCCGCCACGTACACCTCCGTCACGCCGTCCACGCGCACATTTGTGTTCTGCGTGAAGCTGTCGGCCTCGGGCAGCAGCGCCGTGCGCGCGGCGTTCGCCGTGGCGACGGCGTTCGCGTCGATGATGGGCTGGGTGACGCTGTGCGTCGCGGCCAGCAGCGCGCTGGACACCGCGCAGATCACGCCCAGCACCACGATGGGTTTTGCAAAGTCGTTCCAGACATTCATTTGGCTTTGCCCCCTCCCAGCGGTTTCTGACGCGTCAGATCGTTGATATAGGGCACCAGCAGATTCATCAGCAGCAGCGCGAAGCTGACGCCCTCGTTCATGTTGCTGTAAAAGCGGATGGCGCATGTGATGACGCCGAGACCGATGCCGAACACGATCTTTCCCTTGAGCGTGAAGGGGCTTGTGACATAGTCCGTCGCCATGAAGAACGCGCCCAGCAGCAGACCGCCGCTCAACAGCTGCAGCACGACGTCCTGCCCCAGCAGCAGGCTCATCACCGCCACGGTGGCGAGGTACGTCACCGGGATGGCGGGGCTGATGGTGCCCGTGGCAATGAGGTAGACGCCGCCCAGCACCAGCATCAGCGCGCACGTCTCGCCCAGCATGCCCGGGTGCGTGCCCAGCACCAGCGTGCGCAGCATCGACACGCCGCTCTGCTCGGCGCCCAGCGCCAGCGGCGTCGCGCTGGCCATGCCGTCCAGCGCGCCGGCCGGCGCCGCGTAATTCGTCATGTGCGCGGCAAAGCCCAAAAACAGCGCGATGCGCCCCACCAGCGCGGGGTTGGCAAAGTTCATGCCGATGCCGCCGAACAATTGCTTGACCAGCACGATGGCCACGAACGCGCCCACGACCGCCGTCCACAGAGGGATCGTCGGCGGCAGGTTAAACGCCAGGATGATGCCGGTGACGACGGCCGAGCAGTCGGACACCGTCTGCGGCCGTTTCATCAGGATGTTGAACAGCGCCTCAAACAGCACACAGGCCGCCACGGTCACGGCGACCACGGCCAGTGCGCGCGCGCCGAAGATGATGGCCGAGGCGATCATCGCCGGCACGAGCGCGATGATGACGTGGATCATCAGCCCGCGCGTGGACGAGCCGTCCACAATGTGCGGGGAGGCGCTGACAAGAAGTTTTTTCTCTTCCATTTACTTTTTGCCTGCCTTTCTCTGCATCAGTTTCGCAAGGCCCATCGTCTGCGACACCGGGCGCTTGGCCGGGCACACATAGGTGCAGCTGCCGCAGTTCATGCACAGATCCACCATCAGCGCGTTCAGCGCGTCGACGTCGCCGCGGTTGAACGCGCCCGCGATCTCCACGGGCGACAGGCCCAGCGGGCACGCCTCGATGCACCGCCCGCAGCGGATGCACGGGCCGGGCGCGGGGATGTGCGCCTTTTTCTCGGTGAAGGCCAGCAGGCCGTTGTTCTGCTTGAGCACGGGCTGGTCGAGGTCGGGCACGGCGATGCCCATCATCGGCCCGCCCATCAGCAGCTTCGCCACGTCGCCCTTCAGCCCGCAGAACGCCAGCACGTCGCGGATGGGCGTGCCGATGACGACCTCCACGTTCTGCGGCTTTTCCACGGCGTCGCCGTCCACGGTGAGGCGGCGGGTGGTCAGCGGCATGCCCGTGTCGAGGAAGCGCCCCAGCGCCGACACGGTGGTGACGTTCATCACCAGCACGCCCACGTCGGCGGGCAGGCCGCCGCGCGGCACCTCGCGGCCCGTCGTCTTTTCGATCAGCACCTTCTCCGCGCCCTGCGGGTAGCGGCTGTCCAGCGGCTTCACCGAATAGCCCTCCGCGCCCTGCACGAGGCTAAACATCAGATCGATCGCCTCGGGCTTGTTGCGCTCGATGGCGAAGATCACGCGCTCGATGGAAAGGCACTCCTTCACGGCTTTCACGCCGCGCATCACCGTGTCGCTGCACTCGAGGAACTCGCGGTTGTCCGCAGTGAGATACGGCTCGCACTCGGCGCCGTTGATGACGAGCGTGTCCAGATGGCTGCGCGGCGCCAGCTTCACCGCCACGGGGAAGCCCGCGCCGCCCAGGCCCACAAGGCCGCAGTCGCGCGCGGCCTTGGCAAGGCTCTGCGCGTCGGTCACCTGCGGCGGCGCCAGCGACGGGTCCGGCGTCTGCAAGCCGTCGGGCACGATCACCACCGCCGGCACGCTTTTCCCTCCGGACATCAGCACGCTGTCCACGCTTTCCACCGTGCCGGACACGCCGGAGTGGATGTCGGCGCTGACGGGGCCGCCCGCGCGGCCCACCACGGTGCCCACGCACACGGCGTCGCCCTTTTTCACGGTGGGCGTGCACGGCGCGCCGATGTGCTGCTGCATCGGCAGCACGATCTTTTCGGGCAGCGGCATCTTCACCGTCGCCGCGCCGGCCGTCCCCTTCAGGTGCGGCACGCGCGCGCCCTTGGCCGCGCGTTTCAGTCTCGCAAGCATACGATCCCTCTTCTCTCCTGATACTTCTGGCTGCGGCGCGCGCCGGCCGCGCCCACCGCAAAAAAAGATAGGCAACCCGCTGCGGGTTGCCGTACAGCCGCCCGCGAAAAAACGCAGATCAGCTTGTATCCAAGGTCATTTTATCATTATCCTGCGCGGTATGCAATAAAAATCTGTGATTTAACAAAGCCTGTCCGCGCCCGCCGGCAGCGCACAAATCGGGTGTACAAATCGGCCGGAATGTGGTATAGTATAAGAACAGCATATACGGGGCCAGCGCCCCGTTTGGGGAAGGAGGCGCACGGCGTGCCGTTTCTTGTCACCGACAGCGCCGGCGCGCTGCCCGCCGAGACGCTGCCCGCGCTCAAGCTCACCGAGCGCTGCGGCCAGCCCGCGCGCGGGCACATCTACGCATATCTGCGCTGCTATGTGCGCGGCGGGGCGTTTCATTACGACGTCACCGTGTTCGACGGCGCGGCGCCCGCCACGCAGCGCGCGGGCCTTGCGCTGAGCGCGGACGACGGCGCCGAGCGCTACCTGTGGGCCGAGTTCGGCGCAAAGGGCGGCGAGAGCCTCGCCGTGTGCCGCGCCGGCGGCGCCGGGCCCGACCGGCCCGAGCAAACGCTCGCCCTGCCCGCCGTGCGGCGCACCGCGGGCGGCGACGAGCAGGGGCTGTACTGGGGCGTACAGGGCGTGATCCCCGCCGACGCCTTCCTGGCGGCGTTCGGCCGCGCGCCGCGCGCGGGGATGATCCTGCCCGGCAACGTGTTTTTGTACGACACGCGCGAGGCGGCGTTCCTGTCCGCCTTTCCCGCCGCGGGCCGCGTGCCCACGGCGCAGGGGTTCGAGCCGTTTGTCATCGTCCCCTATTGACGCGCTTTTCCCGCAAAGCGGGATATACTATTTACATACCATTTCACGAGGAGGAGAGTTGTATGGGCAAATTGTTTCTCAAGATCATCGCCTGCCTGGGCGCGGTGATCGCCGCGCTGGCCGCGCTGGCGTATTTTGAAAAGACCAGCACGCCGGAGTACATTGAGATCTACTCCGACGATGACGACGAAAACGATGCGTTTTGACGCTCCGCCAAAAGCAGCGGCGCGCCCGGCCGGGCGCGCCGCTGTTTTTCTGCCGCAAGATATTTTTCAGGCTGCCTCAGTCTGCTGCGCGCCGTCCGCATAGGCGCGGATGTGCCGCGCGACCACGCTGAACGGGGCCGCGCCCGCCTCGAGCAGCGCCTCGTTGAAGCCCAGCTCGCTGAACGCTTCGCCCATCGCTTCGCGCGCCTCGGCCTTGTACTGTGCGATCTGCCAGTAGCCGACATAATACGCCTCGAACGCGCAGGGGTTCGCCTGTAGCTGGCGGTACTGCCCCTCGACGCCCTCTGCGTCCATCACAAAGCCCATCTCGCGCATGAAATCGGCGAACTGCGCCTGCGTCCAGCCGTCGTAATGGATGCCGATGTCCGCGAGGATGATGGCGTAATACGTCGCCAGCTCGTTGCAGCGGTACACGGCCAGCAGCCCGTCGTCATAGCCGTCGAGATAGCGCAGCGCCTCGTACTCGGCGTACACGGCGTAGCCCTCGGTGTACGCCGGCATGCTGACCACCGCCTTGCGGTAGGCGCTGTCCAGATTTTCATACAGATACGCATACTGGTACATGTGGCCCGGGAAGCCCTCGTGCGCCACCGTCGTATAGGTGGACAGCGCCCCCACGTCCACGCCCAGCGGGTTCACGCGCAGCTGGCGCACGGCCGCGCCGTCGAGCGGCGGGATGTTGAAATACGCCGCCACGCCGCTGGACGAGGCGATCTCGGGGCTGATGTCGCGGATCTCGTACGCGAGGTCGCCCACGGCGGGGAAATCCGCCGCCATCTTCTTTTGGATGTCGTCCAGCATGCTGCCGTAGTCCGTATAGCCCGTGCCGGGCAGCGGCTCCAGCATCGTCTGCGCCAGCGACGCATCGGACGCGAGCAGCGCCATCATCGTGCGCAGGCACTCGTCGTAGGCCTGCTCCATGCTCTCGCGCACCTGCTCCACCGTCATGTCGCTGCCGGTGTTCCTGCGCATCAAAAGCTCGTAATAGTCGCGCCCGTTCGCGCGCATCGCAAGGCCCATCTCGTTGTTCTGCGCCTCGCTGCGCAGGCGCTCCAGCTCGTCCACGATGTCGGCGTACGCCGGCAGGAACGAAGTCTCGAACGCCTCGCAGATCGCCTGCCGGCACGCCTGCGCCTCGTCCTCCGCCAGGCCCAGCGCGTCCACGGCCGCGCACATCGACGCCAGCACCTCGCTGTCCATCCCGGCGTCGCAGATGCCGGCGCAGTAGTCGAGCACGCTGTCGAAATCGATCATCAGCAGGCCGCGCTGCGCCTGCTCGCGCGTGTAGGCGAGCGCGGCGTCCACATAGCCGCGCACGTCGGCCAAGAGCGCCGCTAAGTCCTGCGCGTCCTGCGCGCTGCGCACGTCCCAGTCGGAAAACAGCGTCGGCAGCTGGTAGTGCAGGCCGCTCATGCTCTCGAACAGGCAGGCCTGGTAGTCGAACCGGCTGTCGTTCATCGCCTGCGCAAGGTCGGCTTCAAATCGGAACACGTCGTAGTCGTCCTGCTGCTGCGGCGTCAAAAGCGCGCGGTCGAACGTGTTGAATTCCTCCACCGTCGCGTCCGTCTCGGCGCGCGCGGCATCGAACGCCTGCTGCGTGGGCCGCGCGCCGAGGTCCACCGGGATGGCCGCGGCGTCGACGCCGAAGGCCGCCGCGTCCTGCAAGTAGACGTGCGCCGTGGTGTAGTCGCTCTCCATCGTCTCAACGAATTGCCGGTTTAAAAACTCGTCAAAGCGCGCCTGCTCGGCCGCGGCGTCAGCCGTCTTTCCCGCGCCCGGCGCGCACGCCGCAAGGCACAGCGCCAGCGCGCACGCCGCCGCGCGCCGCCTTTGTCCTTTCGCCATCGCGTCCCGCCTCCCCGTTCCTCAGTATGCCCTGTTTTCACTATACCATAGCCGCGCCCCGCAGCCCACCGGCGAAACGCACAAAAACAGCGGCGGATTTTTGTGCAATGAAAGAACCCCCGGCCCTTCCGAAGCTCTTCGGAATGGCCGGGGGCTTTTTGCGCCGGTTTTACGCGCGGCGCGCGCTCTTTGTTTTTTACAGCACGACGCCGTCTTTGAAGATGGAGATCTCGCGGTAGCCGTGCTTTTCGCTCTCGGTCTTTTCGCCGGAGGCGACGGCCAGCACTTTTTCAAACAGGCGGCGGCCGGCGTCGGGGATGCTCTCGCCCTCGGCCACCGGGCCAGCGTTGAAGTCGACCCAGTTCTTTTTCTTTGCGGCCAGCGCGTTGTTCGTGGCGATCTTGATCGTGGGGGCCGGCGCGCCGAACGGCGTGCCGCGGCCCGTGGTGAACAGGATGATGTGCGCGCCCGCCGCCGTCAGCGCCGTGGCGCTGACAAGGTCGTTGCCCGGGCCGGACAGCATGTTCAGGCCCTTGGTCTTCACGGCGTCGCCGTAGCCGATGACGTCCATGATGGGGGCGCTGCCGCCCTTCTGCACGCAGCCGCAGCTCTTGTCCTCCAGCGTGGTGATGCCGCCCTTCTTGTTGCCGGGGGACGGGTTTTCATACACCACCTGGCCGTGGCTGGTGAAGTAGTGCTTGAAATCGGTGATCATCTTGACGGCCTTGTCGAACACCTCGCGGTTTGTGCAGCGGTTCATCAGGATGCCCTCGGCGCCGAACATCTCGGGCACCTCGGTGAGCACCGTGCTGCCGCCCTCGGCGATCAGCAGATCGCTGAACGCGCCCACCGTGGGGTTCGCCGTGATGCCGGACAGCCCGTCCGAGCCGCCGCACTTCATGCCGATCACCAGTTCGGAGACGGGCACGGGCCGGCGCTGGAATTTGCCGGCGTACGCGGCCAGTTCGGCCAGCAGCTTCGCGCCGGCCTCAAATTCGTCCTCCACGTCCTGGCAGGTCAAAAATTTCACGCGGCGCTCGTCGTACTCGCCCAACTCCTCGAGGAACTGCTCGTGCGTGAGGTTTTCGCAGCCGAGGCTGAGCACCAGCACGCCGCCCGCGTTCGGGTGGCGCGCCAGCGCGGCCAACAGCTTGCGCGTCTGCGCGTGGTCGGCGCCCATCTGGCTGCACCCGAACGGATGCGGGAACGTGTACAGCCCCTCGATGCTGCCCTGCACCAGATGCTGGTTGTCGCGGCACAGCTTCTGCGCCACGCCGTTCACGCAGCCCACGGTGGGGATGATCCACAGCTCGTTGCGCACGGCGGCGCGGCCGTCGTCGCGCACATAGCCCATAAAGGTCTCCGGCTCTTTGGGCTGCACGGGCACCGCTTTGCACTCGTAGGTGTATTCGCCCTCCTCCGAGAGGTTCGTCTTCATATCGTGCACATGCACCCACGCGCCCGCGGCGATGTCCTGCGTGGCGTGGCCGATGGCAAAGCCGTATTTGACGACATTCTCGCCCTCGCGGATGGGCCGCAGGGCCATTTTGTGGCCCTGCGGGATGTCCTCGAGCGCCGTGACGCCCTCGAACACGTCGCCCTTCGCGGCCGGGTGCAGCGCCACGGCCACGTTGTCGCCGGGATGGATGCGGATAAAGTTGTTCATCGCGCCTTTGCTCCTTCCCGCTTTACAGCGTCTGTTTCATCATCTCGTACATGCCCTTGGCCTCGATGCCCTCGAGGTCGGCCGCGACGGCCGCCTCAAAGCCGGGCACAGCGGTGAGGTCCTCGCCCCAGAAGCTCTCGTTCGACAGCACGGCGTGCGCCAGCGTCTTGGCGTCGTCGTCCTTGTGGGCGTAGTAGAACTCCAGCACGGGGCGGTCGTCCTTCACGGTGTACTCGTTGCCGGCGGGGCGCTTGCACACAAGGCCGTCGTCCGTAAGGCGCTGGACGTCGCAGCTGTAGAATTTGATGAGCGCCGCCATCGACATCGTCAGGTTCACGGGCAACTTGCCGAACTTCTCCACATAGCCCTTGAAGCTGGGCAGGCAGCGCGCCTTCCACTTCGAGGTGGAGTTCAGGCTGATGGCCATGAGGGCGTGGTCGATGAAGGGGTTGTTGAAGCGCTCGCCCACCGCGTGCGCAAAGCTCTCCAGCTCGTCCTTCGGCAGCGTCAGCGTGGGGATGATCTCGTCATAGACGGTCTTGTCCATGAAGCCCTTGATGACCTCGTCCTGCATGCAGTTGCGCACGATGTCCTGGCCGGCCAGGTACGCCGCCAGCACCATGGAGGTGTGCGCGCCGTTCAGGATGCGCACCTTGCGCTTTTTGTAGGGCGTGTGGTCGGCCACCACGATGACCGGCAGGCCGGCCTTTTTGAACGGCAGCTCGTCCTCGAGCCAGTGCGGGCCCTCGATGACCCAGAAGCCGAACACCTCGCCCGTATCAATGAGGTTGTCCTCGTAGCCGTTGGCCTCGTTGATCGCGGCGGCCTCGGCGCGCGGGTAACCGGTGACGATGCGGTCCACCAGCGTGGAGCAGAACAGGTTCTCCTCGTCCACCCACTTGGCGAACTCGTCGGACAGGCCCCACAGGTCGATGTACTGGTGCACGCACTTTTTCAGCTCTTTGCCGTTGTTGTCGATCAGCTCGCAGGACAAAATCACAAAGCCCTTGCCGTGCACGGTGCCGAAATGGGTGTAGCGCTCGTACAAAAAGCGCGTCAGCTTGCCGGGGAAGGACGCGGGGGGCGCGTCGTCAAAGCGGCAGGAGGGGTCGAACGCGATGCCGGCCTCGGTGGTGTTCGAGGCGAGGTAGCGCAGATCCGGGTTCTTCGCGCACGCGAGCAGCGAGCCGAAGTCCTCATACGGGTTCAGACAGCGGGACACCGCGCTGATGACGCGCTTCTGGTTCACTTTCTGGCCGTTTTCAAAGCCGCGCAGATACAGCGTGTACAGGCCCTGCTGCTCGTTGATCATGTTGGCAAGGCCCGGGGCGATGGGCTGGCACAGCACCACCTTGCCGTTGAAACCGCACTTCTCGTTGGCCACGTCGAAGAAATAGTCCACAAAGGCGCGCAGGAAGTTGCCCTCGCCGAATTGCAGCACCTTCTCGGGCGCATTCTCCAGCAGATAACCGTTGTAGCCGGTCTCCTTCAGGGTCTGGTAGGAAAGTTTTTTCATCGTTTGTTCCCCCGTTCTCATCGTCTGGTGTTCTGTTATATATCTCTTGTATACAACAGTCGGTCCAAAGAAACCGGCAGCCTGATCCTCGTTTCCTTGGCGCAGCGTTCTGCCGGTTTGTTCATTTTTAATCCTACTCATTCAAAGGCGCGTT
>DXGT01000151.1 GCA_019113785.1 Candidatus Ruthenibacterium merdigallinarum | reverse complement strand
CATCGGCGCGTTCTTCGCCGGCGTCCTTGTCAGCGAGGGCATCCGCAGCGCGCTGACGGCGCGCCAGTGGAGCATGTGGCAGCACGCGGTCGTGCTGTGCGAGGCGCTCTTGCTGGCCGCCATCGCCTTTTTGCCGCAAAACACGCCGGATGTCGCCGTCAACGTATTGATCTCGCTGATCTGCTCCTTGCAGTTCAACAGCTTCCGTCGCACGCACGGTTTGCCGTACGCAACCACGTTCTGCACGGGCAACCTGCGCAGCGCGGGCGAAAATTTCTTTCACTGGGCCGCCGAGCGCGACCGCGAGCGGGGCGTGGCGGCAGCGCGCTATTTTGCCGTGATCGGCGTGTTTCTGGCCGGCGCTGCGGCCGCCTATTTCATCACGCAGCGCCTGCGGGGTTACGCCGTGCTCGTGTGCGCGGCGCTGGCTGCGTGCGTTTTTCTGCACATGCAGCTGCGCCAAAGGCGCATACACGAGGAAAACAGAGAAATCAAGAGCTAATGCGAGGAACCCTGTGAAAGCGCCCGTTTGACGGCGGAAAACGATGAAAAACGCAAAAATTTTTCAAAATTCCGGCAAAAAGGGCTTGACAATCGCGGGGTTTGCCAGTATAGTATCGCTTGTGTGAAAATGCAGGGCGGGCTTTTGGTTCGGGCTTTGCCGCTTTGCAAAAAACGCATCTGACAGTTGTGGGCACGCGGGACGCATTGCGCCGCGCGCCCTTCTTTGTGCCGCACGGCGCCGCTGCAATCCGCCTTGCCCGAGGGCGGATGTAACAAACCTTTTGCGGGGGTGGCGTCTAAGGCACGGGGGCCGGGCCCTGTACGACCCGGCCAACACCGCAAAGGGGGATGCAAATATGGAAAATGTGATTGCACTCAAAGGCATTGCAGTCGATTTCGACGGCCAGCCCGTTCTGCGCGGGCTGGATCTCGAGATCCGCGACGGGGAATTCATGACGTTCCTTGGCCCGTCGGGCTGTGGCAAAACCACAACCCTGCGGGTGATCGGCGGGTTCATCGAGCCGAGATCGGGCAATGTCTTTTTTGACGGAAAGGACATTACGCGCCTGCCGCCGTACAAGCGCCAGCTGAATACGGTGTTTCAGAAATACGCGCTGTTCCCGCACCTGAATGTGTTCGAGAACATCGCGTTCGGCCTGCGCCTGAAAAAGACGGACGAGAAGACCGTTGAGCGCAGCGTGCTGGAAATGCTGGAGCTCGTGGGCCTCAAGGGTTTTGAGCGGCGCTCCACCGCCACGCTCTCCGGCGGGCAGCAGCAGCGCGTGGCCATTGCGCGCGCGCTGGTAAACCGCCCGCGCGTGCTTTTGCTCGACGAGCCGCTCGGCGCGCTGGACCTCAAACTGCGCAAGGAGATGCAGATCGAGCTCAAGCGCATCCAGCAGAACCTCGCCATCACGTTCGTCTACGTCACGCATGACCAGGAGGAAGCGCTGACCATGTCCGACCGCGTCGTCGTGATGCAGGGCGGCGATATCCAGCAGATCGGCACGCCGCAGGACATTTACAACGAGCCTGTGAACGCCTTTGTGGCGGACTTCATCGGCGAATCGAACATTGTGGACGGCGTGATGCTGCGCGATTTCTGCGTGGAATTTGCCGGGCAGGAATTCGCCTGTGTCGACAAGGGCTTTGCCCCGCGCGAGATCGTGCAGGTTGTCGTGCGCCCGGAGGACGTCAAAATCGTGCCCGCCATCAAAGGCCACCTGACCGGTCTTGTAGAGAATGTGATCTTCAAGGGCGTGCACTACGAGATGCACGTGCGGCAGGCGGGTTTTGAATGGATCATCCACTCCACGCAGGCCTCGCAGCCGGGCGAACTGGTCGGCATGCGCATCGAGCCGGACGACATCCACATCATGAAGCGCAGGGCGGAGGGGTGACGGATGACGAGCAGAAAAGGGGCCTCCCCGTATCTTGTGTGGATGATCGTCTTTGTCGCGGTGCCGCTGGCGATCGTAGTGTACTTTGCTTTCACCGATAAGTCCGGCGCGTTCACGCTGGAAAACCTGACGGGCCTGGGCGCGTATACGAACGTGTTCGCGCGCGGCCTTGTGCAGGCCGTGCTGGCCACGGCCATCTGCCTTGTGCTGGCGTTCCCCATCGGGTATCTGCTCTCGCGCATGGCGCCGGCGCGCCAGCGTATGATGCAGATGCTCATCATGCTGCCCATGTGGATGAACTTTTTGCTGCGCACCTATGCGTGGATGACGCTGCTTGAGCGCAACGGCCTCATCAACAAATTCCTGGGCCTTTTCGGCATCGGCCCGCTGGATATGATCAACACCTCCGGCGCGGTGGTGCTGGGCATGGTGTACAACTATCTGCCGTTCATGATCCTGCCGCTGTACACGATCATGGTCAAGATCGACGCAAGCGTCATCGAGGCCGCGCAGGATCTGGGCGCCGGGGCGCTGCGCGTGCTCACACGCGTTTTGATCCCGCTGGCGATGCCGGGCGTCACAACGGGCATCACCATGGTGTTCGTACCCAGCATCTCCACCTTCATCATCAGCCGCATGCTGGGCGGCGGGGCCAACCTGCTGCCGGGCGATCTGATCGAGCTGCAGTTCTTGGGCAACAGCTACAACTACAACCTCGGCAGC
>DXGT01000150.1 GCA_019113785.1 Candidatus Ruthenibacterium merdigallinarum | reverse complement strand
CATTGACGGCCTTCTGCTGCTCCTCCAGTTTTCGGTTAAAATACAAATTCTGCCATTCCGTCACGGCATTGCCCTCTCTCTGATCTTACTGCTCCTCTTTTCCCGCCATCACATCCTGCAGAATCGCCGCGATGCGCTCGCTGGCATGGCCGTCGCCATACGGGTTCTGCGCCGTTGCCATTTTGCGGTAGCTCGGCTCGTCGGTCAGCAGCTGCATGGCCTGCGCCGTGATGTCCTGCGTTCGCACGCCCACCACTTTGGCCGTGCCGGCTTCCACCGCCTCCGGGCGTTCGGTCTCTGTGCGCAGCACCAGCACGGGCTTGCCCAGATGGGGCGCCTCCTCCTGCAAACCGCCGCTGTCCGTCATCACAAGATAGCAGCGCGCCATAGCGTTGTGCATGTCCTGTACGTCCAGCGGGTCGATCAGGTGGATCTGGCTGTGCCCGCCCAACTTTGCGAACACCGTCTCGCGCACGGCCGGATTGAGATGCACCGGATAGACGAACTGCACCTGCGGCAGCTTTGCGCAGATCTCCAGCACCGCGTCGCAGATCTGCTCCAGCGGGCGGCCCAGGTTCTCGCGGCGGTGCGCCGTCAAAAGCACCGTGGGGCGGCTGAAATCCACCGTGCGCAACACCTCTTCCCGGAACTGATAGCCGTCTTTGACCGTGGTGGCAAACGCGTCGATCACCGTATTGCCCGTCACGAACACGTTGTGCTCGACGCCTTCGCGGGCAAGCGCCGCGCGGTTGCGTTCGGTCGGCGCGAAATGGACGTCCGCAATGCGCCCGGTGAGCACGCGGTTCATCTCCTCCGGATAGGGGGAATATTTGTTGTATGTGCGCAGGCCCGCTTCCACATGGCCGACCGCGGTCTGCTTGTAAAACGCGCCCAGCGCGGCGGCAAACGAGGTCGTGGTATCGCCGTGGACGAGTACGATGTCGGGATGGCACGCGTCGATCACTTCCCCGATGCCCTCTACCACGGACGAGGTAATGGACGCCAGCGTCTGGCGCGCCTTCATGATATTCAAGTCGTAATCCGGGCGCACGCCAAACACTTCCAGCACCTGGTCGAGCATCTGGCGGTGCTGGCCCGTGACGCACACAACGCTCTCGATCCCCGGCGTTTTTTCAAGCTGCAGCACCAGCGGGCACATTTTGATTGCTTCCGGCCTTGTGCCGAATACAGACATCACTTTCATGTTTTTTCCTCCATATTTCCCGGCGCGGTGCGGCGCGCCGTCCTCTGTTTTTTTACCGCCCGCCGCCTGGGCGTGCGCACAGCACTGCGCGCACGCCCACAGCGGCCAGCCGGCGCCGCGTTTTGTGCGCCCAGCGCCGCAGCGGCGGCACGTGCTCCAGACTGCGCAGCGCCGCGGAAAGCGCGCGGTTTGCAAAACCCGGATGTGGTGCAGGGCCGAACCGCCGCGCGCACTCGTCGTAAATGGCCTCGGCATCCGCCTGCGCGACAAGCGGCAGGAAAGCCGCGTACTGCGGCAGCGGGTCCTGCGTGTCGGCAAAGGCGCGCCGCACCTGCTCGCATCGCAGGATCTGCGCGATCCGTCCGATCGCCTCCTCCTCTTCGCACCGCCGGCTCACATGCAGGAAGCCCACGCATATACGGGAGGAAAAATGCCTGGCGAAGATCTGCTCCTCCTGCCGGCTCAGCACGTGGTGCTCCCGCACCGCCGTGAGCAGCTCTTCCTCCACACGGCACATCGTCTGCAGAAAGTCCGGCCGCGGCCGGCTTGTCAGCGTTTTGCCGTCCTGCGCCACGCAATAAAAATACAGCGGCTGCGGCAGGAACACAAGCCCCCCGCAATGCCGGAAATAGGCGAGGTTGAACACGAAATCCTCCCCCAAGGACAAGTCCAGCGGAAATTGCAGCCCCGCTTTTTCAATGATGTCCCGTACATACAGCTTGTTCCACGGGCTCTCCATGGAGGAAGTGTCCCACACAAGGCGCAGCATCTCGTTCCAGATCCCGTCGCGGTCGAGCACCAGCGCGGCGCCGTCCTCATACAGCCCCAGCTTCGCGCGCTTTGTCTCGTCCCCGGCATCCACCTGCCAGCAGGAGCACACCGCCACATCCGCCTGATGGGCGCGCAGCGCCCGCAGCAGCTCGCCCGTCATCTCCGGCGCGACCCAGTCGTCGGCGTCCGCGAACTGCACATATGTCCCACGCGCCTCCGCGAGCCCGCGGTTGCGCGCGCGGGAGACGCCGCCGTTGTCCTGCCGGATCACACGCACGCGGCCGTCGAGGGCGGCCCAGTTGCGGCAGATCTGCAGTGAGTCGTCCGTGCTGCCGTCGTCGACCAGGATGAGTTCCAAATCGCGGAACGTCTGGCTGAGGATGGAATTGACGCACCGGCCCAGCGTCTGCTGCGCGTTGTACACCGGGACGATCACACTCACCAGCGGCGCCATTTACCGTCCCTCCTGTCGGTCTCGTTCTTCGCCAAACGCGCGCAGGCCTTTTTCGGCCAAAAGGCCCAGCATCTCCCGGTTGTAGGAAGATACGGGGCGCCCGCGGAATTCCGCCGCGTCGCGCCGCGCCATCGCAAGCACCGCGTCCAGCTTTTCGCTTTTCGTACCCGCACGGTAAGCCTTATACAGCCGGTCGAAGAGGATGTAGCAGTAATTGGCGATGGCTTTTTCCTCCAGGCGGACAACGCCGTTCTCCCGCAGGAACAGAAGCCGCTCATGGAAGGCAAAGCACGCATCCAGATGCCCCTCGCGGAATGCCTGCGACATGATGCTGTCGCTGCGCGAACAGTCGTAATTATACTTGGATGCATCCACATATACCAGCGTTTCGGCGTTCCAGAAATAGCGGTACGTCGTAAACTCGTCCTCGTGCAGCCTGCCCGCGGGATAGCGGATGCCGCCGATCACACTGCGGCGGTACAGCTTGTCCCACGCGACGGTTTTAAAGCGGTTCCAGTCGTACATGCCCTCCACCGCATCCTCGCGCGTGCCGGTGCTGCACGCGCCCGTGCACAGCGTTTCCTCGCGCGTACAGTCGCTGTACACACGCCGGAAGCTGCACTCCGCGATCTGCGCGCCGTATTTCAGCGCAGCCGTGTGCAGGATCTCCAGCATATCAGGGTCGAGCCAGTCGTCGCTGTCGGCAAAGGCCAGCCATTCGCCGCGCGCCGCGTCGATGCCCGCGTTGCGCGCGCTGGAAAGGCCGCCGTTTTCCTTGTGCAGCACGCGCACGCGGCTGTCTTCGCGCGCGTACGCGTCGCAGATTGCCCCGCATCCGTCCGGGCTTCCGTCGTCCACCAGCAGGATTTCCAGATCTTGAAATGTCTGCCGCAGGATGGAATCGACGCAGCGCCGCAGATACGGCTCCACCTGATAGATAGGCACGATCACACTGATCTCCGGTCTGTTCACATCCGACGCACCTTTCCCGCCCGCCATTTCCGCCCGGCCGCACAAATGTGCAGCAAAAGCCGATTTTAAAGCTATAGCCTATTATAAAGCATTTCGCCTTTTTTCTCAACTCATTTGCCCCTGTAAACATCTGGCCCGCAAACTTTTACATTCTGTGCACATTTGGCGCGCTGCGTTTTTTACCGAGCGGCGGCTTTGCCTTTTCTGCAAAGCAGATGGCCGCAGGGCCGATCGGACAGAAAATGACCGCTTTTACAGCCTGCCCGCCGGTCGCGCGGCCATGCCGCTTTCCTGCGCCTCAAAAAACTGCGCGCCCCCGCACCGGTTAGGCGTGGCCTTTGGCACTGTTTTCTGCTATAATAGCGGTAAATGGTGTACAATTTTTGCAAATCACGATGTCGAGGTTATGCCATGCATACGTTTGATGTTTACTGTGTTGGACAGCAGGCGGACGGCCCTTGCGCGGCGCAGGCCCTGCCGGACGGCGTGCGGCTGTTCCCCGTGCCCGCCGCGCAGGATGCCGCTGCCGGCGCGGCCGCCCTGAACGAGCGCGTGCGGACGGGCGGCGGCGACTGCCTTGTGTTCTGCGCGCCGGGCGTTCGGCTGCTGCCGGGCTTTTTCGCGCGTCTTTCCGAGGCGCTTGAAGCCGATGCCGACGCCGTCTGTTTCGAGCCGCGGCGCACGCCGCAGGAGGATACGCGCTTTTATCACCCCGTCACGCTGGCGCTGCGCGCGGCCGGCGGGCTGTGCTTTGCGGTGCGGCGCGAGGCCTTTCTGCGCACGGAGGGCTTTTCCGCTGCCGACCTTGGCGCCGCGCGCATGGGGGCCGGCCTTTGCGCGCGGCTGGCCGGGGCGGGCCCTGCGGCGCGCTATGTGCCGCAGGCCTGCTTTATGCTGGACGGCGCGCCGCCCGCGGGCGATGCGGACGGCTTTCGGCGCGCCGGTGCGCCATTGGCCGCGCCGCCCGCTTCGTTCCATGCGCATTTCACTCTGATCATCCGCGCGTGGAAACGCCCCGCCCTGCTGAACAACGCGCTCGCCTGCCTGCGCCACCAGACATGGCGGGATTTTGACGTCGTCGTGGTGGAGGATGGCGCCGGGCCCGTGTGCGGCGACGTTGTGCGCCGCCATGCGCAGGCGCTGCCCCTGACGTATCTGCCGCTGGCGCGCGATGCCGGCCGCAGCGCAGCGGCCAACGCGGGCATGGCGGCCGCGCAGGGGCCCTGGCTGGCCTTTCTGGACGACGACGACCTTCTGTTCGCCGACCATTTCGAAACCGCCGCCGCGGCGCTGGCCGCTGCGCCGGGCTGCCGCATGCTGGCGCTGGGCGCGGTGGAAGCGGCCGCCGAGAGCGGCTGCGCCGTCTATCCGGACGCGGCGCTGAAAAACCATGTCGTCCGGCAGTTCTCTCTCGTGCAGCAGTGCCGGGACAATCTTTTCCCCATTCAGACGGTCGTGTTTCACAAGGATCTGTTCACGCAATACGGCGGCATGGACGAAACACTGGACGCCCTGGAGGACTGGGACCTCTGGACGCGCTATGCCTGCCACACCAAAGTGGCCCTGTGCGAAAAGGCGACCAGCCTGTTCCACACGCCGGCCGACCCTGCCGCGCGCCTTGACCGCATCGAGCGCATGGATGCATGGAAGGCAAAGCTGGCGGAAAAGTGGAAAAGCTATCCGCTGGCCGTCACAGCCGCCGACGTTCTGCTGGCGGGCTGGGACCCGCAGGCGCAGCGCGAAGCGTGCGAGCAAGCGCGCATCGTCCTGGGCCGGCGCGAGACCGTGCGCGCCTTGCAGGCCAGCCGCATGCGCGCTGCCACCCGCTGGCTGCGCGGGCCCGGAAAGCTGGCGCGGCGCCTTGCCGGGCCCGACGACATCGACCCCGACACGGCCTCTCCGGACGCACTGGAGCATCAGATCCGCGCGATCCGCGCCTCGGCGCTCTGGCGGCTGCGCGGCCGCTGAGCGCCGCTTATTAAAAAGCGGCGGCCAAACACCGAAAACAGCCCGCCGGAGGGCGGGCGCGAAAAAGGCAGGCACAGCGTTTTGCGCTGCGCCTGCCTCTTTTGCATTTTGAACGATTTTTCACAAAACGCCGCTTGCCTTGCCGGTTCGTCCTGTTTTTGCGCGCTGTCACGCGGCGGGCGAAGTGCCCTCGGTCTGCGCGGTGGGCGTGCTCTCCGTCACGGGCGTCTCAGCCGGAGGGGTCTCCGCCGGGGGATTTCCCTCTGAAGGTGAAGGCGGCGCAACGGAAGAACTTCCTCCAGAAGGATTTGAGCCCTCGGGGGACGACGGCTGCGTAGGAGTCGACGAAGGTACTGAAGGCGTCGACGCCGACGAAGATGTAGGCGGCGGCGTGGTGGCCGCAGGCGGCGTCCAGCTCGGGTCGGTCTGCGACGTGCCGCACACGGTGCACGTCCGCTTGCCCGTGTTCGGGTCGGTGGCGCCCCATGTGTGCTGGCCCGTGGCCGGCAGCGATTCCGTCTTCTTATATCCGCACACCTTGCACGTGTACGTCACGCTGCCCGCCGCCGTGCAGGTGGCCTGCGTGCGCTGCGTCTCGGCGAACTCGTGCACGCCGATGTAATGGCAGATCTGGCACTCGTGCGAGGCGGTGTTGCCGTCGTTCAGCCACATGTGGCCCTGCGTGGCCTCGATCGCCTCTTCCCTGGTGGCGCCGCACTTGCTGCACGTGTAGACGATCTTGCCGTCCTGGCAGTAGTTCGGCTCCACGCGGCTCGTCTCTTTCCAGTCGTGCTCGGTGCACTCGTTTTGCGACGAGCTGGAGGAGCTGGAGGAGCTCGACGAGCTGGCGGGTTCGGGCGCGGGCGGGTTGAAGAACGTCTCGGGCGTCGCGTAGTGCGCGGGCACGTCCTCGAGCGGCTTCGGGCGGCGGTCCTGCGTTTCGTAGGCGTGCGTGCGCACGTACTCGAGGTACGCCTCCATGCCCTGTTCGGTCAGATGGATGCCGTCGTCCTCCATATATCCGCTTTTCGCGTAGCCGTCTGCGCCCTTCAGCGCCTCGCTGGAATTCAAGAACAGGCAGCCGCGCTCCTTCGCAAGCTGCGCCAGGCGCAGGTTGAACTCGTCGATCGTCTTCATCGTGATGGCCGGGTAGCTGCGCGTTTTCGCCACAGGCGGCACGGCGTTGATGATGATGTCGGCGTAGGGCCACTCGGCCTCGATGGCGTCCAGCGCGGCGTCGTACCACTGGATGAAGGTATCCGCCGTCTCGTAGGCGTTGTTCGTGCCGTAGGTGATGATGATGCGCTTGGGCTGCATCAACTTCACGGCGCGCGGCACCTTGATGTAGCCGTAGCCCTGGAAATTCATGCACGCGGAGCCGGTGACGTCCTGTATGCCCATGCTCACGGCGGCGAGGGTGTTGTCCAGGCTGGCGTAGCCCATGTTTACCATGCGCACGGTGTTCGAGTCGCCGATGAACAGCGTCTCGTCGATATAATCCTCGCCGGCGTCGTCTGTCTCGATGAGGATGGTGCCGTCAAATTCCGTCTCGTTGATGGAGGCGGCATCCTTGTCGTAATCGCTGTCGGCCACCTCCACGGCGCTGGGCACCGACACGACGGCCGAACCCCGCCCGCCGTCCATGCAGCCCGCGAGGCTGCACCCCGCGATGACGATGAGGACGACGCACAGCGCCGCCGCGCTGGCCAGAATGGCGATGTCCAGCCGGCTGCCGCCGCGCACGCGCCGCCAAAAGTCGTTCCACTCCCTGCGGACACTCTTCACAAAAGCCCTGTAATCCAAAGCCTTCCCTCCGAACTTCCCATGGTCATATGTATCTATATATTACACGATTGGCGCGCAAAAAACCAGCCATTCGCGCGAATTGCCACAATTTTTACATATTCGTATCGGTGTACAAGGGGGGCGCGGCGGTTTTCGGACGCGCACCCCATGCGGGCACAGGCCATTGCAGCGCCGCCTGGCGGCCGAAAAACTCCGAAGGACCGCTGGGCGCGCAAAGGAAAAGGGCGCGGCCCCGTAAAAGAGCCGCGCCCCGCCGCGCGTTTTTCATTCTCTGCGCCCGTCAGCCCAGGCCCAGCAGGTGCGCCCTGCGCAGCGCCGGGCGCATGGCCTGCGCCAGCGCCGACGCGATGACCACCGCCGCCAGCGCATTGACGCAGGACGTGGCCGCCTTGGCCGCCAGCTGCACCTCGACGGCCGCAAACGCCTGTCCCTCGATGTACAGCATCACGATCAGCGATTTGGCCAGATACAGCGCCACATACGCAAAGCTGCCCGCCGCCGCGGCCGCGACGTCGCGCATAAGGCGCGGCGCGCCGCGCCTTGCGATGCAGCCCGCCACAAAGCCGATGGCGAATTTCGTCACAAAAGTGATGGGGCTTTCGGCGATGTACACCGGGTCGGTGAGGTCGAACAACATGCTGCCGATGCCGGAGGCAAGGCCGCCCGTCACAGGCCCGAACAAAAGCCCCGCCAGCGCGCAGAAGCCGTTGCCGAGGTGAATGCGCGCCACGTCGCCGAACGGCACCTGCACCCAGCTGAACACGAATACCAGTGCGCTGAGGATACCCACAGCCACAAGGCTGCGCACCCGCGCTTCCCGTTTTTCTCCCATTGATCTCTTCCCCTTTCGAAGCCGCGCGCCGCGCCGCCCTGCCGGTGGCACGCGCGCATTTGGCAGCGGGCTTGACAAAGCCCACTCGCTGCACTATGCTGATTATATGCCGAAACTGACCCTATTGAAATATCCAGTTTTTAAAAAAATCATGGGTTCAGACAAACAAAAAGGGGGAAACTCCATGCAGAGCCTGACCATACGCTTTGCGCCCGGCGGCGGGCCGCTGTACCGCCAGCTGTACGCCGCGCTGCGCGCCGAGATCGCCGCACAGCGCCTGTCCGCGGGGGAAAAGCTGCCGGGCAAGCGCCGGTTGGCGGCGGACCTCGGCGTCAGCGTCAACACGGTGGACGCCGCCTACGGCATGCTGGCCGCCGAGGGCTATGTGGAGGCGCATGCGCGCAGCGGCTTTGTGGTGTGCCGGCTGGACAGCCTGCCCGCACCCGCCGCGCCCGTGCCCGCGCCCGCCGAAGCGCCGCCCGCACCCTTTTTATACGACTGCGCCACCGCCAGCATCGACACCACGCTGTTCCCCTACAAGACCTGGCGGCGCATCCAGCAGGACGTGCTGGCCCGCGCGCCCGAGTTTTTGAACCACGGCCACCGGCAGGGCGACGAGGAGCTGCGCGAGGCCGTGGCCACCCACCTGCGCGAGTACCGCGCCGTGCGCTGCGGCGCGCATCAGGTCGTCATCGGTGCGGGCATCGAGTACCTGCTGGGCATGCTGGCGCGGCTCTTGTGCCGCGAGACGTTCGCCGTCGAGGACCCCGGCTATGCGCGCACGGCGCGCATCCTGCATAACAACGGCGTGCGGGCCGCGTTCATCCCCGTGGACCGGCGCGGCATGGACACGGCGGCCCTTGCGGCGAGCGGCGCGCGCGTGGCCTACGTCACGCCCAGCCACCAGTTCCCCACGGGCGTGACGATGCCCGTGCAGCGCCGGTACGAGCTGCTGCGCTGGGCCGAGGACGGGCGCTTTCTCATCGAGGACGACTACGACAGCGAGTTCCGCTTCGACACGCGCCCGCTGCCGAGCCTGCAGGGCATGGACGGCGCGGGGCGCGTCATCTACATCGGCACGTTTTCCAAGAGCGTCGCGCCCGCCATCCGCATCGCGTACATGGTGCTGCCCGAGACGCTGCTCGGCCGCTGGCGCGACGAGTTCGGTTTTTACTCATGCACGGTCAGCCGCTTTGAGCAGCAGACGTTGGCGCGCTTTTTGCAGGGCGGGCATTTCGCGCGCCATCTGGGCCGTCTGCGCGTGGCCTACCGCGGCCGGCGCGACGCGCTGGCCGCGGCGCTGCGCGCGCAGCTGCCCGGCGTGCGGCTGGACGGGCTGCACACGGGCCTGCATCTGCTGGCCACGGTGCCGTGCGGCCTCTCGCCCGCGCAGATGGAGCGCGCCGCCGCCGACAACGGCGTGCGCTGCAACGCCCTGGCCGACTATTACGCGGCCGGCGCGCCCGAAAACGCGCCGCCGGCGATGGTGCTGGGCTATGCGGGCCTGCCGGAGGCCGCCATCCCCGGCGCGGCCGCGGCGCTGCGCCGCGCGTGGCTGGGCGATTAAGCAGCATCGGCCCCTGCAAAAGGCGGGGCGCGGGAAAACCCCTGCGCCCCGCCTTTTTCTCGCCCTTTCACAGCTTTTCGCCCTGCGTGGGGCGCAGGCGGCGCACGCAGCAAAAGCCCGCGGCCGCCGCCAATACCGCCACCCAGTGCCGCCCGGCCTGTAACCCCAGCGCCCGCGCCGCCAGCGGGAACGCAAGGCTGCCCGCGCTCATGCCCAGCGCCACAAGGCCGTAGTTCACCCCTGCGTTCTTCTGGCCGAACAAGTCGTTCACCGCGCTGGGCAGCACGGCCGCCTGCCCGGCGTAGCAGAACGTCAGCGCGCAGTATACGCCCAGCATCCACCATCCGCGCGCAAAGGCGAACGCCGCCGAGAGTACGGCCAGCGCCGCGAACAAAAGCATATCTGCCGCGCGCCGGCCGATGCGGTCCGACAGCCACGGCATCGACAGGCGCCCCGCCGCCGCGCTCACTGCGCCCAGCCACACGCACGACAGCGCCGCCCCCTGCGCGAGGCCGCGCTGCGCGGCCAGCTCCACGATCACCGGGCTGAACAGCAGCACCGTGGGCGCGGCGAAAAACAGCGACGCCGCCAGCAGCCAGAACTGCTGCGTGCGCGCCATCTCGCGCGCGGTGTACTGCCGCGCGCCGGGCGCAGCGGGGCGCGCGGATTCGTCCGGGTCGTGCAGAAACAGCGCCGCTGTGCCGCACACGCCGCCCATCACAAGGCCGGCGCCCCAGAAGGACGCGCGCACGCCGCCCCACGCGGAAAAACCGCGGGCCAGCGCCGTCAGCGCCGCGCCCGACAGCCCCGCTGCGCAGCCGATCACACCCGTGGCAAGGCCTTTTTTGTCCGCGTACCACTTCTGCGCGCAGCTCATCACCGCCGGGTACAAAAACGCGCACCCGAGGCCCACCGGCGCGGAAAAGCACACGTAGAACAGCCCGGGCGAGCCCTCCGGCACCCACCAGCCCGCCGCCAGAAAGCCGCCGGCGAGCAGCGCCGCGCCCGCAAGGCCCGCCGCGCGAGGGCCGGCCCTGTCCTGCAAAAGGCCGCCCAGCACGCACCCGATGCCGAAAAAGCACACCACTACGCTCAGGATCAGCGCGGCGTCCTCCTCGCGCAGGCGGTACCCCTCGCACACGCCCTTTTGAAACGCGCCCCATGCCGACGGCACGCCCGTCAGCAGCTGGATGGCCGCGCCCGCCGCCAGCACGGCCCACGGCCGCCTGTGCACAAAGCCCTTGGCCCGCATGAAAAAAGCCCCCTCTCGGGGGCTAGTATGCGCGCGGCGGCGCACGCTTATCCGGCCTCGGCGCTCACGGCGACGCCCGCGGGCATGCACACGGCGCGGTCGTACTCATTTTTCACCCAGCCGAAGCCCTCGCACAGATGGTCGGGGCACCGGCTGTCCACAAAGCGCACGGCGCCGTCCTTCACCTCCAGCGTCACGGGCAGCGCCGCGCCCTCGATGGGATACACGCCGTCCCGGTCAAGGTCGAGATACACGGGGTCGGCGCCCACGATCTCCACGCGTGCGCGCCGCGCCGGCCGCGCCGTGCGCGCCGCCAGCCACAGCCCGCCCGCCGCCGCCAGCACCGCCAGCGCGAACAGCAGGTTTTTTCCGTTTTTTTTCACGCGGCGCGCCCCTTTCTCTTGCGAATTCCTGTGCTTATACTATAATGAAAGCAAATGATTTTGCAAGGAGATTTTTGCCATGTTCAACGAAACGCAGCTTCTTCCCGCCATTGACGCCTTTATCGAGGCGAATGGCGAGGCCATTTTCCGCGATGTGAAAACGCTGGTGGACATCGACAGCGTGCAGACCGCGCCCGCCCCCGGCGCGCCGTTCGGGCCGGGCGTGCGCAAGGCGATGGACGCGGCGCTTTGCATCGCGCGCGGCTTCGGCCTCTCCGTGCGCGACTGCGAGGGCCGCATGGCCTACGCCGAGGTGCCCGGCGCCAGTGAAAAGCAGATCGCCACCATCACGCACCTGGACGTGGTGCCCGCCGGCAACGGCTGGGACACCGATCCCTTCTGCCTGACCGAGCGCGAGGGCTTTTTGATGGGCCGCGGCACCGCCGACGACAAAGGCCCCGCCGTGCTGACGCTGTATGTGGCCAAGTTCTTCCGCGAGTGGTGCGAAAAAACGGGCGAGACGCTGCCCTACACGCTGCGCGTCCTGCTGGGCGGCGCGGAGGAGACCGGCATGGAGGACATCGACTATTACCTCGAGCACTACCCCATGCCCGCGTTCTGCTTCACGCCCGACGGCGAGTTCCCCGTGGGCCACGGTGAAAAGGGCGGCTTCGGCGGCCAGTTCGTCAGCGCGCCGCTCACCGGCAATCTGGCCGACTTTGCGGGCGGCGTGGCCGACAACGTCGTGCCTGACCGCGCATCCGCGCTGGTGCGCACCGGGCGGGACGATCTTCCCGACGCCGACCGCGTAAAGGTCACGCGCGAGATGCCGGGCTTTGTGCGCATCACGGGCTACGGCAAGGGCGGCCACGCCTCCATGCCCGAGGGCACCGTGAACGCCATCGACCTCGTGGCGGGCTACCTGCTGGAGCATGGCCTGTGCTCGGACGAGGAGAACCGCTACCTTTCGATGCTGCGCAAGCTGATGGCTTCGACGGACGGCTCCTCGTTCGGCATGGCCGCCAGCGACGGCATTTTCACGCCGCTGACGTGTATCGGCGGCGTGCTGAAAATGGAGGACGGCGTGCTGCGCCAGTCTATCGACGTGCGCTATCCCACGTCCATCACGCCCGAGCAGATGCGTGCGGCGTGCGACGCGCTCGCGGCCGAGGGCGGCGCGTCCTTTGTGCCGGGCGCCGAACGCAAGCCGTTCTACATCAGCGCGGACGACCCCGCCATCCAGGTGTGCATCGACACGTTCAACGAGGTCACCGGCCGCAGCGACAAGCCGTTCACCATGGGCGGCGGCACCTATGCGCGCCATTTTTCGCGCGCCGTCAGCTTCGGCATGGAGGAGCCGTACGCCGCCTATCCCGACTGGGTGGGCCAGATGCACGGCGCAAACGAGGGCGTGCCCAAGGACCTGCTGCTGCGCTCGCTGAAGATCTATATCCTGGCCGTGGCGCGTCTGATGGCGCTGCCGCTGTGAAAGCGGCGCTCATCGCCTGCTCGGACGGGCTTTCGCCGCGCGCGGCGGCTACGCTCGACGGCGTGCTGGACGCGCTGCGCGCGCTGGGGCTGGAGGCCTTCTGCGCGGGGCCGCTGTCTGCGCCCGTCGGCGCGTGTGCCGCGCCGGCCAAAGAGCGCGCCGAGGCGCTGAACGCGCTGCTGCGCCAGGGTGATGCGGCGTTTCTCTTCGATGTCTCCGGCGGCGACAGCGCCAACGAGCTGCTGCCCCTGATCGACTGGGAGGCCGCGGCGCACAGCCGCGCGGTGCTGTGCGGCTACAGTGACCTGACCTGCCTTTTGAACGCTTTCCACGCCCAAACGCGCCGCCCGTGCGTGCTGTGGCAGGCGCGCTGGCTGTGCGGCGGCGCGGCCGGTGCGCAGCGCGCGTATCTTGCGCGCGCCCTCGCGGGCGCGTGGGGGCCGTTTTCCGCGCAGCTCGTTCGCGGTAACGCCATGAAGGGCGCGCTCATCGGCGGCAACGCGCGCTGCCTTTTGAAGCTGGCCGGCACGCCGTACTGGCCCGACGTCTCCGGCCGCGTGCTGCTGCTCGAGGGCATGAGCGGCGGCGAGGCGCGCGTGCGCGCGCTGTTCGCGCAGCTGGCGCAGACGGGCGCCTTTGCCGCGGCCGCCGGCGTCGTGCTGGGCACGTTCACCCAGCTGGACGCCGAGTGCGGCCCCGACGCCGCCGTGCGCATCGCGCTGGACTACCTGCCCGCCGCCACGCCGCTGGCTCGCACGCGCGAAATCGGCCACGGCGAAGCAAGCCGAGCCGCCGTCCTGGGCGCGCCGCTTGCGCTGCGCGCGTAGGGCGTCGCGCGTCCCTCTGCCTTTTCCCACGGCCATCTATTACGGTTACACAAAGGGCCTGCTGCAAAACGTGCAGCAGGCCCTTGCTGTTTCCACTTTGTCCCCGAATTAGTCCTCTTTCGGGAAACGGCTGTTGAATTTGTCCAGCGCCAGCGCCGCGGCCACGCCCACGGCCATGCAGACGACATTGGCCGCCAGCGCGCCGGCCGTGACGGCGAACGTGCCGTACGGCACGATCACCAGCGTGGCGGCGATGACGATGCCGACGATGGCGTGGAACGCGATGGAGTAAAAGCGGTTGAACAGCGCGTCGATCGCTTTCGCCAGCAGCAGCACCGTGACGATCGCGCCCAGCGCGCCCGGCAGGATCACGCTCATGTCCAGATGGCCCAGGCCGTCCACGAACGGCGTGTACAGGCCCAGCGGCATCAGCAGCGTAGAGAAGCTCATGCCCGGCGCAATGACGCTCAGCGCCACGCAGAAGCCGCAGAACAGGTTCCAGCCGAAGCTCGGCTCGATCGTCACCGACAAAACGTTCAGCCCGCACAGCAGCGACAGGATGACGACGAACGCAGCGCCCAGCGCGATGAAAGAGCCCTTGCTGCGCCCTTTTTCGCCCGCCTCGCGCAGCAGCGAGGGCAGCATGCCGGCGATGAGGCCCACGAACAGGCACACCGACTGGTCGGGGTATTTCTCCAAAAAGAACGACAGCAGGTTGGCGATGCCCAAAAAGCCGATGCCGGCGCCCACGATGACGGGCAGCAGGCGCGGCACGTGCGTGCGGAAATTGCGGAACGGGCTGGAGAGCAGCTCCATCACCGGCTTGTAGATGCCGAAAACGACGCACAGCACGCCGCCGGAGATACCGGGCAGCACCGCGCCAAGGCCGATGAGCATACCCTGCAAGAGGCGCTGCACAAGCCGCAGCGCGCCGCTTGAATGTTCTTGATTGTGCATGATAAATCCTTTCTGTCTGCCGGGCGCATCGCCCGGGTGAATACAAAAGCGTCCGCTTTTGCGGTATGCGCAAAACGCCGCGCGCAGCCATGCGCTGCGCGCGGGCACAAAACAGCAAACGCCATAGCGCATGCCCGCGCCGCCGGCGGCTCTGCGTGCCCCTTGCACGCCGGCCGCGAAGCGCACGCTTCGCTGTCGCTCGCATTCGCTAAGTGTTCACATTGCACACCGGCCGCTAACCTCGCCGTTCGTCCCTGCGGGCCTCCGCCTCGCTAAGAGGCCGGGTGTAAGTTCACACTAAGCTCACGCTTCGCTGTCGCTCGCATTCGCTAAGTGTTCACATTATATCATATTTCTGCGCTTTTGCAATGACAGAAGTTGTTTTTTCTTGTTCCCCGCGATGCAGGCGCTACTCCTTCCACAGCCGCTTCAGCTTGACGAACGCGCGGTAGCCCTGCTTTTTCACCTGCTCGTACGGCAGGTTCAGCAGGCGGGCGATATCGGTGTAGGAAAGGCCGTCCACATACCGCAGGCAGAGCAGGCGCTTCTCCTTTTCCGACAGCCCGTCCATGCACGCCAGCAGCCACCGGCGCTCCTGCACGTCCTGCGCGCTGGGCACGCCGCTGCACTGGGCCGCCTGTTTCGTGCGGTTCCACCGCTGGTTCTGCCGGTACTGGTCCAGCGCTTTTTTGTCCGCAATGGAGATGAGATAGCTCTTCAGCGCGCCCTTGCTGCGGTCGAAATTCTCCCAGCGCAGGCAGAAATCGGCCAGCGCCGAATATACGCACTCCCAGATGTCCTCGGGGTCGCTCAGCCTTCGGGCGCAAACGCCCCACAACAGGTAGCGGTACTGCTCCACAAGCGCCGCTGCGCCGGTCTCCACGTCCTTTTGAAACAGCGCCAGGATCTCCTCTTCCCCCATCGAGCCTGCACTTCCCCTCTTTCCCGTCTACATAGGATTTCGCAGAAAATGGGGAAATGGGGACAAAAAAAGCCGCAGCGCGGCTCTTTTTTTCTTTTTTCGACGCGGCGGATACAGCCGCGCCGGTTTTTGTTTTATTCGACCCGCAGCTCGATGTCGAAGCTCTGGTTCCAGCGGTAGCAGATTTCGGCGCGCGCGCCGGACATGCCGCCTATGCCGCTTTGCACGGCGGCAAGGCGCGGCGAGGCGGCGGCCGCCTGCGGATGGAAGCTGCCGCACAGGCCCTTCCACTCCTGCCCGCTCTCGTCGTACAACGCGGCGACGCTCGCCCACTGTCCCAGCATATCGTCGGGATGCTCGGCGTCCGTTTGTACAAACAGGTTCAGCCCGGCAAGGGCCAGCGTCTCCGTTTCCTGCTCGGCGGTGAAGAACACATAGTAGTCGACGCTTTGCGGCGCGTCTGTCCCGCCCATGACGGCGGTCGAGACGCCGACTCGCACCACGCCCTCCGGCAGCGTTTGCACAATGCGCGCGTACAGGCTGCCGCCCGGCGCCTGCCAGGGGCCGCCGCCCTCCGGCAGCGGGACGGCAAAATCCTCCGGCAGCGGCGCGGACAGATAGACATACGGGATGTGCAGCGTATAGCTGCCCGGCTCGGCCGGACCGAAGTCCCAACGGGAATACGCGCTTTCGCCGTAGGGGTTGTAGCGCACGCTCCGGCCGGTGCGCACAGCGCCATCGGCGCCCACCATCGTAACGGGCTCGGACGGCCCGCCGTTGTACTCATATACGCCCTGTACGATGCCCGCGCCCACCGAAAATTCGCCGGTGTTCAGCGGGTAGAGGTCCACGATCAGCCGACCGTCCTCCAGCGCGGGAATGGCCAGTACGCCACCGTATTCCGCCAGCGCGTAGCTGTAAGCCTCCAGCGCATCCTCCTTGCCGGGCACGAGGGTGAACGCCACCTGCACCCAGCCGAGGTCCAGCGTCATGTCCATGGGCGCGCCTGTGTCCGGCGCTTCGCAGGTGAAGTACAAATCGTACGCGGCGGCGTCCGCAGCGGGCAGCGCATCGCCGTCCGCCGGCAGGCCCGGGGCAAAGGCCGTCAGGCCGATGTACGTCGCCTCGCCGCCCTCCCAGTACAGGCGCGTCTCGTACCCGCTCAGGCTCAACAGCGCATCGTACCAGTCGATCTTCCAGGACACCTCCTCCTGCCTTTGCCGCACGAACGCATCCGTATCCGGCCCGCGCGCCAGCTGCAGCGAAACACGCAGCTCGCCCTGGCGCAGCGCGGTGTCCGTGACCGTGACGGAGCCCGTGCCGTTTTCGGCCGACGCCTCCTGCGTGAGAATGTAGAACGGCGTCTCGGCGTCCGTATTGACGCCATACCCCGGCAGAATTCCGAAGTACCGCAGCACCGCCCAGCCACAGGCGACCAGCAGCGCCAGCAGCGCGATGACAAACGCCACCAGCATCGATTTGCGCAGCTTTTCCAGCGTGCGCTGCTGGCGCTTTTTCACCGTCTCGTACGGCAGGCCCAAGCGGGCGGCGATCTCCTTCGCACTGAGGCCCTCGAAATATTTCATGCGGAGCAGGGTCGCGTCCTCCTCGGACAGTTTGGAAAGCGCGGCCTCCAGATCCATTTTTTCGTCCGGGGAAAGGCCCTGCGGCGCGGGCGCGTCCTCCTCCAGCGGCAGCGCGGTATAGCGGCCCTGCCTGCGCCATCGGTCAATGGCGCGCCAGCGCGCCAGCATCGTCAGCCAACTTCGCAGCGAACCCTTTTCGGGCGCAAACCGTTCGCGCTGTAACCAGAATTCCGTGAACGTGTCGTTCACGCATTCCCGCACGTCCTCCTCCTGCGGCAGATACCGTGCGCAGACGGCCCATACCACAGGCGTGAACGCCTCAATGATCTGCGCCATTCCCTCCTGCGGGTCTTTTTTCAGCAGCGCCAGATACGCTTCGTCCGTCCGCATCGTTCCCTCTTTTCCGCCGAAGGCCGACTGTGTGGTTTTATACTTCGCCTTGGAGGGCGCGTCGTTCCGGTTGCCCAAGCCCCTCCGGCTGCAAACGCAGCGTGTAAAATGGTTTCATCCATTCCGGCTGCGCGGATACGGTCTGCTGGATTGCAGCGAGCGCCCGCTTGCCGACGCGCCGGTCCAGTACGGCAAACATCCTCAAAAGCGGATCGTCTGCCTATAAGCTTTGAGGAATCGGCTGATTGCGGTATGCGGTCAAGGCTTCGCAGAATTCTTCGTCCGCATGTTCCGAGCGCATCCTTTTCCTCATTATAGCATCGCCCGGGAAGATTTTCTATCAGGAGATTGCAAAAAAACGCCTTAAGGCACGATGGCCAGGCGTCTGTATTTGTCGTTAAATGTCGAATAATGTCTGGAAATAGAAAAATTTCCCACATGGAACGCGATTTGTCTTATAATTCTCTTTGAAAGGAGGTTGTCGCACATGACAGAGATTTCCCAAATCTATGATGCATTACATTCTTTAGGCATTACTCGCAATTGCAAAGGATGCAGGCAGGCTGCAAGGGCGGTCCAGCTGGCGTTGGAGGACGAAGAGCGGCTGGAGCACATCATGAAAGAAATTTACTGGGTCATCGCCGATGAGATCGGGTGCGAACGCGCGGACGTCGAACGGAACATCCGCACGATCGCAAGCCGCGCCTGGCAGGCGAACCGTGAACGTCTGATACGGATGGCGCGCTATCCCGTGCCATTTGTGCCTTCCGCCTCCGAGTTCCTCGCAATTGTTGTCGCCCATATCAAACGCACCGCAGACGCTGCCGCTCATCGCTAACAGTTTTTTACCCGCAGCCAGCCCAAAAGGGCTGGCTTTTCTATTTGATGCACCCCAATCGAAACCGCCCGGAAAAACCTGCCTGCGGCAGACTTTTCCGGGCGAGTATCCCTGCGAGATGAATATGTCCGCTGATTCATTATATTGCCAGCGTATGCCTGCCCCTAAGAAGTCCGCACAGTCATTTGACAGCAAACCGCCTTTAGGAGCGAACGATTCTCCACAGCAGTGTCATTCCTCCTGTTTTTTTCCGCATACAGGGCAGAACAAGTCCTCTTCGTCCAACGTTGTCCCGCAGAAAATGCAAAAACGGCCGCAGGCTTCCTGCGGGGCCGCGGCGTCCGGTGCGGAAAGCGGCAATTTCCCGCCGCATGCGGGACAGAATGCCGCATTAGAATCGACGGGCGTGCCGCACAGAGGACATGTGCGCTGATTCTTCAGCTTCAGCAATTGCGCCTGAAGCGTTTGGATCTGTTCCTCTGCCTCCTTGAGCTTTTTCACCAGCTCCGCAAAGTCAGGGGCTGGGCTGTCTTTTTCCTGTGAAAAGCACTTTTCGCCGAGTTCTTGCAGAAGCTGACGCTTTTCTTCCTGCCGGGCGTTGAGACGGCTGCTCAGCCGCGCGCCCTCAGCCAGATCTTCCGCTTTCCTTTTTACCATGCTTGATGTGGAGTTAAACGCAGAACCTGGTTTCCCAAAAATTTCCATATCCGCTTCTCCTCATTCGTAAACATTTCTCTTCCGTACTACGCGCCCCTTACTCCCGGAACGCCTTGTAATTGAACGGCGCATAATATTCCCGGGCGCAATCTTCGCACATAACGATATCGGTATCCATCGAATCATAATAACCGCTGCCGTGATACGTTCTACCGCAGCGGTCGCACTCTTTGGCAGAGGCGTTCCATGAAGCAATTGACCGGTTCAACGATGGCAAGCCCATTAGGACCAAACGGAGTGGCTCCCAAGAAAGTAGGGGTTTCTGTGTCCTGCAAAGGAAATTCTCCTTTGGAATTAACATAGGTATACTGTTCCTCTGTAGTAAGGACAAGCAGCCGATCGTGCTGGAAGAAAGTCGAACTTACAAAGGCATCGGGACTGGCAGAGTTATACACAATGAAAATGGCCATACAGGTTACGGCGACAGCGGCACAGAGGATATATAATTTCCAAAGCTGTTTCTTCTTTTTTTGGGGCTGTACCGCAGCACTTCCGACCGGCGCCTGGGAAAGCGGCGCACCGCATTGTTCACAGAATGATGCGTCGTCAACATTCTTCACACCGCATTTTGCGCAGAACATATTTTCACCTTCTCTGCAAATAAACAGTCGATCTTCTACATCTCGGTTTCTTTCAGCCGCGCACCGCATTCGCCGCAGAACAGCATATCCTTAAAGTTTTGGCGCTGGCAAGCAACTATATGTGGGGCTTTTTCCCAGAGGTCGCGCTTTCTTTTATTATGCATGGGTTCTTGGGCTATTCGCTGGAGGAAGCCATGGCCTATCCCACTAAATTGTATGGGATGATCGGGGCGCTGCTCATCTATATGGTGCTCATTTTCTCAGCGATCCGGCCGCTTCAGCGTTTTATCTTTCATCGCGAAAAAGTAGTGGAGCCCTTGCCGCTGAAGACGCTGCTCCTATTTATCTGCTTTCCCATTGGACAGACCTTGCTTTTGTTTGCCTGCACCTACAGCATGGCCACCGGGCTGCATGCGCTCAGTATTGGAGTGTTCCTGTTTTCGATTTTTCTGTGCGCTGCGTCGGATGTGGCAATGTTTTATACGCTTGTGGAAACCGCAAAAAAGAACCGTCTGGAACAGCAGCTTGCAGAAGCGGAATACACCGCGCGCATCCAGGAAAATGAGTATAAAAACTTTCTGACCTTGGAACAGCGTGTCGCGCGCTACCGCCATGATAATAAAAATCGGGTTTCCGCAATCGCTTCCATGCTGCGTAGCGGGCATCCGCAGGCCATTCCGGAAGTATTGGAAATGCTGGACAGTATGCTTGACGCGTTAAATGTATCGCATGGCGCATATTGCGCGAATCTTACCGTGGATTCCATTCTGGCAGTCAAACATGTGGAATGTGACCGTGAGCATATTATTCTGCAGCACAACATCATGCTTCCCGAAGACCTTCCCATTAAAAATATCCACCTTTGCTCTATCTTTTCCAACATCGTGGACAACGCCATTTCTGCCTGTAAAAAATTGCCCGCAGCGCAGCGGGAGATCTCTCTTTCAGCGGTATTGGACGGTGGTTTTCTGTTTGTAAAAGAGGAAAACCCGCTGCCGCAGGAGCCCCTTCCTTCAAAAGACGGTTTGGGATTAAAGATCCTGCGCAGCATTGCCAAAACATATGATGGCGAAGTGATCATTGAGCAAAACGAAAAATCCTTTCAAATCCTTGTGGCCTTATCTCTTGAAAAAGCAGAGCAGATGAAGCCAGCTCTCGATGCCAAATAAGACGGCAAGCAAAAAGCCAGCCCTTTTAGGCTGGCTTTTTTGCTCGGTGCACCTCCAGTCGAGGCCGTCCGAGAAAAACCTGCCTGCGGCAGGTTTTTTAGGCCGAGTATCCCTGCGAGGCGAACCGGAGTGCCCGCAGGGCGCGAACGATGAAGTCCAGTTGCGGCGACAGGCGCGGGAGCGTGCAGTGCACCTCCAGTCGAGGCCGTCAAGAAAAACCTGCCTGCGGCAGGTTTTTTAGGCCGAGTGTCCCTGCGAGGCGAACCGGAGCGCCTGCAAAGGTGCGAACGGTGAGCCCGCCGCGCCGACAGGCGCGGGAGTGTGCACCAAGCAAAAAGCCAGTCCTTTCGGACTGGCTTTTTTGTTTGGTGCACCTCCAGGGACTCGAACCCTGGGCCCGCTGATTAAGAGTCAGCTGCTCTACCAACTGAGCTAGAGGTGCATATGGGCCGCGGTTTCTGCGGCCTTTTTTCTGGTGACCCGTGGGAGAATCGAACTCCCGTTTGCGGCGTGAGAGGCCGCCGTCTTGACCGCTTGACCAACGGGCCGTAATAAGAGAAAAGAGCCGGCACCTACCT
>DXGT01000149.1 GCA_019113785.1 Candidatus Ruthenibacterium merdigallinarum | reverse complement strand
GCCGCGGCGCCCGCGCCTGCTCCGGCTCCCGCCGCTCCCGCGGCGCCGGCCCCTGCGCCCGCTGCCGCCGGCAGCACCGGCGCCGTCACCATCACCGCGCCGATGCCCGGCAATATCCTGGACGTCAAAGTCGCCGTGGGCGCTTCCGTCAAAACGGGCGACGTGCTGTGCGTGCTGGAAGCGATGAAGATGGAGAACGAGATCGTCTCTCCGCAGGACGGCACGGTTGCGTCCGTCAACTGCGCGAAGGGGGACACCGTCAACGCCGGCGATCTGCTCATCAGCCTGAACTGAGTGTGAGGGGGAAGAGAGATGGCTAAGAAACCCGTTAAGATCACCGAATGCGTCCTGCGCGATGCGCACCAGAGCCTGATCGCCACGCGCATGACGCTGGAGGAGATGCTGCCGATCCTGCCCGCGATGGACGAAGTGGGCTATTTCTCGCTGGAGTGCTGGGGCGGCGCCACGTTCGACGCCTGCATCCGCTTTTTGGACGAGGACCCGTGGGACCGGCTGCGCACCATCCGCAAGCTGTGCCCGAAGACGAAGCTGCAAATGCTGTGCCGCGGCCAGAACATGCTGGGCTACCGCCCGTATGCCGACGACGCGGTCGAGTATTTCGTGCAGAAATCCGTTGCGAACGGCATTGACATCCTGCGCATTTTTGACGCGCTGAACGACCCGCGCAACCTCGAGACGGCCATCCGCGCCTCGAAGAAGGAGAACGCGCACGTGCAGGCGTGCATCAGCTATACGCTGAGCCCCGTGCACAACAACGAGTACTTTGCGCATTATGCCAAGACGCTGGAGGACATGGGCGCCGACAGCATCTGCATCAAGGATATGGCCGGCCTGCTGAAGCCCTTCGCCGCGCAGGAGCTTGTGGCCGCGCTCAAAAAAGAGCTGCACATCCCTGTGGACATCCACAGCCATTATACGTCCGGCCTCGCGTCCATGTCCATCATCAAGGGCATCGAGGCGGGCGCGGACATCATCGACACCGTCATCAGCCCGCTGGCGCTGGGCACGTCCCACATGCCCACGGAAAGCCTTGTGGCGGCTTTGCAGGGCACGGAATATGACACTGGCCTTGATTTGAAGAAGCTGGACGTCGTGCGCGCCCACTTCGCGAAGCTGCGCGAGAAATACCTCGCCAGCGGCCAGCTGTCGCCCAAAATGCTGGGCGTCAACGCCAATACGCTCTTGTATCAGGTGCCGGGCGGTATGCTGTCGAACCTGCTCAAGCAGCTGAAGGACGCCGGTAAGGAAGACCAGCTGGACGCCGTGCTGGCCGAGGTGCCCCGCGTGCGCGAGGACGCCGGGTATCCGCCGCTCGTCACGCCCACCAGCCAGATCGTCGGCACGCAGGCCGTGTTCAACGTCATTCTGGGCGAGCGTTACAAGATGGTGACCAAAGAGTTCAAGGGCCTTGTGCACGGCGATTACGGCCGCACGCCCGCGCCCATCAGCGAGGAGTTCACAAAGAAGATCCTCGGCGACGAAAAGCCCATCACGTGCCGCTTCGCCGATACGCTGGAGCCGGAGATGGACAAGCTGCGCGCCGAAGCCGCCAAGTGGGTGCAGCAGGAGGAGGACGTCCTCACCTACGCGATGTTCCCGCAGGTGGCGCCGAAATTCTTTGAAAAGCGCGCCCTGAAGGCCGCCGGCGTCGACGCCGACCACGCGGATTTCAAAGAGAAAACGCATCCGGTGTGAGCGCTGCTGTGTAGAGCCTTTTCCAATCAATACCGGATAGGCTGTTCCAGCTTGTTTTTGGATAATGAAAAAATTTGCCAAGCGAATACAATGACAAGGTGCGAGGGCTCGATTCTATCCAGCCCCCGCACCTTTGTCATATGTGAGAGTTGGCCCTATGCTGAAAAGATGTTTTTATCAAGTAATATCTTTTTCCTGATAGGCCATAACCGCTGTCTTTCATAACAGAAGTAAAAAAGCGCTATCTTCGATAAAATGAAACGAGTAGTATTTCGCTAAATATTGTGGTATACTTAAACTCAAAGCAGCAACAGGGAAGACGCCGGCCGAGGGGCCGGCCCTTGCCCGGTAAGGAGAAGGCCATGGCGAAAGAGAAGTTGAAAACCGTATATGTGTGCACCAATTGCGGCGAAACGTCGCCCCGCTGGATGGGCAAATGCCCGTCGTGCGGCGCGTGGAACACGATGGTCGAAGACGTGGTGCGCGAAGTGAAAGCGCCCGCCGGCATCGGTGCGTCCGCAGCAAAGGCAGGCGCTGCGTCGATCACCGCGCGCAGGCTGGCCGACATCAGCGCTACCGAGGAGCGCAGCCGCATCGTCACGGGCATCAGCGAGCTGGACCGCGTGCTCGGCGGCGGCATTGTGGTGGGCAGCGTCGTGCTGCTGGGCGGCGAGCCGGGCGCGGGCAAATCGACATTGCTTTTACAGCTGTGCGGGGCCATCAGCAGCAAGGTGGACGTGCTGTACATCACGGGCGAGGAATCCACGCGGCAGATCAAGCTGCGCGCCATGCGCCTCGACGTGCCGCAGGAGAATATCTCGCTGGCCGCCGAAACGGATATCGCCGCGATTTGCGATCTGATCGAAGCGACAAAGCCGGGCCTTGTCGTCATCGACTCCATCCAGACGATGCACTGTGCGGATATCTCATCTTCGTCCGGCAGCGTCAGCCAGGTGAAGGAGTGTACGGCGCGCCTTCTGACCGTCGCCAAAACACACGAGATCCCCACATTCATCGTGGGCCATGTCAACAAGGACGGCGCCATTGCCGGCCCCAAGGTGATGGAGCACATCGTGGATACAGTGCTGTACTTTGAGGGCGACAAAATGTTGCCGTACCGCGTGCTGCGCGCCGCCAAGAACCGCTACGGTTCCACGAACGAGATCGGCATGTTCGACATGACGGGCAAGGGCCTGAAAGTGATTGAAAACCCGTCGCAGCTGCTGCTGGAGGGGCGTCCCATCGGCGTGTCCGGCAACTGCGTGGCCTGCACGATGGAGGGCACGCGGCCTATCCTGTCCGAAATCCAGGCGCTCGTCAGCAAAACAGCGTTCGGCACGCCGCGCCGCGCGGCCTCCGGCTTCGATTTCAACCGCATGAATCTTCTGAACGCCGTGCTGGAAAAACGCGCCGGATATTTTCTGGGCAATCTGGATGTGTATATCAACATTGTCGGCGGGCTGGACCTGGACGAAACCGCCTGCGATCTGGCCGTGTGCATGGCCATTGTCTCCAGTATGCTGGACAGGCCCGTGCCGGATGATATGATCGCCATTGGCGAAGTGGGCCTCGGCGGGGAAGTGAGGAGCGTCACCAACCTGGAACTGCGCCTGCGGGAAGCGCAGCGCATGGGCTTTACGCGCGCCGTCGTGCCCAAACACGGCCTGAAACAGATCGATGCAAACGAGTTTCCCGAAGTGGAACTGATCGGCGTGTCGTATGTGCGGCAGGCAATCGGGCTGCTGTGATTTTTGCTGAAATGCAAGAGATTTCGGGGAAAGGATGGATTGTTAATTAATTAACGATTCCGTTATAAAGAGTAAAACAGTATGGTATGCTCCAATCGTTTTTTATGTGTGCTGCGCTGATGACGCCGGATTCCGTGTCCCGTTGATCTCTTAAAACCGCCATGACGGCCCATATGCAGCCGCAGCGGCCGTTTCAAGCCGATTTGCATACAGAATTGGTTTAACCACAGCCGGCACGTCCTGTGCGCACTGTGCGCCTTATGGCGCTTGTCCGGGCCGCGTGCAATGTACGCTGCGGCCGTTTTCTCAGGTATTTTCGCAAGTTTTGCAGCGTCCGGCGCGCTGACGTCGGGCTTCAGCGCCAACAGAAAAAACCGGCACATATGCCAGGTCATTTCAAACAGCGCTGTTTGAAGAAATCGACGCGGCCGGAACGTGAGCGCAA
>DXGT01000148.1 GCA_019113785.1 Candidatus Ruthenibacterium merdigallinarum | reverse complement strand
GCACGAGGTGTCGCACGTTTTGCAGCAGGCGAGCGGACAGGTGCATGCGGACACGGGCGCGTCGCCGGTGAACGCCGACCCGGCTTTGGAGCACGCGGCGGATATGGGCGTACACGGCGGCATGGAGAGCGTGCCGTCGATGAGCTATGCCGCGTCGCCGGTGCAGGGCGCGTTCGGCAGCCTCGGTAAAAAACTTCGGGGGCTGTTCTCGCGCGGGAAAAAGAAGGCGCAGCCGAGATGGCAGGACCAGTTTGTCATGGAAGCGGCGGCCGCTCGCAAAAACGCGTCGCAGTCGCTCAGTGCGCGCGCGACACTGTATCAGCTCGCGAAGATGGGCGCCGTTCCGGGCGTGAGTGCCGACGATCTGGAGCATTTCCGGGACGAAGTCGGCTTCGACCAGGCGAACATGATGTCGGGATATACCTGACGGCCGCGGCGCGCGCCGTTTGACAAACGCGCGTCGGCAGGCTACAATAAAAGAATCCGAACGGGGCCGGTGCGAAACGCGAAGCACCGGCCCTTTTTTCCCTGACACACGGAGTGACGATATGCTGGAATTTGTACGCATTCAGAAGGTGTTTCCCGTGGCCGTGCGGCGTGTTTCGCTGCCGGGGCCGCGCTTTCGCGCCGTGCATCTGAGCGACTTCCACCTCGAGGACGGCTTTGACGAGCGCTGGCTGCGCCGCCTCGTCGCGCGCGTCAACCGCGAGGAGCCGGACGTGGTGTTCTTCACGGGCGATTTCACGTGCAAGACGCCCGAATTTAAGACCGCCATCCGCGCGTGCCGCATCCTGAGCGGCATCGAGGCGTCGGTGATCGCCGTGGAGGGCAATCACGACTACCTCGACGGCGCGGCCGGCCGGGCCGAGGACCTGATGTGGGAGTGCGGCTTCTACGTGCTGAAAAACAGCTGGATCACGGTGGAGCTGGACGGCGCGCCGGTGCAGGTGATCGGCCTGCCGAGCCTGTACCGCACAGACGACACGGTGCTGCGGCCGGTGGAGCCGGAGGAGGGGTGCTACCACGTGTGCCTCGCGCACGAACCGGCGTGGGCCGACCGTCTGCCGAAGGGGTACGCGGACGTGATCCTCGCCGGGCACACGCACGGCGGGCAGATCACGATGGGCGGCGCGGAAAAATTGTGGATGCCGCGCTTTTCGGGCGCGTACAAACAGGGCGTGTACGAGACGCGCGCCGGGACGATGATCGTCTCGGCAGGGCTCGGCGAGAGCGGGCCGCGCGTGCGCCTCGGCGCGCCGCGAGAATACGGTTTGCTGACGTGGGGGAGTGACGCATGAATCATCTGGGCGACTACGACGTGATCGTCGTCGGCGCGGGACACGCGGGCATCGAGGCCGCGTGCGCGTCCGCGAAGCTCGGCGCAAAGACGGCGCTGTTCACGCTGACCTTGGACGGCGTCGCGAACTTGCCGTGCAACCCGTCCATCGGCGGCACAGCCAAAGGCCACCTCGTGCGCGAGATCGACGCGCTCGGCGGCGTAATGGGCATTGCGGCAGACGCGACATTTTTGCAGAGCCGGATGTTGAACCTCGGCAAGGGCCCGGCCGTGCACTCGCTGCGCGTGCAGACCGACCGCAAAAAATATCACATATATATGAAGCATTTGCTCGAGCTGACGGAGAACCTCGAGCTGAAGCAGGCGGAGATCACGGCGCTCGACGTCGAAAACGGCCGTGTGAAAGGCGTTGTGACGCATCTGCACGGCCACTACGGCGCGAAGTGCGTCGTGCTGTGCACCGGCACGTATCTCGGCGGGCGCATCTTCGTCGGCGACGCGAGCTACGCGAGCGGTCCCGACGGCGTGCACGCCGCGACGGCGCTGACCGAGAGCCTCGTCTCGCTGGGCCTGCCGCTGCGGCGTTTTAAAACGGGTACGCCTGCGCGCGTGCACCGGCGCAGCATCGACTTTTCCCTTTTGGAGCGCCAGCCCGGAGACAGCGCCATCCAGCCGTTTTCCTTTATGACGAAGCAGGCGCTGCACAACAAGGTGGACTGCTTCATCACCTACACAAACCCCGAGACGCACCGCATCATTCTGGAGAACCTGCACCGCTCGCCGCTGTACGGCGGCAGCATCGAGGGCATCGGCCCGCGCTATTGCCCTTCCATCGAGGACAAGGTCGTGCGTTTTTCCGAAAAAGACCGGCACCAGGTATTTGTGGAGCCGTGCGGGGAGAACACCGAGGAGATGTATTTGCAGGGGCTCTCCTCCTCGCTGCCCGAGGACGTGCAGAACGCGATGTACCGCACGATCAAAGGCTTTGAAAACCTCGAGATCATGCGCCCCGCCTATGCGATCGAATACGACTGCGTCGACCCCACCGCCCTCTCCCCTTCGCTGGAGTGCAAGGCCGTGCGCGGGCTGTACGGCGCGGGCCAGTTCAACGGCACCTCCGGCTATGAGGAGGCCGCGGCGCAGGGCCTGCTGGCCGGCGTCAACGCCGCGCGCGCCGTGCAGGGCAAAGCACCCGTCGTGCTGGCGCGGCACGAGAGCTACATCGGCACGCTGGTGGACGACCTTGTCACCAAGGGCGCGATGGATCCCTACCGCATGATGACCAGCCGCAGCGAGTACCGCCTGTACCTGCGGCAGGACAACGCCGACGAGCGCCTGACGCCGCTGGGCCGCGAGATCGGCCTTGTGGACGACGCGCGCTGGGAGGACTTCTGCCGCCGCCGCGACGCCCGGCGCAAAGAGGCCGCAAGGCTGGAAAAAACGGTGGTCAGCCCCGCGCAGGCCGGGCCCGTTTTGGAGGAAAAGGGCGAACCGCCGCTGAAAAGCGGCGCGCGCGCCGCCGAATTGTTGCGCCGCCCGGTGCTGCACTACGCCGACATCGTGCGCATGGCCGGCCCGGGCGAGGACATCGGCCCGCTGGACGCATACAGCCTGGAAGTGGCGGTCAAGTACGAGGGCTATGTAAAGCGCCAGCTCGCGCAGATCGAAAAAGTGCGCCGACAGGAGCAGACGCTGATCCCGGACGGTTTTTCCTACGCGGAGCTGACGGGCCTTTCGCTGGAGGCGCGCGAAAAGCTGGCGAAGATCCGCCCGCTGAACATCGGGCAGGCCTCGCGCATCCCGGGCGTGAGCCCGGCGGACGTCGCCTGCCTTGCCGTGGCGCTGGCCAAATACCGCCGCGCGCACAAACAACAGGAGGAGACGACATGATCGATACGACCCGCCTCTGCGAGAAGGCGCGCCGGTACGGCATCGACGCGGCGCCCGTGGCCCGGGCGCTGGATACATACGCGCAGTATCTTGTGCAGTACAACGAAAAAGTGAACCTCACCGCCATCACGGACCCCGAGGGCATCGAGGACCGGCATTTTATCGACAGCCTGCTGCTGGCGATGCAGCCGGAGATGCGCGGCGACGCCGTGGACGTCGGCACCGGCGCGGGCTTTCCGGGCGTGGTGGCAAAACTGTACCGGCCCGAGATTGCCATGACGCTGATGGAGCCGACGGGCAAGCGCGTGGAATTCCTGCGTAGTTTGTGCGAGAGGCTCGGCATCGAGGCACAGCTTGTGAAGGAGCGCGCCGAGGAGGCCGCGCGCAAGCGCTGGCGCGAGCAGTTCGACGTGGCCACCGCGCGCGCCGTGGCCGCGCTGCCCGCGCTGGCGGAATACTGCCTGCCGCTTGTCAAGGTGGGCGGCGTGTTCATCGCCATGAAGGGCGCGGGCGCACATGAGGAGGCGGAGGCCGCGCGCCGTGCCGCGGAAAAGATGGGCGGCGAATTGGCGGACGTGCGCGCCTTCACGCTGCCGGACGGCTCGGCCCGCAGCCTGCTGGTCTACCGCAAAGTGAGGCCCACGCCGCCCGTTTATCCGCGCAACGGCGGAAAGATTGCGAAAAGCCCGCTGTGACGCGCCGCGCGCAAAGCGCGTCGAATGCTGTAGATGGAAAATACTGGAAATTTTGGCAGGTTTGTGTTATACTTTGTCCATAGGCGGAAGGGCTTGTCCCCTTTCCGCCGGCGGCAAAGAGGCGCAAACCTGCTTTTCCTTTGCCGCCGTGAAAGGCAAAGGAGGTGGGACGGGCGCATGAAAACCAGAAAAAACACGCAGCCGAAGGTCGTTCTGCTCGACGTCGGCGCCATCGACCCCTCCCCGTTCCAGGCGCGCAGGAATTTTGACGAGACCGAGCTGAAAAAACTGGCCGTCAGCATTTTGCAGAACGGCCTGTTGCAGCCGGTGAGCGTGCGCCCGAAGGAGGACGGCCGGTACGAGCTGATCGCCGGCGAGCGCAGGCTGCGCGCCTGCAAGCTGGCGGGCCTTGCGCAGATCCCCGCCCTCGTCTACTATTTTGAGGATGAAAAGACGGCCGCGCTGACCCTGCTGGAAAATTTGCAGCGCGAACAGCTGAACCCGTTCGAGCAGGCGCGCGCATTGCGCGAGCTGCTGGACCTCTGGGGCTGCACGCAGGAGGCGGGTGCGCGCAGGCTGGGCATTGCGCAGCCGACGCTGGCCAACAAGCTGCGGCTTTTGTCTCTCACGCCGTCCCAGCAGCAGCTTTGCATCGACGCGAACCTCACCGAGCGTCACGCGCGCGCGGTATTGTGCGTCAAGGACGAGACCCAGCGCACAAAGCTGCTGGCCATCGCCGCGCAGCGCCATTACAGCGTGCAGCAGACCGAGGAGCTGGTGGCGAAAAGCCAGGCCCCGCGCCGACCAAAGCCCAAAAAGCGCGTGATGGTGAAGGACGTGCGCATTTTCCTGAACACGATCGACCACGCCATCAAGGTGATGACGGGCAGCGGTATTCCCGCGACGGCGAAAAAGCAGCAGAACGACGAGTTCATTGAATACGTAGTGCGCATCCCCACGGGAAAAGCCGTGCGCAAGTAGCCGCGTCGCCCGTGCATGTTCCACGTGAAACAAAAAAATAGAGAAAAGCCGGCGGAAAATGTTCCACATGGAACATTTTCCGCCGGTTCCCCTTTTCTGGCAGCCCAGATTGTGCTATACTGTTTTGTGCACCCGTTGCGCAATTTTGCAAGAGCTGGAGGGAAAGTCCTGTGGGAAAAGTGGTGGCCATCGCCAATCAGAAGGGCGGCGTCGGCAAGACGACGACGGCCGTCAATCTGGCCGCCTGTGTGGCGGCTGTCGGAAAACGCGTTCTGCTGGTTGATCTTGACCCGCAGGGAAACACGACAAGCGCCTATGGCGTCCAAAAACGCAGCGTCCAGACGAGCGTGTATCAGCTGCTCACGGGCGAAAAACGCGTGTTTGATGCCATCTGCAACACAAAATACGGCGTGGACCTCATCCCGTCGAACATTCAGCTGTCCGGTGCAGTGGTGGAACTGGTCGCGCTGCAGCGGCGCGAGTTTCGTCTGCGCGACGCGCTGGGCCCGGTGGTGGGCCAGTACGATTTCATCTTTATCGACTGCCCCCCCTCTCTCGACCTGCTCACGCTCAACGGCCTGTGCGCGTGCGACACGGTGCTGGTGCCCATCCAGTGCGAGTTCTTTGCGCTGGAGGGTCTGACGGAGCTGATGCACACCATTCGCCTTGTGAAAAAGATGTACAACCGCTACATCGACATCGAGGGCGTGCTGCTGACCATGTACGACGGGCGGCTGAACCTGACGTTGCAGGTCGTGCAGGAAGTGAAAAAATATTTCGGCAACAAGGTGTACAAAACGACGATCCCGCGCAATGTGCGCCTGTCGGAGGCGCCCAGCTTCGGCGCGCCGATCAATTATTACGACCGCTCCTCCACGGGCGCCGAGGCCTACGCCTTCCTCGCGGCGGAGTTCATCAAAAACAACAAGTAAAGGAGGCGCGCAGTATGGCGCCAAAAAAAGGCGGCCTCGGACAGGGGCTCGGCTCCCTGTTCGCACAGGCGGACAGCCAGCTGGACGAAGAGGAAAGCGGCGCTTTGACGCTGCGTCTGGCCGAGGTCTCGCCGGACAAGAACCAGCCGCGTCGCACCTTTGACGAAACGGCGCTGGGAGAGCTTGCCTCCAGCATTCTGGAGCACGGCGTTTTGCAGCCCATCGTCGTGCGGCCGGCGGCGGCCGGCGGCTATACGATCGTCGCCGGCGAGCGCCGGTGGCGCGCGGCGCGCATCGCGGGCCTGTCCGAGATTCCGGCCATTGTGCGCAATATGACGGACGAACAGGCGATGGAGATCGCGCTGATCGAGAATCTGCAGCGCGAGGACCTCGACCCCGTGGAAGAGGCCATGGGCTACCGCCAGCTGATGGACCGCTGCGGCTATACGCAGGAGCAGGCGGCCGCGCGCCTTGGCCGCAGCCGCAGCGCCGTGGCGAACAGCCTGCGGCTGCTGCATCTGCCGCAAAAGGCGCTGGAATTGCTGCGCAGCGGCGCGATCAGCGCGGGACACGCCAAGGCCATCCTCTCGCTGGAGGGGCGCGACGCGCAGGACGAGGCCGCGCAGCTCATTGCGGACAAGGGCCTGTCGGTGCGCGAGGCCGAGGCGCTGTGCAAGCGCATGAGCCGCAAACCGCCCCGAAAGAAGGAGCTGCTGCGCCCCGCCCTGCCCACGGAGGTGGAGCTGAGCCTCGCCGAGCGCCTTGGCACTGAGGTAAAGGTGCGCTATCAGGACGGCCGCGGCAGTTTGCAGATTCATTTTTACTCCGACGACCAGCTGCGCGCCTTTGCGAACCTGCTGGGCGAATACCAAACCGGAAAGCTGTAAAGAAAGGAAGATTCATCCATGCTGGATATCAAATTTGTGCGCGAGAACCCGGAACTCGTCAAAGAGAACATCAAAAAGAAATTTCAGGACGCGAAGCTGCCCTTAGTGGACGAGGTGATTGCGCTGGACGCGGAGTACCGCGCGGCCATCGCCGAGGCCGAGAGCCTGCGCGCCCAGCGCAACAAGCTGTCGAAGAGCATCGGCGCGCTGATGGCGCAGGGCAAAAAGGACGAGGCCGAGCAGGTGAAAACGCAGGTGACGCAGCAGGCCGACCGTCTGAAGGAGCTTGAGGCCAGGGAGCAGACCCTCAGCGAGCAGATCAAAAAGGATATGATGACGATTCCGCAGATGATCGACCCCAGCGTGCCCATCGGCAAGGACGATTCGCAGAACGTCGAGCGCGAGCGCTTCGGCGAGCCCGTCGTGCCCGATTTCGAGATCCCCTATCACACCGAGATCATGGAGCGCTTCCAGGGCATCGACCTCGACAGCGCGCGCAAGGTGGCGGGCAACGGCTTTTATTACCTGATGGGCGACATCGCGCGCCTGCATTCGGCGGTCATCAGCTATGCGCGCGATTTCATGATCGGCCGCGGGTTCACCTACTGCGTGCCGCCGTTCATGATCCGCTCGAACGTCGTCACCGGCGTGATGAGCTTTGCCGAGATGGACGCCATGATGTACAAGATCGAGGGCGAGGATCTGTATCTCATCGGCACGTCGGAGCACTCGATGATCGGCAAATTTATCGACACGATTCTGGACGAGAGCGCCCTTCCCTACACGCTGACGAGCTATTCGCCGTGCTTCCGCAAGGAAAAGGGGGCGCACGGCATCGAGGAGCGCGGCGTTTACCGCATCCACCAGTTTGAAAAGCAGGAGATGATCGTCGTCTGCAAGCCCGAGGAGAGCCCCATGTGGTTCGATAAACTCTGGCAGAACACGGTCGATCTGTTCCGCAGCCTCGACATTCCCGTGCGCACGCTGGAGTGCTGCTCGGGCGATCTGGCGGACCTCAAGGTGAAATCGGTCGACGTGGAGGCCTGGAGCCCGCGCCAGAAGAAGTATTTCGAGGTGGGCAGCTGTTCCAATCTGGGCGACGCGCAGGCGCGCCGTTTGAAGATTCGCGTGAAGGGCGAGGACGGCAAGAAATACCTGGCGCACACGCTGAACAATACGGTGGTGGCGCCGCCGCGCATGCTGATCGCCTTTTTGGAGAACAATCTGCAGGCCGACGGCAGCGTGCGCATCCCCGAGGCGCTGCGCCCCTATATGGGCGGCAAGACACAGCTGGGCTGAGCGCCGCGCTGTTCCACGTGAAACAACCCGCCTGTGCCGGCGTACAGGCGGGTTTCCATTTTCTTCCATTTTTTGTTTTACCGCGCCGAAAAGCCCCGCGGCGGGACAAAAAAGTGTTGACAACTTCCCGAAAATTCTTTATAATAGGGAATGCGCTCTGAGGGGCGCACGGCAATATTGTGGCGGTATAGCTCAGTTGGCTAGAGCATTCGGTTCATACCCGAAGTGTCACCGGTTCGAATCCAGTTACCGCTACCACGCACAGGGTTTTGCTGAAGGCTGTGGAAGGTGTGCGCTGCAATCGCGGCGCGCGAAAAGGGGCTTTTCACGGCGTTCAGCAAAACCCTGTCGAGTATGGCCCCATGGTCAAGCGGTCAAGACATCGCCCTTTCACGGCGGTAACCCGGGTTCGATTCCCGGTGGGGTCACCAAAAACTCCCGGATGCACCTGCATCCGGGAGTTTTCTTTTTTCCCTTTTTTCAAAAGCTGTATGAACAGCGCCCAGCAGCCGCTTTTTGCTCCCTGCGGCGCGCGGTGCCCGGCTGTAAAGGCCGGGCGTTTTTGTGCCCAAAAGCAAAATTGTGCAGTCATCCAGACAAAAATCTTAGTGGCACAGGGGCTTTTGCGGCGGTATTCTAGAGAGGAACCTTAACAGTGGGCGAAAGGAGCAGCGCGGGATGTTCACAAAAAGGCAGCTGGCAAGGCTGATCGTTCCTCTGATTCTTGAACAGATGCTGATGGGTACGGTTGGCGCGTTCGATGTCGTCATGGTGGGCGTCCTCGGAGAGACAGCCGTATCCGGCGTGTCGCTTGTCACCAGCATCGACCAGTTGGTTTTGAGCGCGTTTTCCGCGCTGGCGGCCGGCGGCGCCATTGTCTGCTCGCAGTATCTCGGCAGCAGGCAACTGGCGCAGGGGCGCCTGTGCGCCGTGCAGCTGCTGTGCGTTGCCGGGGCGTTCGGCGGTGCGGTCGGCCTGCTTTGCCTTGCGGGCGGCGGGCCGCTTCTGCGGCTTTTGTACGGCGGCGCCGAACAGGCGGTTTTGCAGCAGGCGCGGCGCTATTTTGTCTTTGCCGCCCTCTCCTACCCCGTCATCGCGCTGTTCAATGCGGTAAGCGCGCTGATGCGCTCCATCGAGCGGACCAAAACCGCGATGTACGTCTCTTTCGGGATGAACGGCGCCAATCTTTTGCTGAACGCGCTGCTGATCTACGGCTTGTCCTGGGGTGTTGCGGGCGCGGGGGCCGCGTCGTTCCTCTCGCGTCTGGGCGGGCTTTTCGTTTTGTATGCCATGCTGATAAAAAGCGGACATCCGATCTGCCCGCCGGCGTTTTCCGCCTGGCGCATCGAAGCCGCTTCCATTCGGAAAATTCTGCAAGTCGGCGTTCCGGCCGGTGTGGAAGGCGCGGTGTTCCACGTGGGAAAGCTGCTGGTGCAAAGCGTGGTGACGGCGTGCGGCACAGCGGCAATCGCGGCGAACGCCGTAGCGCTTACGCTGACGGAATTCCTGCACACGCCGGGCGCCGGCATCGGCCTTGCGCTGATCACTGTGGTGGGCCAGTGCATCGGCGCGAACGAAAAGGCGCAAGCCAGAAGGTATACGCGAAATTTGATCGCGCTGGCCTATGCCGTGATGGGCGTGCTGGACATTCTGGTGTTCTTTTTTGCGCCGCTTTACATGGCGCTGTATCCGGGCATTGAGGCGCAGACGGCGGCGCTGGCGGTCAGCGTTTTGCGATGGCATTCCGTCGTGTGCTTTTTCTTCTGGCCGATGGGGTTCACCATGGTCAGCGCGCTGCGGGCTGCGGGGGACGTCAAATTCCCGATGGTCGTATCCATTGCGTCCATGTGGGTTTTCCGCGTGGGATGCAGTTATCTGCTGATGGCGCTTTGCCCGCAATGGGGTCTTTTGAACGTCTGGTTCGCCATGTTCCTGGACTGGGTTTTCCGCGCGCTGGTGTACTGGCTGCGCTACCGCTCTGATATCTGGCTGAACAAGCGGGTCATATAGGAAAAATGTGCGAAATTATCCACCGGGTTCGACAAAATTGTTGGTGTTCCGGCGGCGGCAAACGCAGTATTCTAAAGACAGAACACCGGCCAGGCCCGGTCAAAACAACTTTGGGGAGGTAATTTTCTATGGCGTTCCGTTATGTGCGCGATGAGGACATCAAACGTGAGTACAAGGATGGCATCTGCGAAGTTCCGATGCTGCCCGGCAATTTCAAGGGGCACGTCCACACAAAGGTGTATCTGAAAGCCGGCACGACCTATTATCCGGAAAAAACCTATACGGACAAGACGGTCATTTACATCTTTGGCGCGGGCAAGGGCTATGTGGCCACCAACGACGCGTGCTACAGCATCGAAGAGCTGAGCTTCTTCGTGGCGGATCTGGACAACGGCAAGTATGCGATCCATGCCGCGACGGATATGGAGTTCATGCATCTGGTGGTGGACATGAACGAATACGACCTGAAGATCTACGGCGAGTGCCATTACAAGCTTCCCTACTTCCGCAGCCTGCACCAGTGCCCGCAGTATGTGCAGAATTGCAAGGGCCCGACGACGGAGAACTGGATGATCCTCGCCGGGCGCAATGTGGGGCGCGTGTCGCTGGGCGTGTGCCACGCCATCGGGCAGGAAGGCGTGGACGAGGGCACCATCGAGAAGGGCCACACCGGCGTGCATCAGTGGAACTACTGCCTCGGCGATTCCGACTTTGTGCTGACGGTCGAAGGCAACGAGCCGATCACCTGCAAGGGCGGCGACTGGAGCTTCATCCCGGCCGGCCTGGATCACTCCATGATCCCCTCTGCGCCCGGCAAGGAGCTGTTCTACGTCTGGTTTGAGCAGTACACCAGAAAGACGGACCCCGTGCAGTTCATCGAGCCCACCGAGGAAGAACTCAACGATTATTGAAAGCACAGCGATTTCCTCTGTCACGAAAACGGCGAAAGCCGGCGGCCTTTCGGGGCCGCCGGCTTTCGCCGCTTTTTTTGTCCGGGCGCGTCACCGCCCCAGGAGGCTGCGGTACTCGCCCGGCGTAATGCCTTCAATGCGCTTAAATTGGCGGGAAAAATATTTTTCATCCTCAAAGCCGACAAGATGCGCCACCTCGCGGATGGTCACGTTCGAATCTGCCATCAGAAATTTTGCCTGGCGGATGCGCACCGCCGTGAGAAAATTGACCATGCTGACGCCCATCTCCTTGGCAAAGCGGCGGCTCAGATAATCCCTGCTCATGAAAAACCGCGCAGCGAGGGCCTCCTGGCTGAAGGGCTCCGCATAGTTTTCCTCCAGCCAGTGCGCGACCTGCCGGATGCGCTTATCTGCGCCGGCCGTTTTCTGCATTTGCTCATGCAGCGACAGCGCGCGGCGCAGCAGTGTGTTTTCCAGCTTTTCCCGCGAAAACAGGCCGTCGCGGCCGGAATAAGCGAACAGGGCGGGCATGGGTTCCAGGGCGAAATGGAGGTCGCTGTAGCGGCGGCACAGCTGCCGGGTGATGTTCTGCTCGAGCGAGCGGTACCGGTTCAGCGCACAGCGCAAATGATACAGTAGGGGGACGGGCGTGAGCACGCCGTCCAGCCATGCGCCGATCGCGCGGCGAAGCTCCTCCGAATGCCCGGACAGCACCGCGGCAAAAATCGCCTGCTCAGATTCCGGGTCGAGCGAGGGTTCCTGCGGCTCACACGCAGGCGTGTAACGGATCAGGATGCCCGGATGCTGCGAGGCCGGCGCGCTGTAAAAGGCATGCATCGCCTGTTCGCAGGCGAGAGAAAACTGCGCGGGAAAGGCCTGCGGGGTGCTGATACCGGCATGGATGTGATACGGGGCGTCCGCGTTGACGCCGAGAAGCTGTTCCTCCAGGAAACGCAGGCACTCGTCGAAGCGCTGATACAAGAACAGGATGCGCACAAAGGGGCGCGAGGGATGCCGCAGAAGATAGCCGAAGCGCCGCGCCGTCAGGCTGTGGCGCAGCGACTGTTCCCACAGCTGGATGCGCTGCAGCCCGGAGATGGCCTGCGTGTTGTAGCAGCAGTCCAGATCCCACAGGCAGATAACGCCCCGGCCGCTGCTCATCAGCTCCGGCGCAAGGGTGAACAGCTCGCTGTATCCGGTGTCGGAGGCGTGCTGTGTCAAAAAGCGCTCCAGCAGGCTTTCGACCGCCAGATCGGACATGGCGCTCAAATCGCGCTGCGCGCGGCGCTGGGCTTTCCGCTGCGCCTCCTGCTGTTCATAAATATCCACGGCGCGCCGCAGCGCACGGATCAGCTGGTCCTGGTCCAGCGGCTTGAGCAGATAGTCCGACCCGCCGACGCGCAGCGTGGAGCGCACGTATTCAAAATCGTTGTAGCCGCTCATCACAAGCAGCTGCGTGTGCGGATGGTCCTGCCGGATCATGCGCATCAGCTCCAGCCCGGTC
>DXGT01000147.1 GCA_019113785.1 Candidatus Ruthenibacterium merdigallinarum | reverse complement strand
GGGGCAGGAAAGCGGAAGAAGTGTGGGACATAAGAAAAACCTCCTGTTTTTTGGTACGGGACCAGCATAACAGGAGATTCTAAGGATTTTATAAGGATGGCAAAAGAGAGAGGGAGATCATTCATTCGGGCAGGCGATGGCGACGGCCTTTTCGATCATGTGGTGCAAAAGCTGCGCCTGCTTTGTGTCGGCGGCTCTGTAGTACACCTCTTTGCCGTCGCGGCGGCTCGTGATGAGGCCGCTGCTTTTCAGCTGGCGCAGATGGTGCGACACGGCCGGGCTGCTCATGCCCACCAGCGCGGCCAAGTTCGTCACGCACGCCTCGCAGTGGCACAAAAGCCAGAAGATGCGCACGCGGCTCGCGTCGCCCAGCTGCTTGAAAATGTCGGCCACGGTGGCGAAATCCTCCACGCTGGGGATGCGCTCGGGGATGTGCGCAAGCTCTCCATGGTCGTGGGGCAAGGGCGCGCTGTGCATGGCGGTCAACTCCTTATGATAGCAATATAAAATAAGTATAACACACTTTGCGCGGCAGCGATAGATGCGCCGCCGCGCAAAAAAATTTTTCAAAAGAAACCGCGTCCGCCCCCTTGACAAACGCGCGGAGGGGGAGTAGTATAAAGTCAAACAATTAAGCAATTGTTTAATTGTTGAAACGAACGCTTCCCAAGAAAACCTGCGAAAGGGGCCTTTTGTGATGAAAAAGTCGTACAAGATCGAAGTGGACTGCGCCAACTGCGCCAATAAGATGGAAGAGGCTGCGCGCCGCACGCCCGGCGTGAAGGACGCCGTGGTCAACTTTATGATGCTGAAGATGAACGTGGAATTTGAGGACGGGCAGGACGCGAAAGCCGTGATGCAGGCCGTGCGCGCCAACTGCAAAAAGGTGGAGGACGACTGCGAAATCTACCTGTGAGCTTGACGGCGGTGCACCGGCGGGCCTTTGACCGCGTTGCGCCGCCGCGCCGGCCGCCGGCCGGCGGAGAGGGGAGACAAACATGCAAAACCTGATCGTCGACGGCCTGCTGGCGGCCGTCATACTCGGCGCGGTCGTCCTGATGGGCGTCGGCGCAAAGCCCGGCAGCGGCATGACGAAAAAGCAGAAAACGATGCTGCGGCGCATCCTGGCCGCCAGCGCGCTGCTGCTGGCGCTGCAACTTGTGCCGGAGGGCGTTTTCGCGGCGCTGGGCACGCGCGCGTTCAGCTTTGGCTGGTGCCTGCGGCTCGCTCTCTATCTGGCCGATTACCTCATCATCGGCTATGACATCCTTTTAAAGGCCGCCAAAGGCATCAAAAACCGCCAGGTCTTCGACGAGTGCTTTTTGATGGCGCTGGCCACGGTGGGCGCGTTCGCGCTGGCGCTGTACGAAAACAGCGGCGACTACACCGAGGCCATCGCCGTGATGCTGTTCTATCAGGTGGGCGAGTGGTTCCAGAGCTACGCCGTGGGCAAGAGCCGGCGCAGCATCACCGAGCTGATGGACATCCGGCCCGACTATGCGAACGTCGAGCAGGACGGCAAGCTCGTGCAGGTGGACCCGGACGAAGTGCCCGTGGGCGGCGTCATCGTGGTGCAGCCCGGCGAGAAGGTGCCCATCGACGGCCGCGTCGAGGAGGGCGCGTCCAGCCTGAACACGGCCGCGCTCACGGGCGAGAGCCTGCCGCGCGACGTGCAGCCGGGGGCGGAAGTCATCAGCGGCTGCATCAATCTGACGGGCGTTTTGAAGATCCGCACCACGAAGGAATTCGGCGAGTCGACCGTGTCGAAGATATTAGACCTCGTGGAGAACGCGTCGTCGCGCAAGTCCCGCTCGGAGGACTTCATCTCGAAATTCGCGCGCGTGTACACGCCGGCCGTCGTGGGCGCGGCGCTGGCGCTGGCCGTGCTGCCGCCGCTGGTGCGCGTGCTGGCGCTGGGCCTTGCGCCCGGGTGGGAGACCTGGGTCTACCGCGCGCTGACGTTCCTTGTCATCAGCTGCCCGTGCGCGCTGGTCATCAGCATCCCGCTGTCGTTCTTTGCGGGCATCGGCGGCGCAAGCAGCGCCGGCGTGCTGGTGAAGGGCTCGAACTACCTCGAGACGCTCAGCGAGGCGAAGATCGTCGTGTTCGATAAAACCGGTACGCTGACAAAGGGCGTGTTCGAGGTGTGCGGCATCCATCACAGCACCATGGAAAGCGAGCGCCTGCTCGAGTACGCGGCGCTGGCGGAGAGCGCGTCGAGCCACCCCATCAGCAAGAGCATCCGCCGCGCCTGGGGCCGGGAAATCGACCGCAGCCGCGTGAAAAACATCCGCGAGGTCAGCGGCGGGGGCGTCGTCGCCGAGGTGGACGGCGTCGAGGTGGCCGCGGGCAACGACAAGCTGATGGAGAGCGTCGGCGTCACGCCCATCGCCTGCCGCAGCGTGGGCACCATCGTGCACATGGCCGTAGGCGGGCAGTACGCCGGGCACATCCTGATCGCAGACGTGGAAAAGCCCACCGCGAAGGAGGCCGTCCGCGCGCTGAAGGCCGCGGGCGTGCGCCGCACGGTGATGCTGACGGGCGACAGCGCCAAAGTGGCCGAGCGCGTGGCCGCCGACCTCGGCGTGGACGAGGTGCACGCCGAGCTGCTGCCCGCGGACAAGGTGGCGCAGGTGGAGGCGCTGCTGAAGGCGAAGAGCGGCCGCGAAAAGCTGGCCTTTGTGGGCGACGGCATCAACGACGCGCCCGTGCTGCGCCGCGCGGACATCGGCATCGCCATGGGGGCCATGGGCTCCGACGCCGCCATCGAGGCGGCGGACGTGGTGCTGATGGACGACGACCCGCTCAAAATCGCCAAGGCCGTCAAAATCAGCCGCAAATGCCTTTCCATCGTGTACCAGAACATCGTGTTCGCCATCGGCGTCAAGCTGGCGTGCCTTGCGCTGGGCGCGCTGGGCGTCGCGGGCATGTGGCTGGCCATCTTCGCGGACGTGGGCGTCATGGTCCTCGCAGTGCTCAACGCCGTCCGCGCGCTGTTTGTAAAAAATCTATGACAGCCCCATAAAACTCTCTTATAAGCCCTTTTGGCCCCGAAGCGGCGCGCTTCGGGGCCGCTTTGCGCTTGCAAGGCTCGACGGAATATGATAAAATCAAACAGCAAGGGTGGTGTATAACAAGCTATGAGCGAAACTTTTACCCCGATCGCGCGCAGCCGCGCGGGCTATTACTGCAAGGGCAGCCCCGTACACTTTGTGATGGTGGAGCTGTTCCGCATGGAGAGCACCGGCAGCACGGTCGTGACCCTGACATTCAAAAACCTGTATTCGCGCCCGGTGATGGAGTTCACCGCGCATTACCGCTGCAAGAACCGCGCGGGCCAGGTCATCGGCGAGGACGATTTTTCCTACCATCAGGTCGGCGCGGCCGAGGGCGAGTGCTTCGGCTCGGACGACGGCGTGTTCATCTCGGACGAGCCCTTGGGCAGCGTGGAGGTGAACCTCGTGTCCGTCACGTACGACGACGGCATCCTGCACAGCCTCAAGCGCTGCGCGCCGGTGGCCCTGCCGCCGCTGCGCCCGCTGCCGGAGGCCGCGCGCGAAGCGGTGCGCCGCACGCTGGGCGTGCGCGGCGTGCGCTATTACCCCGAGCAGGCCGCCGACGGCTGGCGCTGCGTGTGCGGTGCGTTCAACTACAACGCCGGGCAGGGGCGCACGCACTGCAGCGAGTGCGGCGCCGCCAAGCAGCAGGCGTTCGCGGCGGTGGCCGCGGCGCTGCGCCGCGCCTGAGCGCGCAAAGCGGCAGGCGGCGCGCCCGGCGAAGGGGCGATCAATGCGGGGAAGGACGGGCCGCGAAGCCTGCTTTCCCCGAGAAAGAGACCGACGGCTCAGCGGGCCGGAGAGCGCAGCTTTCCGGCCCGCTGGGCTGCGCTGTGCCGGCTGTGCGGCGCGGCGCTTTTGTGAAAGGACAGGCAAGGAGAGGAACGCATGGCAAGAAAAACCCCCGCGTACGACAACGAGAGCATCAGCAGCTTAAAGGGCGCCGAGCGCGTGCGCAAGCGCCCGGGCGTCATTTTCGGCTCGGACGATGTGGACGGCTGCGCCCACTCGATCTTCGAGATCGTCTCCAACTCCATCGACGAGGCGCGCGGCGGCTACGGCGACCGCGTGCTGGTGACGAAGTACAAGGACGGCTCGGTGCAGGTGGAGGACTTCGGCCGCGGCATCCCCGTCGATTACAACAACAAGGAGCAGCGCTACAACTGGGAGCTTTTGTTCTGCGAGATGTACGCCGGCGGCAAATACGGCGACGGCGGCGACAACTACGAATACTCGCTGGGCCTCAACGGCCTGGGCCTGTGCGCCACGCAGTACGCCTCCGAGTGGATGCAGGCCGACGTGTACCGCGACGGCTTCCACTATCATCTGGACTTCGAGCGCGGCGAAAACGTGGGCGGCCTGAAGAAGGAGCCCGCGCCCCGCGGCAAAAAGACGGGCACGCGCATCCGCTGGAAGCCGGACAAAGCCGTGTTCACCGACATCGACGTGCCGTCGTCGTACTATCTCGACACGCTCAAGCGCCAGGCGGTGGTGAACGCGGGCGTCACGTTCGTGTTCACGGACGAGACGGCCGAGCCCGAGCACCGCGAGACGCAGTTTTACTACGAGCACGGCATCGAGGACTATGTGCAGGAAGTCGCCGGCCTCGACGCGATGACGCCCGTGCGCTTCTGCCAGAGCCAGGCCGAGGGCGCCGACCGCGCCGACCGCGCGCCCTACAAGGTGAAGATGAGCGCGGCGTTCTGCTTTTCCAACAAGGTGCAGCTGCTGGAGTATTACCACAACTCTTCGTGGCTCGAGCACGGCGGCAGCCCGGACAAGGCCGTGCGCGCCGCGTTCGTCGGCCAGATCGACGCGTACCTGAAATCGAAAAACCTGTACAAAAAGGGCGAGAGCAAAATCTCGTTCGTCGACGTGCAGGACTGCCTCGTCTTCGTCTCCAGCTCGTTCTCCACGCAGACCAGCTACGAGAACCAGACGAAAAAGGCCATCACGAACAAGTTCGTGCAGCAGGCCATGACGGAATTTTTGCGCCACAGCCTCGAGGTGTACTTCATCGAAAAGCCGGACGAGGCGCAGAAGGTCTGCCAGCAGGTGCTGGTGAACAAGCAGAGCCGCGAGCACGCGGAAAAGACGCGCCAGAGCATCAAAAAGACGATGAGCTCGCAGATCGACATCGCCAACCGCGTGCAGAAATTCGTCGACTGCCGCTCGCGCGAGACGGCCCGGCGCGAATTGTACATCGTGGAGGGCGACTCGGCCATGGGCGCGGTCAAGCAGAGCCGCGATTCCGAGTACCAGGCCATCATGCCCATCCGCGGCAAAATCCTCAACTGCCTCAAGGCCGATTACAGCCGCATCTTCAAGAGCGACATCATCACCGACCTCATCAAGGTGCTGGGCTGCGGCGTGGAGCTGACGGGCAAGGCGAAGAGCGAGCTGTCCAGCTTCGACCTTTCCAACCTGCGCTGGAGCAAGGTCATCATCTGTACCGACGCCGACGTCGACGGCTACCAGATCCGCACGCTGGTGCTCACGATGCTCTACCGGCTGGTGCCCACGCTCATCCGCGAGGGGTATGTGTACATCGCCGAGTCGCCCCTGTATGAGATCGAGAGCCGCGGCCACACGTACTTCGCCTACACCGAGCCGGAGAAAACGGAGTTTCTGCGGCGCATCGGCGACGCGAAATATACGATCCAGCGCTCGAAGGGCCTGGGCGAGAACGACCCCGAGATGATGTGGCTCACCACGATGAACCCGGCCTCGCGCCGGCTCATCAAGGTGTCGCCCACGGATGCAAAGCGCACGGCCGAGGTGTTCGACCTGCTCTTGGGCGACAACCTCGCCGGCCGCAAGGAGCACATCGCCCGCCACGGCGTCGAGTATCTCGACGATCTGGACGTCTCCTGACGCCTTGAGGGAGGAACTATGGCAAGAAAGACAAGCAAAAAAGAAAAGACCATCCAGCGCCCGCAGCTGGGCGATAATGTCGAGATCATCGACGCGGGCAGCGTGCTCGACCAGCCCATCACCGAGACGCTGGAGACCAACTACATGCCCTACGCGATGAGCGTCATCGTCTCGCGCGCGCTGCCGGAGATCGACGGCTTCAAGCCCGCGCACCGCAAGGTGCTGTACACGATGTACGACATGGGCCTTTTGAAGGGCGCGCGCACGAAGTCGGCCAACGTGGTGGGCAACACCATGCACCTGAACCCGCACGGCGACGCCGCCATCTACGACACGATGGTGCGCCTGGCGCGCGGCAACGAGAGCCTGCTGGTGCCGTACGTCTCCGGCAAGGGCAACTTCGGCAAAGCCTACAGCCGCGACATGGCCTACGCCGCCTCGCGCTATACGGAGGCGAAGCTCGAGGACATCTGCGCCGAGCTGTTCGGCGACATCGACAAGGACACCGTCGATTTCGTGCCCAACTACGACGCGTCCACCACCGAGCCCACGCTGCTGCCCGTCACGTTCCCCACCATCCTGGCGAACAACACGCTGGGCATCGCCGTGGGCATGGCCTCGTCCATCTGCTCGTTCAATTTGCGCGAGCTGTGCGAGACGACCATCGCGCTTTTGAAGGACAAGGACCACGACCTCAAAACCACGCTGCCCGCGCCGGATTTCGTCGGCGGCGGCTACATCTTGTACGACGAAAAAGAGATTGAAAACATCTACAATACCGGCCGCGGCAGCGTGCGCGTGCGCGCGAAATACAATTATGTCAAGGACGGCAATATGGTGGAGATCACGCAGATCCCGCCCACGACGACGGTCGAGGCCATCATGGACAAGATCGCCGAGCTGGTGAAGGCCGGGCGCGTGAAAGAGATCAGCGACATGCGCGACGAGACCGACCTCAACGGCCTCAAGCTGACGATCGACTTAAAGCGCGGGCAGGACGCGGACAAGGTGATGCACAAGCTCTTCCGCCTGACGCCGCTCGAGGACAGCTTCTCCTGCAACTTCAACGTGCTGATCGCGGGCATGCCGCGCGTGATGGGCGTGCGCGAGATCCTCACCGAGTGGACGGCCTTCCGCACCGAGTGCGTGCGCCGGCGCACCCATTTCGAGCTGACGGGCAAGAAAAAGCGCCTGCACCTGCTCAAGGGCCTCGCGGCCATCCTGCTGGACATCGACAAAGCCGTGCGCATCGTGCGCGAGACCGCCGAGGAGGCGGAGGTGGTGCCGAACCTGATGATCGGCTTCGGCATCGACCAGACGCAGGCCGAATACGTCGCCGAGATCCGCCTGCGCCACCTCAACCGCGAGTACATCCTCAGGCGCACGCAGGAGACGAGCGAGCTTGAGGACGAGATCGCGCGGCTCGAGGGCATCCTCGCCAGCCCGGCCAAGGTGCGCCGCATCATCATGGACGAGCTGGCCGCCGTGGCGAAGAAATACGGCGAGGCGCGCCGCAGCGAGATTCTGTACGACGCCGTCGACGAGGACGCGGACGACGAGGACGACGCCATGCCGGACTATCCCGTCCACGTGTTCTTCACGCGCGACAATTACTTTAAAAAGATCACGCCGCAGTCGCTGCGCATGTCCGGCGAGCACAAGCTCAAGGAGGGCGACGAGGTCACGGTGCAGCTGGAGACGAAGAACAACGCCGAGCTGCTGTTCTTCACCAACCGCTGCCAGGTGTACAAGTGCCGCGCGGGCGATTTTGCCGACGGCAAGGCCAGCGCCATGGGCGACTACATCCCCGCACGCCTCGCGATGGAGGACGGGGAAGAGGCCGTCTACATGGCCGTGACCGAGCACTACAAGGGCCACATGCTGTTTTTGTTTGCGAACGGCAAGGCGGCGAAGGTGCCCATGAGCGCCTACGCCACCAAGACGAACCGCAAAAAGCTGGTGAACGCCTTCAGCGACAAGTCGCCGCTCGTGTACGCGGCGTACCTGCGCGAGGAGGAGGAGATCGCCATCCGCACCAGCGCGGGGCGGCTCTTGCTGGTGCACTCGGCGCAGATCCCGGAAAAGCAGACGAAGAACACCGCGGGCGTCAATGTGGTGACGCTGAAAAAGAACCAGCGCATCACGCGCGTGCAGCGCGCCTCGCGCCTCGAGCTGACCGACGCGCACCGCTACCGCGTGCGCACGCTGCCCGCCGCGGGCGCCATCCTGCGCGAGAGCGACATCGCCGAGCAGATCACCATGGGCTGAAGGAACAAAGACGCCAAAAAGAGGGTGCGTTGCAAAATCTCTTGCCCCCAAATTAATGCGCAAAAATCAACCCTCAAAGGAATCCAAAACGGCTTCCTTTGAGGGTTGATTTGTTTTTGTTTTGTTGTGTCTGTCCCTTTGCGCAACCGGCTATTGCATTTTCATTTTGCAATGCGGCCGCTTGTTTTTGAAAAGGCGGTCAGAGAAGGTTAAGCTGTGTGCTGCGCGCGGTGAGAGCCAGTGTTCGGCAGGCGATTTTTCTTGCCCCACACGCACAGCTGTTCCAGGATATTCATCAGGCTCTGGCCGCGCGGGCTCAAGGTGTACTCCACTTTCGGGGGGATCTGCGGGTATACTTTGCGCACGATCAGCTGATCTGTTTCCAGCTCTTTCAGCGAAGCGCTCAGCGTCTTGTCGGAAATTTTTTTGATATACCGCTTCAATTCGTTGTAGCGCACGACGCCGAAATCCATCAGGCAGTACAGGATCACCATTTTGTACTTGCCGCTGATGAGCGACATGGTGTAGCCGAAGCCGGTGTCCTCAAAATTTCCTTTCTCGAAAAAATCCTTGATCACAGCGAACACTTTCCTTTCGGTTAGTACATAACAAAAATGTTGGTACTTGCTTTTTTCTTGCTGTGTTTTATACTAAGACCAGACGGGAAAAAAGTCAAGGTTTTCGGCCGAAAATTCCGGGCGTATGCGCAGGCCCGGGGCGTATCCCATCCAATTTGAAAGAGAAAGGGTCATGTTCGATGCAAAATTTTACCTATTACAATCCCACGAAAGTTGTGTTCGGCAAAGGCGCCGAGAAGGCGGCCGCCAGTGAGGCGAAGGAATTCGGCGCAACGCGCGTGTTCATCGTGTACGGCGGCGGCAGCGCGGTGCGCAGCGGCCTTTTGGGGCGCATCGAGAAGGAATTTGCCGAGCTGGG
>DXGT01000146.1 GCA_019113785.1 Candidatus Ruthenibacterium merdigallinarum | reverse complement strand
GGTGGACCTTTTCCCCCACACTCGCCACATCGAATGCATTGCCGCATTGGAAAAGCGCATGTAAAGCCTATGAACTTTACACATGCTTTTCGATGATTTTCATAACTATAGGATGGTAACGATGGAAGAATGCACGCTGCGCCCCATTGCGCACATACAAAGCGCCTTTGCGGAAAAGTTCGGCATCCCGCGCCAGAGCGGCCTTGTGGAAAGCCTGCCGGCGCAGGTCATTTTCGAGCCGGAATTCCGCAGCGCCGAAGCGCTGCGCGGGCTAGAGGAATATTCGCACATCTGGCTGATCTGGCATTTTTCGGCCAACCGGCCGGTACCGGCGTCGCCCACGGTGCGCCCGCCGCGGCTGGGCGGCAACACGCGCATGGGTGTGTTCGCCACGCGCTCTCCCTACCGGCCAAACCCGCTGGGGCTTTCGTGCGTGCGGCTTACAAGCATCGAACTCTCCACGCCGCAGGGCCCGGTGCTGCACGTGGCAGGGGCCGACCTGATGGACAAGACGCCGATTTTTGACATCAAGCCCTATCTGCCCCACATCGACAGCAAACCGGACGCGCTGGGCGGCTTTTCCTCGCGCACAAAAGCGTATGCGCTGTCGGTGGATTTCCCGCCGCAGCTGCTCTTGCGCGTGCCTGCGCCGCTGCGCAAGCCGCTGTGCGAGGTGCTGGCGCAGGACCCGCGTCCCTCCTATCAAAACGACCCCTCGCGCGTATACGGCTTTGCCTTTGCGGAGCAGGAGATCCATTTCACTGTATCGGACGGCTGCGTACACGTGTGCGGCGTTTCCGAGCGCGGTGAAAAACATAAATAAGGAACCCGTAATGAGCGCCAAGTCCCGATGATTTTTCCCTATGGGAATAGGCCTGTATGCAGTTCCTTGCAGAACACAAAAAAGCCGTAAACCTATCCACGACAGGTTTACGGCTGATTTGGTGCCTCCGATCGGAATCGAACCAATGACACGGGGATTTTCAGTCCCCTGCTCTACCAACTGAGCTACAGAGGCAAATGGCGACCCGGATGAGGCTCGAACTCACGACCTCTAGCGTGACAGGCTAGCGTTCTAACCGACTGAACTACCGGGCCACAGATTTGGTGGAAGTTACAGGGCTCGAACCTGTGACCCTCTGCTTGTAAGGCAGATGCTCTCCCAGCTGAGCTAAACTTCCATTCGAAACTGACCTTTAACATTTTACCACGAACGAGCCTTCTTGTCAAGAAAAACTTATCGCACACGGCGGTCATTTCGAAAAAATGGAGCGGCTTACGAGGCTCGAACTCGCTACCTCCACCTTGGCAAGGTGGCGCTCTACCAGATGAGCTAAAGCCGCAGATCCCGCCGCCCGTACCAGAGCAGCGAAATTTATTTTACATGATTTAAAGGGAAATGTCAATACTATTTTTTCTGTTTTCAGCGTTTTTCATCATTTCCCGCAGTTTCTTCCCTGTGCGCCTTCTGCCGGCGCTCGAATTCCGCCAGCAGGTCGGCCGCGTCGAAGCGGTACTTTTTGTCGCAGAACTGGCAGCACACCTCCACGGGCTCGCCCTCGGTCGCAAGCTGCGAAAGCTCCTTGTGGCCGAGGCTCAAAAGCGCGCGCTCCACGCGCTCGCTGCTGCAATCGCACGCGTAGACGGCCTCTTCTTCGTCCAGCACCTGCGGGTCAAAGCCGGCCAGCGCCTTGGCCATCATCTCCTCCAGCGTCATGCCGTCCGACAGCATCTGCGTGACGCTCTGCATGCCGGCAATGTTCGCCTCCAGGCGCGTGATCTCCTCCTCCGTCGCGCCCGGCAGCAGCTGTAAAAGAAATCCGCCCGCGTTGCGGATGGTCAAATCGGTATCCACCAGAACGCCCAGCGCGCACACCGTGGGCGTCTGCTCGCTGGCGGCGTAGTAGCTGGTGATGTCCTGCGCGATCTCGCCGCTGACAAGCGGCACCTGGCCGACATACGGCTCTTTGAGGCCCATGTCCCGGATGACCGTCAGGCTGCCCTCGTGCCCGACGGCGCCGCCCACATCCAGTTTCCCGTCGGCGCGCAGCGGCAGCTCGACCACCGGGTGCTCCACATAGCCCTTCACATGCCCCGCGCCATCGGCCACCACCAGCAAAAGCCCGGCCGGGCCGTCCGCCTTGACGCGCAGGGTGAGTGAATCGCCGCGGCTTTTCAGCATGGCACCCATCATGGCCCCGGCGGCCAAAAGGCGCCCCAGCGCCGCCGATGTGACAGCGCTCGTTTTGTGCAGCTGCTCTGCGCGCCGCACGATGTCCGTTGCGTCCACCGCGCAGAACAGCACGCCGCCGTTCTCCGAGATGGCGCGGATCAATCTGCCCATTTTCTTCTCCCCCCGTATGTTCTCAGTTTGCCTGCCGGTTGCAGTTTTTGTCGCCGCGCTTGACGGCCGTGACCAGAAAGCGCTCGCTCTGCGGCCGCAGCGGGCCGAACGTCTCGCCGTCGCAGAGTTCCTCGATGAAAAGGCCCGCCGCCTCGCACGCGCGCTCGATCTGCGCGCGCGTGTACGCGTACTCGACAAAATGCTCCGTCTCGCTGTGCGCATCGCCGTCCCACTGCATTTCCACCGTGATGTGCGTACATTGCTGCGCCTCGTCGAAGCGATTGCTCCAGGTACAGCGCACGCCGTCGGCCTCCATCTCGTAGCGATGGTCGGCCAAGACGCGAGCGTGTTTGTAAGGCGTGTTCATATCACAAAGGAACACGCCGCCGGGCTCGATGAACAGCGCGCTGCGCACCAGCGCGCGCTCAAACTGCGCGTACGGCCCGATGTGGTTGAACGTGTCGAACGTCGAGACGGCCGCGCGCACCGTGCCGAACAGGTCGAGCTGCGTCAGGTCCTGCCGCAGCAAAAGCAAGCCGCTTATGCAAAGCTGCGCGGCTTTGTCCTGCAGCACGCACAGCATCTCCTCCGACAGATCGACGCCGATCATGTCGTAGCCGGCCTGCGCGAGCATCAGCGTCAGATCGCCCGTGCCGCAGCCGAGATCGGCGACGATGCCGTTTTCGATGCCGTGCGCCTTGAGCCGGGCGTGCACCTGGCTGTACAGCGCATCGTAATCCGCGTCTTCGTTAAAAAGGTCGTACACGTCCGCAAACGCCCCGTAGGCCATCGCTCAGCCCTCTTTCCCCTGTGCGGCCTCTTCCAGCACGCCGCGCAGCGTTTCGATGCCGCAGCCGTTTTCCGCGCTGGTCACATAGACGCCGCGGCAGCCGTACTCGCCGCAGATTTCGGCAAAGCGTCCGGCGGCCGCCTGCTGCTGGCTCTTTTTCAATTTGTCCGCCTTTGTCAGCGCCGCGACGAACGGGATGCCGTAATGGCGCAGATATTCCAGCATCGTGCGGTCGTCGGCGCTGGGGTCGTGCCGGATGTCGAGCAGCTGCACCAGCAGCGCCACATTGCGCTGGCCGGCGAAATAGCTGTTGATCAGCTCGTCCCAGCGGCGGCGCTCCTGGCGGCCCACCTTCGCGTAGCCGTAGCCCGGCAGATCGACGAGATACACGCCGTCCACCTCGTAAAAATTGATGGTAGCCGTTTTGCCCGGCACGCCGGAGACGCGCGCCAGGCTTTTGCGGTTGCACAGCTTGTTGATGAGGCTCGATTTACCGACGTTCGACCGGCCGGAGAACACGATCTCCGGCCGGTCGAGCGCCGGCAGCTGGGACGACAGGCCATAGGAGGCCTGAAAGACAGCTTTTGCAAAATTCATGGTTCACATTCCCTCTGCGGCCGGCGCGGCGTCACTGCGTAATATGCACCGCTTCGCCGCCGCCCTGGCCGGGCGTGATGGGCGGCGTGACGGCGCTTGCCGGTTCGGCCTCGGTTTCCGTTTTGCTTTTGGCGCGCACCGTCTTTTTCGCCTTTGCCTTCGGCGGCTTGACCAGCGCGATTTGCAGCACTTCCTTCAAATTGGAGACAGGATGGAAGACGAGGTGCTTTTTCACCTCCGGGTCCACCTCATACAGGTCGGACACATTTCCCTGCGGGATCAGCACCATCTTCATGCCCTCTTTGTAAGCGGCCATGCTCTTTTCCTTCAGGCCGCCGATGGGCAGCACCTGCCCGTGCAGCGTGATCTCGCCGGTCATGGCGATGTCGCAGCGCACAGGCCGGCCCGACAGGCACGAGATCAGCGCCGTCGCCAGCGTGATGCCGGCGGAGGGGCCGTCCTTCGGGATGGCGCCCTCGGGCGCATGGATGTGGATGTCGGCGTTTTTGAAGATGTCGACGCCGAAGCCGTACTGCGCGGCGTGCGCCTTGGCATACGTGATGGCCAGCTTTGCGCTCTCCTTCATCACCTCGCCCAGTGAACCCGTCAGCTCCAGGCGGCCGCTGCCGCCCTCGACGACCTGCACCTCGATGGGCAGGATCTCGCCGCCGACGCTCGTCCACGCAAGGCCATTCGTGATGCCCACGCTGTCGGTGCGGCTGAGGAACGAGGGTTTGATGCGCTTAGGCCCGAGGATGCCCTCGAGCTTCTGCGGCGTGATGGTGATGCTCTGCGCCTCGTTGGAGGCGATGCGCTTGGCGCACTTGCGCAGCAGTTCGGTGATGACGCGCTCCAGATTGCGCACGCCCGCCTCCTGCGTATAGCCGTCGATCAGCGCGTACAGCGCGCCCGGCGTCACCTTGACATAATCCTTGAGGCCTGTAGCCTCCAATTGCTTGGGCAGCAGATGGCGCTTGGCGATGTTGAACTTTTCCACGCGCGTATAGCTGGGCAGCTCGATCACGTCCATGCGGTCCAGCAGCGGCTGCGGGATCGTGCTGAGCGTGTTGGCCGTCGTGATGAACAGCACCTCGCTCAGATCAAACGGGATGTCGAGGTAATGGTCACGGAAGGAGTTGTTCTGCTCGGGGTCGAGCGCCTCCAGAAGTGCCGCGGCCGGGTCGCCCCGGAAATCGCTGGCGAGCTTATCCACCTCGTCCAGCAAAATGAGCGGGTTTGCGCTTTTCGCGGTGAGCACGGCGCTGATGATCTTGCCGGGCATGGCGCCGATGTAGGTGCGCCGGTGGCCGCGGATCTCGGCCTCGTCGCGCACGCCGCCCAGCGACATGCGCGCATACTTGCGCCCGAGGCACGTGGCAATGGAGCGGGCGATGCTGGTTTTGCCGACGCCCGGCGGGCCGACAAGGCAAATGATCTGGCCCTTCACGGCGGGCGCGAGCTTGCGCACGGCGAGAATTTCAAGGATGCGTTCCTTCACCTTCGCGAGGCCGTAGTGGCCGCGGTCCAGCTCGGCCTGCGCCTTTTTGATGTCGAGGTTGTCCTTCGTGTACACGTTCCACGGAAGATCCAGGCAGGTGTCCAGATACGAGCGGATGACCGTCGCCTCCTGCGACGAGCCCTGCATGCGGTACAGCCGGTCGGCCTCTTTCGTCAGCTTTTCGTTGGCCTCCTCCGGCAGATGCAGCGCGGCGATGCGGCGCTTGTACTCGTCGGCCTCCGCGCGGGTATCGTCAAAGTCCTCCAGCTCGTCCGAGATCACGCGCATCTGCTCGCGCAGATAGTAGTCGCGCTGGTTCTTCTCCATCTGCTCGTTCACTTTGGACTGGATGTCCCGCTCGATCTTCAGCACGTCGATCTCGCGGCGCAGCGTGTCCACCAGCTTTTCCAGGCGCGCCGTCAGCTGGCCCTCGTTGAGCAGGGCCTGCTTGTCGGTGTATTTGAACAGCAGATTGCCCGGCAGATAATCGCACATTTTCTGCGCGTCGTTGCAGGTGATGATCGTGTACGCGACGTCCTTGGGCATGCGCTGCACCAGCGAGACATACTCCTCGAACAGCTCCTTGATGGTGCGCATCAGCGCCTCGACCTTCGTGGTGTCGGCCGAGTAGACGCCGCGCAGCGGCGCCGCCTTGGTAGAGGCCAGCAAAAAGCGGCCGCTGGAGTCGAGCGTCAGCAGCTTTGCGCGGTAGCGCCCCTCCACCAGCACTTTCACAAGGTCGTCCGACACGCGCAGCACCTGGCGGATCTCGGCGACCACACCGTACTGATACAGATCCTTGAAGCCGGGGTCTTCCACATCCATGTCGCGCTGGGCCGTCAGAAAGACCGCGTTGTGGTTCGCCATGGCCCACTCGATGGCCGCGATCGACTTTTTCCTGCCCACTTCAAAGTGGATGATATTTCCGGGGAACACCACAAGCCCGCGCAGCGCAATGGCCGGAAGGCGCAGGATGTCCGCCGTTTTGTCCAAAACAACTTTTACTTTGTCAGCCATAAAGCTCTCCCCTCTTTGCAAGATGCACCGGCGTGCGCCGGCTTTGCAGTATGGTATGAAATTGCGCCCGGCGCTGCGAAGGCAGCGCCGCGCGCAAAATGCAGGTTCACTGTGTGCATGGCGGCGCTCGGGGCGGCTGTGCGGCCCTTTGCACCGATATTAGTATACTCTAACAAAGGCGTGATTGCAAGGTGATACCGGCAGGTTTCACAAAAATACCACTAAATAAGTAGAGTTTGCCTTTTCCGGAATGCCGCGCGCGCCCGCGCAGTGAAAAAGGCCCGCCGCACCTGCCTGTTGCGGGTGCGGCGGGATGCCTTGTTTCCTTTTTTCAAAAACGCTCAGGCGTCCTCCCTGTAGCGCTTGTTCGGCGCGCCGTGCTGGATCTCGGCGGCTTCGCCGTCGATGGTCTTTTCCGTCACGGTGACTTTGGAGATGGTGGGGTCGCTCGGGATCTCGTACATCACGGGGATCAGCGCGCGCTCCATCACGCTGCGCAGGCCGCGCGCGCCGCTCTTGAGCGCGATGGCCTTTTTGGCCACCTCGTGCAGCGCGCCGTCCGTGATGGAAAGCTCGACATTGTCCATCTTCATCATGGCCTCGTACTGGCGCACAAGGCTGTTCTTCGGCTCGCGCAAAACGCGCACCAGCGCATCCTCATCCAGCGGGTCGAGCACCGTCACCACGGGGATGCGGCCCACCAGCTCCGGGATGAGGCCGAAGTGCACAAGGTCGTGCGGCTCCACAAGGCGCAAGAGGTTCTGCTTTTGCTCCTGCTCGCTCTGCTTGAGCGTGCTGCCAAAGCCCAGCGACGAGCGGTCGGTACGCTTTTGGATCTGCTTTTCCAGCCCGTCGAACGCGCCGCCGCAGATGAACAGAATGTTCTTCGTGTTGATTTGGATGAACTCCTGCTGCGGATGCTTGCGCCCGCCCTGCGGGGGGACGTTGCTCACCGTGCCCTCGAGGATCTTCAAAAGCGCCTGCTGCACGCCCTCGCCGCCCACGTCGCGCGTGATCGAGGGGTTCTCGCTCTTGCGGGTGATCTTGTCGATCTCGTCGATATAGATGATGCCCTTCTCGGCGCGCTCGATGTCAAAGTCCGCCGCCTGGATCAGCTTGAGCAGGATGTTCTCCACATCCTCGCCCACATAGCCGGCCTCGGTGAGCGTGGTGGCGTCGGCAATGGCGAACGGCACGTTCAGCATTTTGGCCAGGGTCTGTGCCAGCAGCGTTTTGCCCACGCCGGACGGGCCCAGCAGCAGCACGTTGCTCTTCTGCAAATCGACGTCCGTCTCGCTGCCGGACAGAATGCGCTTATAATGGTTGTACACGGCCACCGCCAGAACGATCTTGGCATTGTCTTGCCCGATGACATACTGGTCCAGCCGCTCCTTGATCTGCGCCGGGGTGAGGATGTGCACATCGCGGTCGTCGTCGACCGCGCGCGGCGCGCGCTTTGCACGCCGCGCGTTGTCGGGCTTTCCCTCTTCATCCAGCAGCGAGTAGCACAGCTCGATGCACTCGTTGCAGATGTTGACGCCCGGGCCGATGATCATGCGCTCCACTTCGTCCTGCGATTTGCCGCAGAAATTGCAGATCAGCTCTTTCTCCTTGTTGTTGCGGTTCTGAGGCATTGCACTCTCCTTTTATCTCGCGGTGATCACCGAATCGATCAGGCCGTACTGCGCCGCTTCCTGCGCGGTCATATAGTGGTCGCGCTCGGTGTCCAGCGCGATCTGCTCCACGCTTTTGCCCGTGCGCTCGGCCAGGATGCGGTTCATCTTCTCGCGCGTGCGCACCAGATGATCGGTGTGAATCTTGATGTCCGACGTCTGGCCCTGCAGGCCGCCGCCCCCGATCAGCGGCTGGTGGATGAGGATCTCGCTGTTGGGCAGCGCAAAGCGCTTGCCCTTGGCGCCCGCGGCCAGCAGGAACGCGCCCATCGAGGCCGCCATGCCGATGCAGATGGTGGACACATCGCACTTGATATAGTTCATCGTGTCATAGATGGCAAAGCCCGCGGTGATCGAGCCGCCGGGGCTGTTGATATACAGGCTGATGTCCTTGTCCGGGTCCTGCCCTTCCAGGTACAGAAGCTGCGCCACCACCAGGCTGGCCGTCGTGTCGTTCACATCCTCCGACAGCATGATGATGCGGTCGTTGAGCAAACGGGAAAAAATGTCGTAAGAGCGCTCGCCGCGGGCGGTCTGCTCCACAACATAGGGAACCAGGCTCATAGAAAAAACCTCCGTTCAAAATAATCGATGCAGGACAATTGCCCGATGCACGCAATGGCTGCGCGCACCGGGCAATTTTTGCATGCTTGTGCGAAAGACGTTACTCCGCCTTTTCCGGCGCCTTCTCGGCAGCTTCCGTCGTCACCTCGGCGTGAGACTTGATAAAGTCGATGGCCTTGTTGACGGCCAGATCCTTTTTCACGTCCTCCTCGGGCACGATGGCGCGCACTTTTTCGACGTCCATCTTGTAGGCGTCGGCAATGCGCTTGACCTCGTTCTCGAAGTCCTCTTCGGAGGCGGTGATGTTCTCCAGCTCCGCCACCTTCTCCAGCGCCAGACGGATCTTCACCTGCTTCTCCGCCTGCTCGCGGAAGCCGTCGCGGAACTTGGCCTCGTCGCCGCCCATATACTTCAGGTAATCCTGCAAACGCAGGCCCTGCTGCTGCAGGCGGAACTCGAAGTCGCGCACCATCTCATCGATGCGGCTCTCGATCATGCAGGCGGGGACGTCGCACTCCATCGTGTCGACGATCTGCTCCACCAGCGCGTTCTCGACCTCCAGCTCGCTCGCGCGCTCGTTCTGCTCCTCCATGCCCTTGCGGATGCTGTCCTTCAGCTCGGCGAGCGTGTCGTACTCGGAGACGTCCTTGGCGAACTCATCGTCCGCGGCGGGCAGCTCCTTCGTTTTGACCTCGTTCAGCTTCACCTTGAACACGGCGGGCTTGCCGGCCAGCTCCTTGGCCTGATAGTCCTCGGGGAACGTGACGTTCACCTCGAACTCCTCGCCGGCCTCGTGGCCGACGACCTGCTCTTCGAAGCCGCCGATGAACTGGCCGGAGCCGAGCACCAGCGGGAAGTTCTCGCCCTTGCCGCCCTTGAAGGCCACGCCGTCGATAAAGCCCTCAAAGTCGATCTCGGCGGTATCGCCGTTCTGCGCCTTGCCCTCGCGCGCGACGATGCGGCCGTTGCGCTCGCGCATGCGCTCGATCTCGGCGTCCACGGCGGCGTCCTCGACAGTGTTGACCTTTTTCGCAGCTTTTAAACCGGTGTAATTGCCGACCTTCACCTCAGGCTTGACCGTGACGGTCACCTTCAGCACGGCGCCGTCCTCGATGCTGGCGGAGACAAGCTCCGCCTCCGGGCGGTCGACCGGCTCGATGCCGCTCTCTTTCACGGCCTGCTCATAGGCGTCCGGGAACAGCTCGTTGACGGCGGGATAATAGAACGTGTCCGCGCCGTACATCTTCTCGATCATGTGGCGGGGGGCCTTGCCCTTGCGGAAGCCCGGGATGTTATATTTGACCGACTCGCGCTTGAACGCTTCGTTCACCGCGGTGTTGAAGGTCTCGGCGTCGATGGAAAATTGCAGTTCGTGACGATTGTTTTCAAGCTTTTCGTTTTTTACGAGCTTCATGGTTTTTCCTCCAATACAGAAACTTACATTGTATTATTATATCACAAAGTTTTATGGATTGCTACTGTTAAAACGCCTTTCGCGCGCAAATTTTTCCATGTTTTTTCCGTCCCTGCGCGCTTTATACTTCAATGGGCAGCGGGCAAAAATCCAGCGCGTCGGCGCTGATGAGCCGGTATGCGACGCCGTCCACTTCGCCGTTGACCGCGCTGCGGATGGACGCGCCGTGCAGATGGCCGTAGTAGCAGCGGCGCACGCCGTACTCGTGCAGGATGTCGAGGATCTGCGCGGCGTTGGCGCCGGGATAGACGGGCGGATAGTGCAGAAAGACGATCTTCTCCCCTTCGCCCGCCGCGTCCAGCGAAGCACGCAGGCGCCCGCACTCGCGCGCCATCACCTTTTCGTCGTGCGGCTGCGTGCAGTCGAACATCCAGCCGCGCGTGCCGCACAGCGCAGCGCCGGGCAGCTGCACGCAGCTGTTGTGCAAAAACGAGAGGCTGTCAAACCCCTCCGCCTGCAAAAAGCGCTCCATTTTGCGCATTGTGGTCCACCAGTAGTCGTGGTTGCCCTTCAAAAGCACCTTGCGGCCGGGCAAGGCGTGCAGAAAGGCAAAATCCTGCCGGCAGTCCTCCAGGCGCATCGCCCAGGAGGTGTCCCCCGCGAGCACGACCGTATCCTCTTCGCCTACGCGCGCGCGCCAGCCGGCCTCGATGCGCGGGACGTAATCCTTCCAGCCGGGGAACACGTCCATCGGCTTTTCGCCGCCCAGCGACAGATGCAGATCGCCAATTGCAAAAATTGCCATAGAACCCTTCTTCCGCATAAATCCCGTTTGCGCAGGCCATGATAAAGCCAAAGGCCGCGCGCGCACAAACCGGGCGCAAGGCCTTTTGCAACAACAAGGAGGTCTTTTGTATGACGAGCGAGAACAAAACGCTGCCGGGCATCTGCTGCGAAGTGGCCAACTGTGTGCACAACAACGGCCACTGCTGCTGCACCGCGAACGGCATCACCGTGAAAAACCGCATGGCCATCCTCGGCGAGGAGACCATGTGCGAGACGTTCGAGGAGGCCTGAGCGCAGCCGCGCAAACGCCCCTTTGCAAAGCGCGCCGCCGCAAAAAGCGCCGCGGCGCGCATACATACAAAGGGCGGAGGCGACGCGCTTAAAACGCAAGCGCCTCGCGCGCGATGTCCTCTTTGCCGATGGCGCGCGAAAAGCGCACCGGCTTTTCTTGCAGCGCGCGCAGCGAAGCCGGCGCGCGCGTGCCGCTGATATCTTCGAGCCGGCGCATGGCCTCGAACTCATCCTGCGGCGTCTCCTCGCCCAGCGCGTGCAGCACGCTGGCCGGGAACTTGTAGGGGCTGGCCGTGGACAGGACGACGCACGGCGTCTCCTCGCGCGCGCAGCGGTCGGCGGCGACGCTGGCAACGGCGGTGTGCGGGTCCATCAGGTACCCTTCGCTCTCAAACACGCGGCGAATCTCCCCGGCCGCCTGCGGCGCCGTGATGCTCGCGCAGGCAAAGTCCTCCCGGATGGCGCGCAGAACACCGTCCGGCACGCGGTAGCGGCCCGTGCGCGCCAGTTCGTCCATCCACTGCGCCACCTGCCCTGCGTCCTGCGTGACGTGGAACAGCAAGCGCTCGAGGTTCGAGGAGACGAGGATGTCCATCGAAGGGCTCTGCGTCTTGTGGAACGGGCGGTTCGCGTTGTACTCGCCCTGCGACAGAAACTGCGTCAGCACGTCGTTTTCGTTGGAGGCGCAGATCAGTTTGCCCACGGGCAGGCCCATGCGCTTTGCGTACCAGCCGGCGAGGATGTCGCCGAAATTGCCGGTGGGCACGCAGAAGTCGACCGCGTCGCCCATGCGGATCTCGTCGTTTTCGACCATTTTGCAGTACGCATAATAGTAATAGGCGATCTGCGGCGCAAGACGGCCCCAGTTGATGGAGTTGGCGCTGGAGAGCTTTTCGCCCCGCTGCGCCAGCGCTTCGGCGGCCTGCGCGCTTGCGAACACGCGCTTGACGCCCGTCTGCGCGTCGTCAAAATTGCCCTTTACGGCAAACACGCGCACATTTTCGCCCTCCTGCGTCGCCATCTGCAAACGCTGGATCTCGCTTGTGCCGTCGTCGGGATAAAACACCGCGATCTTGACGCCCGGCAGGCCGGCGTAGCCGGCGAGGGCCGCCTTGCCCGTGTCGCCGGAGGTCGCCACCAGGATCTTCGTGACGCAGCTCTCCCCCGTCAGGCGCTTGCCCTCGATCAAAAGCCGCGGCATCAGTTGCAGCGCATAGTCCTTGAACGCGCAGGTGGGGCCGTGCCACAGTTCCAGATAATAGCGGCCGGGCCGGGTGCGGGCCAGCTCGCCGGCTTTGCCGTCAAAGCCCGCATACGCCGCCTGCGCGGCGCAAAGCAAAAACGCAGGGTCGTACTCCGTCAAAAACGGCGCCAGCACACGCGCAGCCGTCTTTGGATACTCCAGCCCCAGCAGGCTGCGCGCGTCCAGATGCGGAATCTGCGCGGGCACATACAGCCCGCCGTCCGCCGCGAGGCCCGCCACGATCGCTTCGGCCGCTGTGGCGCGCGCCGCCGCGCCGCGGGTGCTTTGATATTCCATCGCTAACCTCTCCTCTTTTCGGCTTTTGCGCCGCGTTTACGGAAATATGCGCCGCCAGAACCCGGCGGCGTTCTCGAAAAAGATGCCCCGCAGGACGGCTTCGTCCATGCCGCGCTTCGCGCAGTATTCCCACACGTTCGCAACGCCGGAAAGGTCGGCGATGTCCGCGGGCACCGAGGCGCCGTCAAAGTCGGAGCCGAAGCACAGCGCATCGCGCGCACCGAGGTCGAGGAACGTCCGGATGTGCCGGTAGACATCCTCGCAGCCCGCCTCTTTTTCGTTGTCGCACAGGAACGCCCGGCACAGATTCAGCCCGATCAGGCCGCCGCGGCGCGCGATCTCGGCGATCTGGCGCGCCGTGAGGTTGCGGCAGTGGCCGGCGGCGCGCCGCGCGTTCGAGTGCGTGGCCACCACAGGGCCCTCATAGCTGTCGAACACCTCGGCGACGCCCTCGTCCGACAGATGCGAGATGTCCGGCACGATGCCGTGCGCGGGCAGCGCGGCCAGCACCTGCCGGCCGAACGGCTTTAAGCGGCCGCCCTCCATGCTGCCGAAGCCCAGCTCGTTTTCGCCGAACCAGGTCAGCGTCAGCAGGCGCACGCCGTCGCGCATGAACTCGTCCAGCACGGCGATGTCGCCGCCGAGCGCTGCGCCGTTCTCCACCGAGAGGATGGCCGCGCGCCGGCCGGTGCGAAAGGCCTCGTCGAGATCGGCCGCCGTGCGGCACTGCATGACGGAGCCGGGAAACGCGCGCGTCTGTGCAAAAAACGTATCGCGCAGCGTCCGGTACACACCCAGTGCCTGCGCGGGCGTTTTCTGGTCGGGCACGAACAGGGCGAACACCTGTGCATAGCGGCCAAAGCCCGCCGCCTTCTGCAAATTGACATGGCACGGCGCTTTGTCGAGTGCGCCGCCCGTCTCGGCGAGGCGGCTGATTGTGTCGCAGTGAAGGTCAAAATAATCCATCATGCACCCTCCTCAAAGGCCGAAGGCATTTTCGATACAGCGCTCGGCACAGCGGTCACCCTCCTGCCACACCTCGTACACGTCGAAGCGGATCACGCTGTCCACCAACGCCGGATGGGCCGTCAAAAACGCCTGCGCCGCAAGAATGATGCGCTTTTGCTTGGCGGGCGTGACAAATTCCATCGGGCGGGCGATCTGTTTGCCCGCCCGTGTCTTTACCTCGATGAACACCAACGTGCCACCCTTTTGCGCAATGAGGTCCACCTCGCCCAGACGCGTGCGGTAGTTGGCTGCCAAAAGCGCGTAGCCGCGCTTGCGGTACGCGGCCGCCGCCATGCTCTCGCCGACGGCGCCCAGCAGGCGGCGATCCATCACACATACCCCCGCTTTTTCAAGAACGATTTGCGGTAAAACGGCTGCACGCCGTACTTGTCCAGCAGCTCGTAATGCAGCTTTGTGGGGTAGCCCTTGTGCTTTTCCAGCTGATACTGCGGGTATTCCTTCGCCAGCGCGAGCATGTAGCGGTCGCGCGAGACCTTGGCCAGGATGGACGCCGCGGCGATGCTGGCCGAATGCGCGTCCCCTTTGACCACCGCCTCGCACGGGATGGGCAGCACCGGCGTGCGGTTGCCGTCGATGAGGGCAAAATCCGGCCGCACCGCCAGGCCCTCGACGGCCCGGCGCATGCCGAGCATCGTCGCGCCGAGGATGTTCAACTCATCGATGGTCTGCGCGTCCACCATCACGATGCTGTAGGCGGCGGCGCTTTTGCAGATCTCGTCGAACAGCGCTTCGCGCGCCTTTTCCGTCAGCTTTTTGGAATCGTTCACCGCCAGCGGAGCCACCGCGGGGTCCAGGACGACCGCCGCCACGCACACGGGCCCGCACAGCGGCCCGCGGCCCGCCTCGTCCACGCCGCACACAGTGCCGTGCGCCGCGCGCATCCGCGCGTCAAATTCATACAGTTCCGGGTGGATCATACGTCTTCCTCCGGCGCTTCCAGCGAAATGCGCCCCAGTTTGCTCGCGCGGAACTCGTCCACCAGCATGACGGCCGCGCGCTCCGTGTTCACAACGCCGCCGCTCATCATCATGCCGCGCCGGCGGCCGATGGCCCCGAGCAGCTCGTAGGCGTCCAGCGCCAGTTCCTCCTCGTTGACGCGGTAGCGCTCGGCCAGCTTCTGCGGGCACAGCGCCTGCAGCTCGGCCAGCAGGCGCATGGCCAGCGTCTCGATGTCCAGAATATCGTCGCGGATCGAACCGATGAACGCGAGGTTGCTCGCCACCGTCTCGGACTCGAACTTTTTCCACAGGACGCCCGGCATGTCCAGCAGCTCGTACTCGCCGGCGCTCACCCACTGCTTGCCGCGCGTGACGCCCGGGCGGTTGGCCGCCGCCGCGCGCGCGGCGCCCGTAAAGCTGTTGATGAACGTGGATTTGCCGACGTTCGGGATGCCCGTCACCATCAGGCGGATCTTCGCGCCGGCCATCCCCTTGTCGGCACGGCGGGCAAGCAGCTCCGTGAGCTCTGCGCCGATCGCTTTCTTCACGCTGTTCACGCCGCTGCGGTCCTTTGAGGTGATGGCCACGCAGCCGCTGCCCTGCGCGCGGAAATGGCGCGTCCAGCGCGCCGTGATCTGCGCGTCGGCGAGGTCGGCCTTGTTGAGCACATACAGCCGCGGCTTTGCGCGCGCAATGCGCTCGATCTCCGGGTTCAGGCTGCTGTGCGGGATGCGCGCGTCCAAAAGGATCAGCACGGCGTCCACCTGGCGCACGCTGTCCTGCATGACGCGCAGCGTCTTCATCATGTGGCCCGGAAACCAGTGAATCTGTTTATGGTTGATATTTTCGCTCATGAAATCGCACCAAACCTCTCCAGCGGGCGGATGCGCAGCACCACCTTGCCCAGCAGCGCCCGCTCGTCCACGCAGCCGATCTCGCTCGAGCGGCTGTCCTTGGAGCGGGGGCGGTTGTCCCCCATCAGGAACACCTGCCCCTGCGGGACCGTCAGCGGGAAAGCGACGTCGTAGCCGGTCGTGGTGGGCGCGGAAATATAGGCCTCTTGCAGCACCTCTCCGTTGCGCGTCACCGTGCCGGTGGCAAAGTCGATGTCGATCACATCGCCGCCCGTGCCGATCACGCGCTTGATGATGGGGTCGCCGTAAGACGTGTAGCTGTCGGCCACCACGATGTCGCCGCGCTCGATTTCGCCCGTGAGCGTCTGCACCAGCACGCTCTCGCCGCTTGCCAGCGTCGGCTCCATCGAAGAGCCGGACACCGTGACGACGCGCACGCCGAACAAAAAGATCACAACGACCGCCGCCAGCGCCGTCACAAGCGCGTCGTACCATTCAAACCACTCGCCCGCGCGCTTTTTTTCGCTTTTCATACGCAGCCCTCATGCCCGGCGGCCCGTTTTTGCCGCCGGATATACAAAAAAAGGGAGAATTTGCATTCTCCCTTTTCGAAGTTTATCGAAGCTCTTCCTTGACCTTGGCGGCCTTGCCGGTGCGCCCGCGCAGATAGAACAGCTTGGCGCGGCGAACTTTACCCTTGCGCACGACCTCGACCTTCTCCACAAACGGAGAGTGCATCGGGAACACGCGCTCGACGCCGACGCCGTAAGAAGTGCGGCGCACGGTGAAGGTCTCGGAGATGCCGCCGTGCTTCTTCGCGATCACGGTGCCCTCAAAGGCCTGGATACGCTCGCGCTCGCCCTCTTTGATGCGGACAGACACGCGCACGGTATCGCCGATGTTGAACACAGGCGGCTCCTTCTTCAGAAGGCCCTCGGTAAAAACTTTCATAGCGTCCATTGTTTTTCCTCCATGTTTATAAGACATTCATACCCGGAAAACCGGCAGAGGACTGTCCGTTTAATGCTTCGCATTAACCCCGCTGTTGGCGCAGCGGAACATAACGCTAAAATATAATAGCATATACGCGCGCCGATTGCAAGCATTTTTCCTGTATTTCAGCGGAATTTTTCCATTTTCCCCGTCAGCAGTTCGGTGCGCAGAATCTGCACCTGATGCGCTTGCAGCGGCGCGTGCGCGCACAGCCAGCCCACGAGCAGCGACGGGCTGACCGTCAGCTGGCCGCCGGCCGGAAGCACAAGGCTCACGGCCAGGGCTCCGTCGCCGCGGTTTTTATAGTCCAGCACGGGCGCATACTGCTTGAGGTCGAGCTCCTTGACCTTGCCGCGCTTGCCCTGCTTTGTGACAAGGGCCGCCGGCGCCTCGTTGTAGGCCTTGAACGCCTGCAATGCGCTGACGGCGGCGGGGCCCGCCGCGCGCAGCTCATAGCGCGCAAAGGCGATCTCGCCCGGGTCGGTACGCGCCGGGGCCATCGAGAGCGGCTCGACGCCGCGCGGCAGGCACGGCGCCAAAAGCGCCGGGCCCGCGCTCCAATCGAAATCGTCCGCCTCGCTTTTGAAATCCAGCGATTCCGCCACGCTCTCCTGCCCCAGCGCCAAAGGCGCGGCAAACGTCATATAGATGTGCGGGTTGAAGCCCTGCGTGTACCACACCGGCAGGCCGGAGCGCTTGAAGGCGCGCTGCATCACGCGCTGCAGATCCAGCAGGGAGATGTACGCGGCCTCACCCGTTTTGGTGAACCGCAGACGCACTGTAGTCAAAGCAGGGCCCTCCTCCCAGAAGCTGATTGGCGCCGCAACCGGCGCACACGCGGTTGCACGGCGGCGTCGTCTTGCCCGCGAGCGCCTTTTGGTACTCGCGCACAAGATACGCCTTCGTCACGCCGTAGTCCATGTGTTCCCAGGGCGTCGTCTCGTCCAGCGCCAGCGGGCGGTTGACATAGAACGCGGGGTCCACGCCGAGGTCGGCGAACGTCTGCATCCATGTGTCGAAGTGGAAATGCTCCTCCCAGCCGTCGAAGAAACAGCCGCGGCGGTACGCCTCCAGCAGCACGCGGCCGAGGCGGCGGTCGCCTTTTGCGAACACGCCCTCAAGGAAGCTGGTACGGCTGTCGTGATAGCTGACGCTGATCTTGCGGCTTTTGACGCAGCGCAGAAGGTGCTGCTGCTTTTCACGCAGCAGCTGCATATCGTCCTGCGCCACAAACTGGAACGGCGTGTGGGGCTTGGGCACAAAGCAGGCCACGCTGATCGACACCTGCACGCCCTTGCCCTTCGCGTGGTTCGGGTTCTGATAGTACAAATCCACCACGCGCTGCGCGGTGTCGGCGATGCCCTCGATGTCCTCCATCGTCTCGGTGGGCAGGCCCATCATGAAGTACAGCTTCACCGAGGTGTAGCCGGCGGAAAACGCCAGATTGCACGTGCGCTCGATCTCTTCCCAGGTGACGTTTTTGTTGATGACGTCGCGCAGGCGCTGCGTGCCGGCCTCGGGCGCGAAGGTCAGGCCGCCCTTGCGCACGCGCGTGGTCTTTTCCACAAGGCTCTGCGAAAAATTGTCCACGCGCAGCGAGGGCAGCGTCATGCTGACGTGCTGGGCCGGCGTCCACTCCAGCATGTCGTCCAGCAGCGTCTCCAGCTGGCTGTGGTCGCTGGTGGACAGGCTCGTCAGCGAGATCTCGTCGTAGCCGGTGTTGTCGCACAGCGTCTTGCCCGCGCGGCTGAGCATGTCCGCATCGCGCTCGCGCATGGGCCGGTACAAGAAGCCCGCCTGGCAGAAGCGGCATCCCCGCACGCAGCCGCGCAGCACTTCGATCTGCGCGCGGTCGTGCACGGCGCCGATCATCGGCACCACAAAGTTGCGCGGCAGCGGCTGGCTGTTCAGATCGCGGATGATCGCCTTACGCACCACGGCGGGCGCGCCGCCGTGCGCGTCGATCGAGCGGACGCGCCCGTCGTCCTCGTACTGCACGGTGTAAAGCGAAGGCACGTAAACGCCCTCGATCTGCGCGCAGCCGCGCAGGATCTCGGCGCGGGAAAGGCCTTTTTTGCGCCCTTCGATGATGGCGTCGCACACCTGCGGCAGCTGCACTTCGCCCTCGCCCAGCATAAACAGGTCGATGAAGTCGGCCAGCGGCTCGGCGTTGCAGGCGCACGGCCCGCCCGCCACGACGATGGGCGCATCCTCGGCGCGCTCGCCGCAGCGCAGCGGCACGCCGGCGAGGTCGAGCATCGCCAGGATATTCGTATAAGAGAGCTCGTATTGCAGCGTAAAACCGATCACGTCGAAATCGCGCAGCGCATCCTTGCTCTCGAGCGCATACAGCGGGATACCGCGCTTTTCCATTTCGCTTTTCATGTCCACCCAGGGCATGAAGCAGCGCTCGCACCAGATATCGGGCCGGTCGTTCAAAATCTCATACAGGATCTTCATGCCCAAAAAGGACATGCCCACCTCATAGGTATCGGGAAAACAGAACGCAAACCGCAGCGACAGCGCGCTTTTGTCCTTGTAGACGCACCCGGGCTCGCCGCCGGTATAGCGCCCCGGTTTTTGTACGGCAGCCAGCGCCGCCTTGAGCGATTCGTGCATGGAGACATCCTTTCTTTTTTGCCGGATGCGGCGCAAAACGGCGCCGCGCAGGTCATCAATGCAATATTGTACCTGATTTTTCGCAATTTTGCAATCCGCCCGCGCCATGCTGCTGCACAAGCAGGTAGACAGGTGCGAGCAAAGCCGCGCATTTGGCCGCGGACGGCAGCGGCAGCGCCGCACAGCCCGCGGCCCCCGCGACCACCGCAAAGCCCACCAGCAGGCGCTGTGCGCGCGCCCACGCGCCGCAGGCGCGCGCGGGCAGCCATGTCTCGATCAATCGCGCGCCATCCAGCGCGCCCAGCGGCAGCAAATTGTACAGCCCCACGCACAGACTGACCGCCGCGAGGAAATACGCGCCGTAGCTCGCCTTTTGCGCGGCGCGCAGCAGCAGCGCGCCCGCCAGAAGAAAATTGGCGGCCGGCCCCGCGCACAAGACGGCGGTGAGCCGGCCGCGGGACAAGCTCTGCGCGCCGCCCAGCGCCGCGCCGCCCACCGCCACGCGCACATGCGGCCAGCGCCCGGCGCACAGCCGGAAGGCCAGCGCATGCCCCGCCTCGTGCGCCGCGCTGCACGCAAGCGTCATGCGCAAAAAGCCGGCCGGGTCGAACATCAGCCCCACGGCCAGCACCGACAGAAGCAGCGCCGCGCGCGGCTCTTCGCCGCCCTTCATGCCGCGGTTTGCGCGGGCAGGCTTTTCTGCGGGTCCACCAGTACGCCGTCCACCATCAGCTCAAAGTGGAGGTGCGGCCCCGTGACAAGGCCCGTTTCGCCCACAAGGCCGACCGGCTGCCCTGCGCGCACGCTCTCCCCCTCGCGCACGACGGCGCAGGCCAGATGCTGGTACAGCGTGCGCACGCCGTCTGCGTGACGCACAACGACGTAATTGCCGCGCACATCGCTGCGCGCCGTGCGGCACACCTGCCCGTCCAGCGCGCTGACGGCCTGCGTGCCCGCCGCCGCGGCAATGTCGATGCCTGCGTGGAAATCGTCCTCGCCGTTCACCGGGTTTTCCCGAAAGCCGAACGCGGAGGTGACCGCCCCCTGCGCCGGGCGCACGGGCTGGCTTGCAAGGGTATAGTCCTGCGTCGAGGCGCCGTCGGGCACGGATTCGCTCTCCGCCGGCCAAAAGCCGCCCTGCCCGCCGCCGGCGTCCTGCGCGGCGGAAAACGCGCCGAGCGCCGAGCGCATCCGGTTTTGCATCGTCTCCAGCGCGTCGCCGGCAAAGCGCACGATCGGATGCTCGCTCGAAAACGCAACGCCCCGCTCCAGCATTTCGCCGTATTGGGCCTGCATCTGCGGAAAGAACGGCGCGTTCAGCCATTTGAATGCTAGCGCCGCCGCGCACACGAGAAGGCACAGCATGACCTGCGCAAAAAGCAGCGCGCTCATGTCCTCCGCGGAGCGTGCGGCGCGCTGGCGCCGGCTCTCGCGCCCCGGCGTCTTCCACTGTGCCTGCTGCGATTGCTTTTCCCACATCTGCGCCACTTCCCTCTCTGCAATTGGGCCATGCCAGCCATCCAGCAGCAGTATATGCGCCGCTTTTGCGCGGCATGCCGCGCAAAAGCGGCCCGCGCACGAACCGCCCCTGCGGGCAGGCCGTGTGCGGGCCGCTTCATTTTGGGATCAAGGGTTTTGGCGTTTTTTTACCAGCGCAGCAGCTTTTTCAGCGCGCGGGCCAGCGGGCGCGCGGCGCTATGGCGCTGCGGCTTTTCGGCGCGCTTCGCAGCGCGTTTCTCGCCCTTTTGCGCCCGCTTCTCCCTCTTGGGTGTTTGGGCGGGCTTCGCAGGCTGGGTTTGCACAACGGGCCAGCTGTTCGCAAGCAGGTCGTACATGCCCAGCTGGCTGTCTACCTTTGCCTCGCCCTCGGCGGGCTTTACTTTCACATAGCGGCCGTCCGGCTGCATCTCGCTGGCGTTGACGTTGTCGCGCAGCTGCAGATCCAGCATTTCCAGCAGCTCCGCCACAATGCGCCTGTCGCGGATGCGCACGCCCACTTCCACGCGCCGCTCAGTATTGCGCGTCAAAAAGTCGCCCGAGGCGATGTACATGTGCAGCTCGTCCCCCTGGCCGAAGGCGTACACGCGCTCGTGCTCGAGATAGCGCCCCACGATGCTGCGCACCGTGATGTTCTCCGTCAGGCCCGGCACGCCCGCCTTCAGGCAGCAGATGCCGCGCACGATCATGCGCACCTTCACGCCGGCGCGCGACGCCTCGCTGAGCTTTTCAATGATCTCCTTGTCGCTGACGGAATTGCATTTGAGGACGATCGACGCCTCCTTGCCCATGCGCCGCGCTTCGATCTGGCCGTCGATCTCGCGGATCATGACGCTTTTGA
>DXGT01000145.1 GCA_019113785.1 Candidatus Ruthenibacterium merdigallinarum | reverse complement strand
CGTCAGAAAACAGATGGCATCACACGGCGACAGGTCCTCTCCCATGTGTTGGGAGCGCTCACCTGTGCGGATTGGCAAACGTTTCGGCGCTTTTTTGCACCGGAGTGCGGAGAACTGGTGTTGTACGGGCGCAAGGTTTTTGCAGACGCGTTCCTGATTTGTCTGCCGCTGATGGGAATTCCCAGCAGGCTGCGGCAGAATTTGCGGGTTATCTCTTACGAGGAGAGCTGCGGTCTCAGCGTCACTGGGCTGCTGAAGATCCGCCGGCTGCGGGGTGCGTCTGCTTCAAATTGCTAAAAGACTTGTTTTGCATCTGAAGGAGGAGCTTATGTCAACGCGTGATGCGCTGCGGGAAACAGGAACCATTGCCATTTTGCGTGGGCGGCCTTATGAGCAGGCGGCGCCTTTGGTACAGGCCTTGTATGCGGGGGGCATCCGTCTGGCCGAAGTGACGGTGGACAGCCCGGACGCATTTGAAATGATTACAAAATTGCGTAAAATCTGGGACGGAAAGCTGTATATCGGCGCGGGAACGATCACCGACGAGGATCGGTGTGCCCGCGCACTGGAGGCGGGTGCGCAGTTCATCGTTGCCCCCAATTACCATCCGGGGGTTGTGTCGTTGTGCCAGAAAAACAGCATTCTGGCTTTTCCCGGCGTGTTCACGCCAAGCGAAATACAGGCCGCTTTGGCGCAGGGTTGCGAATATGTCAAGCTGTTTCCAGCCGGCCGGCTAGGGCCGGGATACATTCGTGACGTTCTCTCACCGCTCCGAGAAGCGAAGATCGTGGCGGTAGGCGGTATTTCCGCAGACAACGCACCGCAATACTATGCGGCGGGCGCTGCGGGTGTGGGTGTGGGCAGCAGCTTGGGTGCTTTGGCGGACGCCGGCGCGTGGTGCAGCGTTACGCAGCAGGCCCAAAAATTGGTGAAGGCTTTTCGGGGGCGCTCAGACAACCGGTGAGACGGCTCACAAAAGATGCCATTTCATGCGGTGAAAGCACTCGATTTTGCAATGCAGACAAAAAAACAACAGACGACCCCGGGAGGCGGACACTGTCTCCCGGGGTTGCGTTTTCATTTAAGATCAATCCAAAAACCGCATCTGTTCCTCCCGGCAGGACTTTACCGTGCGTTCATGCACAGCGTCTTCCGGCAGGAGCTGCCCGCAGAGCAGTGGGGAGAGGGGGTCGTGCGCTTTGGCATTGCGCGCGACGGTTTTGGGGCTGTGGGTGGCGTAGCAATATTTGCATCCGTGGCGGCAGGTGTCGTACATGCCGATGTCGATGCTGGCCATACAGCCGCATGCGGGGCGCTGGTTTCTGTCCCTCTCCAAGGCGAGCCGGCACCCGGCCAGCTGCTCCAGCAGGCGGCGGTCGATACAGCGGCCGTGCGCGATGCCGAACCGCTGAAGGTCGATTGTTTCGGCGCAGGTTTCCAACACAAGGCGATGCCTGCCGGCGATCTCGGCCAGGCGCGGCGCCAGTTCCGCAATTTCCGTTTCCGCGAGCGGCGCAAAGCCCAGGCCGATCATGCGGGCCTGCGTATTCCGGTAGAGGTCGACAAAGCTGATGACGCATTTGTGCGTATACCCCTCCAGCCGCTGTGCCATCTGGCGGAAAGCGGCGATGTGGAAGTCCGGTGTGTAGCGGGCGGTGAGCAGGATGGGGTCGTACCGCCAGATGACGCGCTCGGGGCCGATCATGCGCGACAGCGCCTGAAAAGCCGGGAGGAGCACAGTGCCTTTATCGGGCAGGCCTGGTTCTATATCTTTTCCGTAAGGGGTCAGGGTGAACTGGAAATAGTATGGATACGCCTGCAGCTCCCCCAGCCGGGGCATCAGCGGCCGCGGATCTTTGGTCCAGAATACGATGCCGTCCACCACATCCAAAGACAGCGCAATGCGGCCGACCTGATGGAAATTCATGGGGTTGCGGACGCAGACAAACCCCTCCCGGAGACGGTTGCAAAACCAGTCCGGATAATAGGCGGGAATATCGGTCCGCCTGCTGGCGCTGATGATCAAACGGCTTTCCCTCCCCCACGAAGTGCATGCCCCGGCTCCGATTCGCTCAGTGATCCCATGATACCGTGGCCACTGACCTCATCGTTCGTCTCCGACTCCGCTTCGCTCAGTGTTCACATGATACCACAAAAAGCGGGCGGCGGCCAGTGCTTTGCCCTTTGTGCGGCCGGGCTTTCCAATCTGCTTGACAAAATATACCCATAGGGGTATTATAGGCGAAGGGAGTATACCTATACCTAGTATGGTATAAAAGGAGGCGCGCGATGAAGCGGTTGGAGGCGCTGCTGGAATGGGGCGGCACGAAGAAGGAGATCGCACTGCTGGCGCTTTCGGGCGCGGCGCTGCTGCTGAGCATTGCGGGTGTGCGCCCGGCGGGCATCGACCCGGCCTGGGCGGCCATCGTGCTGTGCGGCATACCGATTTTGCTGGAGGCGTTCATCGGCCTAGTGACGGCGTTCGACATCAAAGCGGACGTGCTGGTGTCCCTTGCGCTGGTCGCCTCTGTGGTGATCGGAGAGCACTTCGCCGCGGGCGAGGTGGCGTTCATCATGCAGCTGGGGGCGCTGCTGGAGGATCTGACGGTCGCCCGCGCGCGGGCGGGCATTGAAAAGCTGGTGCATCTCACCCCGCGCACGGCGCGCCGCCTGCGCGGGGGCGCGGAGGAGATCATCCCCGCCGAGCAGGTGTGCGTGGGCGATATGCTGCGCGTTTTGCCGGGCGAGGCCATCCCGGTGGACGGCGTCATCACCGAGGGGAATACTTCGGTGGATCAGGCCGTGATGACGGGCGAGAGCCTGCCGGTGGACAAGGGGCCGGGCGATGCGGTATCCAGCGGGACGGTGAACCAGTTCGGCGCGTTTGTGATGCGCGCGCAGAAAGTGGGGCAGGACAGCTCCATCCAGCGCATGATCCGCCTGGTGCAGTCCGCGGATGCTGGCAAGGCGCGCATCGTCGGCATTGCCGACCGCTGGGCCACATGGGTCGTGGTGGTCGCGCTCGCAGCGGCGGCGCTGACGTGGCTCGTCACGGGACAGGTCATCCGCGCGGTGACGATCCTTGTTGTGTTCTGCCCGTGCGCGCTGGTGCTGGCGACGCCCACCGCCATTATGGCGGCCATCGGCAACGCGACGAAGCACGGCGCGCTGGTGCGCGAGGGCGACGCGCTGGAGCGGCTGGCCGGCGTGTCGAAATGGATGTTTGACAAAACGGGGACGCTGACGTTTGGCATGCCGCAGGTCGTGTGCGTGAAAAGCCTGCTGCCGGACGTGGACGACGAAACGCTGTATCGGTTGGCGGCGGCGGCCGAGCACAGCTCGGAACATCCGCTGGGCAGGGCCGTCGTGCAGGGCTGGCAGACGCACAGCGGGCAGGCGGCCGGCGAGGCAAACGATTTTTCCATGCTGCCCGGCCGCGGCGTGACGGCGCAAACGCAGGGACGGCGCGTCGCCGCGGGGAACGAGGCGCTGCTGGCGATGTGCGGCGCGCCCGTGCCGCAGACGCTGCGATGCGCGGCACAGCCGTACTGGGACAGGGGCTGCACGGTGATCTATCTTGCGCTGGACGGGCGCGCAGCGGGATTCATCGCGCTTTCGGACACGCTGCGCCCGCAGGCGGCGCAGGTGGTGGCCGAGCTTCGCGGCGCCGGGGTGCAGCCCGTGCTGCTGACGGGGGACAATGAGAACGCCGCGCGCGCCATCGCAGGGGCTTTGGGCGTGGAAGAGGTGCACGCCGGCTGCCTGCCGGAGGACAAGCTGCGCCTGATCGGCGAGGCGCAGGCCCGCGGGCAGCGGCTGTGCATGCTGGGCGACGGCGTCAACGACGCGCCGGCGCTGAAAAAGGCCGGCGTGGGCATCGCAATGGGCGGTGTCGGCAGCGACATCGCCGTGGACGCCGCCGACATCGCCCTCGTGAACGACGACATTTGCGAGCTGCCGCATCTGCTGTGTCTGGCGCAGCACATGATGCGGGTGATCCGCTGCAACCTGACGTTCTCCATGGCGCTGAATTTCATCGCGATCCTTCTCGCCATGACGGGCGTTTTGAACCCGGTGGTGGGCGCGCTGGTACACAACGCGGGCTCGGTGTTCGTCATCGTCCATTCGGCATTTCTGCTGCGCTGGCGCAAAAAGCCGCGCGCTGCGGCGCGGCTTTGACAGAAAAAGGGCCGCGCTGCGGCCGGGAAACAAAAGGAGAGAGACGCTATGAGGCAATGTATGGATGCGGAAAATCTGCACCGCAGGCTGAAAAAGATTTTGGGGCAGGTGCAGGCCATCGACCGCATGGTGGACGAGGACGTCCCCTGCGAGGACGTGCTGGCGCAGATCAACGCGGCGAAATCGGCGTTGCACCGCGTGGGGCAGGTGGTGCTGGAGGGGCATATCCGGCACTGTGTGCGCGACGGCATCGAGCATGGAGACGCCGAAAAGACCATTGCGGGCTTCACGAAGGCCGTGGAGCGCTTTGCCAATATGAAATAAAGCGCGCCCCCGTACACCGATGCAAGCGCATAAAAACAGCGGCCCCGGGGGTTCCCGGGGCCGCTGCGGTTTGCGGGCGGTTCATTCGCCGATCATCATGTGCAGGATCTCAAGGTCGGTCTCGCGCATGCCGTCGCGGCCGAGGCGCATGATGTTGCGCACGGTGGCGTCGGCGTCCTCGGCGACAAGGCCCTCGCCGCAGCCGAAGGCGCGGCCCTCGAGCGCGAGGTCGCCGGCGAGCAGCGCGGCGTCCACCGCGCTGGCGATCTTGGCGGCGCAGGAGGGTTTGGCACCGTCGCACACGATGCCGGCCGTGTCGGCCAGCGTGTTGACGATGGTGCGGCAGATAGCGGCGAAGTCGCCGCCGCGCAGCCAGACGACGGCCGCTCCCGCGGCGCAGCCCGCGCCCACCACGCCGCAGAAGGCGGACAGCTTGCCGATGCCGGACTTGATGTAAATGGCTGTCAGGTTCGACAGCACCAGCGCGCGGTACAGCTGCTCGCGGCTGACGCCGAGCGCCTTCGCGTAGACGATGACGGGCAGCGAAGCGGTCATGCCCTGGTTGCCGGAGCCGGAGTTGATGACGACGGGAAGCACGCAGCCGCCCATGCGCGCGTCCGAGCCGGCGGCGGGCAGCGCGCGGGCCATCGTGCGCACGTCGCTGCCCAGCACTTTCACAAGGCAGGCGCCCACGCCGCAGCCGTAAGCGCCCGAAAGGCCCTCTTCGGCGATACGCGTGTTGCATTCGATCTGCTTGTCCAATACGTCCTTGAGCAGAGAAAGGTCCACGGTGCGCGCATACTCGAACACGTCGGCCAGCGACATGGCAAGCGCGCCCTCGCCGCCGTGCGAGGCCGTCTCGCCGGTGGAATAAAGCGTCTCGCCGTTTTTGGTGATGCGCGTGATGTGCGTGTGGCTGTTCTGCACCTCGACGACGGCTTCGTCTTCGCCCGCGTAGGCGTGCACGATGATGTACAGGTTGTCCACGCCGCCGATCAGCTCCACCTTGCACATGCCCTGCGCCAGCAGCTGTTTGGTGCGCTCGATGTCCGCGGGCGTCGCGGCCGTCAGCACCTCCAGCTTGCGTTCGCTGCCGCCGACCAGCGCGCCCAGCACGGCGCTGGTGTCGATGCCCTTCATGTCGCCCGTGGTGGGTACGATGACGCCCTTGACGTTCTTGATGATGTTGCCGCTGCACTGCACCACAAGGCGCTCGGGCATGCGGCCCAGCACTTCGCGCGCTTTGGCGGCGGTGAAGGCCACGGCGATGGGTTCGGTGCAGCCCAGCGCGGGCACAAGCTCCTCGCGCAACAGGGCGGTGTAGCGTTCGGCAGCGGCAGGTGTGAGCATACGGACAGTCCTTCCTTCCAAAGTCAAAGTGAAAAAGCGGCGCGGCAAAGCGCCGCGCGCTTTCCGGGGAGCGGCTTGCCGGCGTTTTTGGGGGGCTGCGATATAAAACGGCGATGATTTTTTTCATCGCCGTTTTGTGCGGGTTCGACAGCGCCGTCCGCCTTGTGCCTCCCGGCCGCGGAGGCAGCGCCGGTGCGCGCCGGCGTTCCCCCAGGACGCGGCGGCCGAATAAAGGCGCGCAAGGTGCGTCAAAAACCGGCAAACTTCGCGCTCATTATCATAGATGATAGCATCTTTTGTGGCGGTTTACAACGCCTTTTTGCGCGCGCGGCAGAGAAAATGGAGAAAAGTGGCGAGTGTGATCGGCAATGCGCACAACCCCTGCGCGCAGAATTGCGGAGAAAGTGAAAAATGCCGCAAATGGCGCGGCGGACGGCAAAACCGGCGCAACGGGCGGCCCGGCGCGGCCGCGGCCGCGCAAACCCGCCTTTTCTGTTGACTTTTGCGCCGCGTTATGGTATAAGATTCAATGTAAAGAGCAAAAGGCTGTGACGAAGACAGTACGTCCTGCGCAAAAGCCCAAGCGAGCGGGGGAGGGTGCGAGCCCCGCGCGATGAGCGCCCGACGGAACATCCCTTCCGAGCCGCGGGCTGAACGTGTTCCAGTAAGCCTCGCCGGCCTCCCGCCGTTACCGGGACGTGTATGATGGTACACAGCATAAGGTGGTACAACGAAAGCGCAAGCCTTCGCCCTGCATGCCGGGGCGAAGGCTTTTTTGCTGTGTGAGACAGGAGGACAGTGCCGCAATGTACAAAAAAGTAGACCCCAACCTCAATTTCGTGGACCGCGAGAAGGACGTGCTCAAGTTCTGGCAGGAGAACGGCATCTTTGAAAAGAGCATCGACACGCGTAAAAACGGCCCCACCTACATGTTCTACGACGGCCCGCCCACGGCCAACGGCAAGCCGCACATCGGCCATGTTGAGACGCGCGTCATCAAGGATCTGATCCCGCGCTACCGCGCGATGAAGGGCTACGAAGTGCCGCGCAAGGCCGGCTGGGACACGCACGGCCTGCCCGTGGAGCTGGAGGTCGAGCGCTCGCTGGGCCTCGACGGCAAGGAGCAGATTGAGCAGTACGGCCTGGAGCCCTTTATCGAGAAGTGCAAGGAGAGCGTGTGGAAGTACAAGGGCATGTGGGAGCAATTCTCCGACGTCGTCGGCTTCTGGGCGGACATGGAGCACCCGTATGTCACGTACGAGAACGATTTTATCGAGTCCGAGTGGTGGGCGCTGAAAAAGATCTGGGAGAAGGGCCTTCTGTACAAGGGCTTCAAGATCGTGCCCTACTGCCCGCGCTGCGGCACGCCGCTGTCGAGCCACGAGGTGGCGCAGGGCTATAAGGATGTGAAGGAGCGCTCGGCCATCGCGAAGTTCCGCGCCAAGGGCGAGGACGCCGCGTTCCTCGCGTGGACGACCACGCCCTGGACGCTGCCGTCCAACGTGGCGCTGTGCGTCAACCCGGACGAGAGCTATGTCAAGGTGCGCATGCACGAGGACGGCGCCGTGTACTACATCGCCGAGGCGCTGGCGGACACGGTGCTGGGCGAGGGAAGCTACGACGTCGCCGAGCGCTACACCGGCAAGGACCTTGAGCACCGCGAGTATGAGCCGCTGTTCGATTTTGTGCACCCCAAAGAGAAGTGCTGGTACGTGACGTGCGACGGCTACGTCACGCTGACGGACGGCACGGGCATCGTGCACATCGCCCCGGCCTTCGGCGAGGACGACTCGAACGTCGGCCGCAAATACGGCCTGCCGCTGGTGCAGCTGGTGGACGCCAAGGGCTGCATGACGAAGGAGACGAAGTGGCCGGGCCTGTTCTGCAAAAAGGCCGACAAGGAAGTGCTCAAGGATCTGGAGGAGCGCGGCCTTCTGTTCAGCGCGCCCGTGTTCGAGCACAGCTACCCGCACTGCTGGCGCTGCGACACGCCGCTGATCTACTACGCCCGCGACTCGTGGTTCATCAAGATGACCGCCGTCAAAGACGACCTCATCCGCAACAACAACACCGTGAACTGGATCCCCAAAAGCCTGGGCAAGGGCCGCTTCGGCGACTGGCTGGAAAATGTGCAGGACTGGGGCATCAGCCGCAACCGCTACTGGGGCACGCCGCTGAACATCTGGGAGTGCTCGTGCGGGCACCGGCATGCCGTGGGCAGCATCGCCGAGCTGAAGGAGCTGTCCGAGAACTGCCCGGACAACATCGAGCTGCACCGCCCGTATGTGGACGCCGTCACCATCCGCTGCCCGCACTGCGGCGGCGAGATGCACCGCGTGCCGGAGGTGATCGACTGCTGGTTCGACTCCGGCTCCATGCCGTTCGCGCAGTACCATTACCCGTTTGAGAACAAGGAGCTGTTCGAGTCGCACTTCCCGGCGGACTTCATCTCCGAGGCTGTCGACCAGACGCGCGGCTGGTTCTACTCGCTGATGGCCATTTCCACGCTGCTGTTCAACCGTTCGCCGTTCAAAAACGTCATCGTGATGGGCCATGTGCAGGACGAGAATGGACAGAAAATGTCCAAGTCGAAGGGCAACGCCGTCGACCCGCTGGAGGCGCTGCACACCTACGGGGCGGACGCGATCCGCTGGTACTTCTGCACGGCGGGCGCGCCGTGGCTGCCCAAGCGCTTCTCGGACAAGGCGGTGCGCGAGGGCCAGCGCAAGTTCCTAGGCACGCTGTGGAACACCTATGCGTTCTACATCCTGTACGCGAACATCGACAAGTTCGACCCCACGTCCCACACGCTCGCCAAGGACGGCCTCGGCGCGATGGATCGCTGGATCTTGTCGAAGATGAATTCGATGGTCAAGACCGTGGACACGGAGCTGGGCAATTACGCCATCCCGGAGGCGGCGCGCGCGCTGCAGGAGTTTGTGGACGATCTGTCCAACTGGTACGTGCGCCGCAGCCGCGAGCGCTTCTGGGCCAAGGGGATGGAGCAGGATAAGATCAACGCCTATATGACGCTGTACACGGCGCTTGTCACCGTGTGCAAGGCGGCCGCGCCGATGATCCCGTTCATGACGGAGACCATCTATCAGAACCTCGTGCGCAGCACGGACAAAACCGCGCCCGAGAGCATCCACCTGTGCGATTTCCCGGCCGTGGACGAGAGCCGCATCGACGCGGATCTCGAGCGCGACATGGATCTGGTGCTCAAAGTGGTGGTGCTGGGGCGCGCCGCGCGCAACACGGCCAATTTGAAGAACCGCCAGCCGCTGGCCGAGATGTTCGTGCATGCCGACGAGACGCTGAGCGATTATTACACCGGGATCATCGCGGACGAGCTGAACGTGCGCAAGGTCACGTTCACGCAGGATATGTCGCGCTTTACGTCCTACACCTTCAAGCCGCAGCTCAAAACGCTGGGGCCGAAGTTCGGCCGCCAGCTGGGCGAGATCCGCGCGCAGCTGGCCGCGCTGGACGGCTCGGCCGCGAAGAAGGAGCTGGACGAGACCGGCGTGCTGACGCTGCACCTGAGCACGGGCGACGCGAAGCTGGCCGAGGAGGATCTGCTCATCGAGATGACCCGCAGCGAGCGCTATTGCAGCGTGGAGGACGGCGGCGTGACCGTGGCCATCGACACGCAGCTGACGGACGAGCTGATCGAGGAGGGCTTCGTGCGCGAGCTGGTCAGCAAGCTGCAGACCATGCGCAAGGAGGCGGGCTTCCAGGTGGAGGATCACATCGTGGCCTACGCCAAGGACAACGCAAAGATCGAGGCGCTGATGGACCGCTACCGCAGCGGCATCGCCTCGGACGTGCTGGCCGACGACGTCGTGACCGGCAGCGCCGAGGGTTATGTCAAAGAGTGGGACATCAACGGCGAGAAGGCCACGCTGGGCGTCAAACGTGTGTGAGCGCGGTCGCGTGGCTGCGCGCGGTTGATAGAAAAGAGGAAAAGCGGCCCGGCGGCGAAGCGAAAGCGCGCCGCTGGGCCGCTTTTTGCACACCGAGCACCGCGCACGCGGGCCGTGCGGCGCGCCCTGCGTCATTTTTTGCTGGACGCGCGCGCCGTTTTCGTGTAAAATAATGGTAAAACTAGGCCGCGGCGCGCTTCGCGCCGGGCCGCGCCCGGTGCGGCGGGGAGGAACACCATGCTGGTAGAAAGCGTTTCGATCTTTGCAATCATCCTGTGCATCATTGTGATTTTTGTCCGCTCGGGCCACCGGGTGGCGGCGCTCGGCGTCACGCCGCTTTTGATCGTGCCCGGCGTGCATGCCGCCGCCTACGGCATCCTGCATGGCCTGCTGGGCAGGGCCGTCGCCTCGCCGTGGACGATGCTCATTTTCGCCGACATCGCCGCGGTGCTCGTCTCCGGCGTGCTGCTGCACCTGCTCGCGCAGAAGATCCGCGCAGGCAAAACGCGCCAGCTGTACATCGTGCTGCTGGGCGGCTACAACGTCATCCTCGCGTGCGCGTTCGTGTACCACGCGATCCCGCTGATGGCCTGACGGCCGGATGAAAACAGAAAAAAGCAAGGCCCGCCTGCGCAGCCATTCGCGCAGGCGGGCCTTTTTCGTGTCCGAAGACCAAAATCAGCAGAAAGCACAAAAAGAGGCGGAAGAGTTTGGAGGGGAAAGCAGATACGAGTCCTTTAAATAAGACACGGAAATTGATATACTAATAAAAAAGCATAAAAAAGCAAAAAGGGCCGGCGCGAGACCCGCAGCCGCCCTGCACCGCACAACAGCAAAGGAAGGCGTTTGTGATGAAGGATGAAAAAGCACCCCGCCTTGCGCACATCTCACCGGACGGGATGCGCAGGCAGACGGTTTGGGAACATCTTGAGAACACCGCACAGCGCGCCGCCGAATTTGCGCGGCCGTTCGGCGGCGAGAGCCAGGCCCGCCTGGCAGGGCTGCTACATGACATTGGCAAGTACAGCGAGGAATTCCAGCAGCGCCTGGCCGGAGGGGAAAAGGTGGATCATTCCACGGCCGGCGCCAAAGAAGCGTACGCCATGCGCCAGCCGGAGGTTGCGTTTGCCGTAGCGGGCCACCATGGAGGCCTGCCGGACGGCGGGGCAAAAACCGACCTTGCGGACGACGGCACGCTGCTGGGGCGGATGCGCAGGACCGTGCCGGATTGCAGCGCATGGAAAAGTGAGATCACGCTGCCCGCTGTACAGCGCCGCCGGCTGCCGGGAGACGGGTTTACGACTTCATTTTTTACAAGGATGCTCTACTCCTGCCTTGTCGATGCCGATTATCTGGACACGGAAGAATTCATGAACGGACGGCCTGCGCCGCGGGGCGGCACCGATCTGCGGCAGCTGCTGCCGCGTTTGCAGGCATATGTGGAAAAATGGTGGGATGCTAAAACGGAGTTGAACCAAAAACGGTGCGAGATCCTGCGCGCCTGCTTTATACAGGGCGAATCGCAAGCCCCGGGGCTGTTTACGTTGACCGTTCCCACCGGCGGAGGAAAGACGGTGTCCTCGCTGGCTTTCGCGCTTGCGCATGCAGTCGCCTGCGGGAAAAGCCGTGTTGTCTATGTGATCCCCTACACTTCGATCATCGATCAGACGGCGGAAGTGTTCTCTGCGATTCTCGGGCCGGAAAATGTGCTGGAGCACCATTCGGGAAGCGATGCGCTTTTGCAGGAAAACAGGCTGGACGCCGATGCGTACCGCAAGGTGTTGGCGACGGAAAACTGGGATGCGCCGGTGATCGTGACGACGGCGGTGCAGTTTTTCGAGTCGCTGTTTGCCAATCGGTCCTCCCGATGCCGCAAGCTGCACAATCTTGCGAACAGCGTTTTGATTTTTGACGAGGCGCAGACACTTCCGCTGCCGTATTTGCGCCCGTGTGTCGCCGCCATTGGGCAGCTGGTGCAGCATTACGGTGCAAGCGCCGTGCTGTGCACGGCGACCCAGCCGGCGCTGGGGCCGCTGTTCTCCGAGCTGGCGTCCGGCCTGCCGCTGCGAGAGATCGTTTCGGATACGAAAGCACTGTATCATTTCTTCAAGCGCGTCACGCTGCGCAATGCAGGTGTGCTCAAGGAGGACGAGCTTGTGTGCCGTTTGTGCGCGGTGGAACAGGCGCTGTGTGTGGTGAACCGCAGGGCTGCGGCGCAGCGTCTGTATGCGGCGCTGCCCGAAGAAGGGCGTTATTGCCTGACGACCCTTTTGTGCGCAGCCGACCGAAAACGGCTTTTGAAGGAGATCCGTGCGCGGCTGGAGGCAGGCGAGCCCTGCCGGGTCGTGTCTACATCTCTGATCGAGGCGGGTGTGGATCTGGACTTCCCGCAGGCGTGGCGCGAGGAAGCTGGGCTGGACTCTGTGTTGCAGACAGCGGGCCGCTGCAACCGCGAGGGAAAACGCTCGGCGCAGGAGAGCGTGGTCACGGTTTTTCGTCTGGAAGGACAGGAGCCTCCCGCGATGATTCGCCAGAATGTGGATGCCGCCCGCAGCGTGTGGCAGAATTTTGAAGACGTCGCGCTGCCGGAGGCGATCGAGGCGTATTTTGTTTTGTACCGTTCGATCAAAGGGGACGATGCGCTGGACCGGAAAAAGATCCTGTCCGGCCTGAACGGGACGATGGAGGGCCGCATTTTTCCTTTTGCAACAGCGGCGCAGCGCTTTCGCCTGATCGAATCTCCCGCTGTAACCGTCTATGTGCCGCTGCCCGAGAATGCAGCGCTGCTGGACGCGCTGCGAAACGGACAGTGCAGCCGGGAGACTTACCGCCGCCTGGGGCAGTACGGCGTGAGCGTGTACCCTGACCACCTTGCCAAATTGCTCGCCGCCGGTGCGGTGGAACAGGTGGACGGCGAAACGTGGCTGCTGACGGATGCCGCGCTGTATAACAGGGACATGGGCCTCGCTTTGGATGTGGAAACGGGGAAGGGCTTCTTTGTCTGATGCTCTTGGGTGTTCCTGTTTCATAGGGCAATGTGTTTGGATGCTATGTATAAAGAGCCGCCGGTGCTGTTGTCGAAATTGCTGGTTTTTTATAGGATGTGCCGGCATTGGTTGAGCGGCCGCGAGCGATATGCTATTTTAGAATTGGATTTTGTGTCAAGATGGGAGGTCATGCCATGATCCAACTGGAAGTATGGGGAGATTATGCGCTTTTTTCAAGACCTGAGCTGAAGGTGGAGCGCGTATCGTACGAGGTGCCCACACCGTCTGCGGCGCGGGGAATCGTGGAAGCGATTTATTTCCACCCTGGGCTGAAATGGTCGGTCGATCGCATTTATGTGCTCAACCCGATCCGCTTTGCCACAGTTCGCCGCAATGAGATAAAGGGCAAACTGTCGGCAGGCGTGGCGCGTCAGGCGGCGAAGACCGGTCGGCCGCTGTTTCAGGCGGCGTCTCAGGAGATCGTACAGCGCGCGTCCCTGCTGCTGCAGGATGTGCATTACGTGATCGAAGCACATTTCACCATGACGGATCGCGCGGCCCCGAGCGACAACCCCGGGAAATTTCAGGACATTGTCACGCGGCGGATGGAACGGGGGCAGTGCTATCATACCCCGTATTTCGGCTGCCGAGAATTTCCGGCGCATTTCCGCCGGTGGGGCGGCGGGCCGATCGAAACCATTGCGGAAACGCGCGACCTGGGGCTGATGCTTTACGATTTCGACTATGAGGATCCGCAGGATATCACGCCCACGTACTTTTTTGCGCGTCTGGAAAACGGCGTTGTCAATGTCGCGGGAAGCGAGGTGATGAGATGATCCTGCAGGCCCTGACACGATATTATGAGGACTTGCTTTCGCTGGGGCTGATTGCCCGCGAGGGCTGGGCCAAAGCAAAAGTCGCCTATGCGCTTGACATCGGAGACGACGGCAGCCTGCTCGGCCTGCTCCATTTACAGCAGGAGGTCATGCGCGGCAAAAAGGCCGTGCTGGTCTCGCAGGAGCGGGAAGTGCCGCAGCCGGTCAAACGCTCCTCCGGCGTATCGCCCAATTTCCTGTGCGACACGTCCGGCTATCTGCTGGGAGCGGACGCCAAGGGCAATCCTGAACGCACAGCCGCGTGCTTTGCGGCGTCGCGGTCTCTGCACGAGCGGCTGCTGGCGGATGTGCAGGGCGGTGCGGCCCGGGCTGTTCTCGCCTTCTTTTCACATTGGGACCCTGCCGCGGCGCCGCAGCATCCCGCACTGCAGCAGGAGTGGGACGATTTGATGAAAAGCGGCGGCAATTTGCTGCTGTGGTATCATGGCGCGCCGGTGTCCGATGACCCGCAGGTGCGGGAAGCCTGGCAGCAGGCGTATGCGCAGACGGACACGGACGATGCGGCGCTCTGCCTTGTGACGGGCCGGCGCGGGCCGATTGCGCGGCTGCACCCCAACATCAAAGGCGTTGTGGGAGCGCAAAGCGGCGGGGCGTCGCTCGTATCCTTCAACGAGCCGGCTTTCTGTTCCTACGGCCACGAACAGGGCGACAATGCCCCGACCGACGAGTACGCGGCGTCGGCATATACGAAAGCGCTCAACTATCTGATCGCCGATCAGGAGCACATGCACCGCACAGGCGATACGACCGTCGTCTGCTGGGCAGAGGGCGGGCAGCCAGCCTATCAGGACTGCGCCATGGCGGCGCTGTATGACGATACATACAGCGAGCGGGATATTCAGAATGTGATGGCCCGTTTGGCCAGAGGCGAGGCGGTGGACTGGCAGGAGCAGCGGCTCGACCCCCACACCCGCTTTTATGTGCTGGGCCTTGCGCCCAATGCGGCCCGGCTTTCGGTGCGCTTTTTCTGGCAGAACAGCTTTGGGGTGTTGGCTCAAAATGTCGCCCGTCACCACGAGCGCCTGAAGATCATCCACGGGGCCGGCGACAAACGGGAAACACTGTCCATCTGGCGTTTGCTGCGGGAAACAGTCAACCAGAATGCGCGCAATCCGCAGCCGGACCCGCGCCTGGCGGGAGATCTGCTGGAGGCAGTGCTGAATAATACGCGTTACCCTGCGACATTGCTCAACGGCGTGACATTGCGCATCCGTGCAGAGCACAGGGTCACACGTGGGCGGGCTGCCATCCTTAAAGCATGGTATCTGCGTAATTCGCAGGATGAACAACTCAAGGAGGTCATGACAGTGGAACTGAACGAGAAAAGCACGTATCTTCCCTATGTGCTGGGGCGGCTGTTCTCCGTGCTGGAGGCGGTTCAGCAAAGCGCCAATCCCGGCATCAACACAACGATCAAAGACCGCTATTTCAACTCTGCATCCGCAACGCCCGCATCGGTGTTTCCGCTGCTGATCAATTTGGCGCAGAAACATCTCGCAAAGCTGGAGGGCGGGCTTGCCGTTTACTACAGCAAACGGATCACCGAGCTGAACGCCCGCATCACGCAGACGCTGCCTGCGCGGTTATCGCTGGCTGAGCAGAGCGCTTTCCAGATCGGTTATTACCATGAGACGCAGAAACGTTACACCAAAAAGGAGGAGCAGTAACCATGGCTGAAGTAATCAAAAACCGCTACGATTTTGTTATCCTGTTCGATGTAGAGAACGGCAATCCCAATGGCGACCCTGATGCTGGCAACATGCCCCGCGTGGACCCGGAGACCGGCTGCGGCCTTGTGACGGATGTGTGTCTCAAGCGCAAGATCCGCAATTATGTGGAGACGTGCAAAGAGGACGAGCCCGGTTATGGAATCTATATCAAGGATGAAGTGCCGCTGCAGCGCAGCGATGCACAGTCGCTGGCCTACCTCGGTGTGAGCGGCGACTTGAAAGCGGCCAAAAAAGACGATCCTTCTCTGGATGGGAAGATCCGCGATTTCATGTGCCGGAATTTTTATGATATCCGCACATTTGGCGCAGTGATGACGACGTTTGTGAAGGGCGCGCTGAACTGTGGGCAGGTGCGCGGCCCCGTGCAGCTGAGCTTTGCGCGCAGCATCGACCCGATCCTTCCGCAGGAGGTCACGATCACGCGCGTTGCGATCACCACGGAAGCCGACGCAGAACGCAAAGGTACGGAGATGGGCCGCAAGTATATCGTGCCCTATGGGCTTTACCGCGCCGAGGGCTATGTGTCGGCCAATCTGGCGCGCAAGACGACGGGCTTTTCCGAGGAGGACTTGCAGCTGCTGTGGCAGGCAATCTTGAATATGTTCGAGAACGACCGCAGCGCGGCGCGTGGGAAAATGGCCGTGCGCGAACTGATCGTTTTCCGCCATGATTCAGAGCTCGGCAATGCGCCGGCCTACAAGCTGTTCGACGCAGTGCATGTAAAGCGCAAGGCGGAGGTCACGGTCGCGCGCAGCTACAACGATTATACCGTGACGGTCGACGAGGACCTGCCGGCAGGCGTTACGTGCGAGCGGCTGGCCTGATGGGCGCCGGTGAGGAATATCTTTCGCTGTCGGGCATCCAGCACTTTTGCTTTTGCCGCCGTCAATGGGCGCTGATCCATTTGCTTTGCGTATGCGGGCGCTTCGCCGGCTCTGATGGGCGCGTGCGCGCAGCGCGGCGTTGACCTTGTATTTTTCACGCCGAACGGGCGCTTTCTGGCGCGCGCGGGTAGAAATTGCAAAACGGCTGCTCATAATCATGGCAACCAGCGTCGCGCCCCGCAAGGGGCGCGTGGGTAGAAACACGATGAGCCAGTGGAGGATGACGTAGATCACGGCGAGTCGCGCCCCGCAAGGGGCGCGTGGGTAGAAATTTCAAACTGGCCAATCGGCTTGTGAGCGAGTATGTCGCACCCCGTAAGGGGTGCGTGGGTAGAAATTGTTGCCAGATTGGAGAAGGGCAGCAGGGCAAGTGTCGCACCCCGTAAGGGGTGCGTGGGTAGAAATATCCGTTGTTCGCGGCAGCTTCGAAAACACAGCTACGTCGCGCCCCGCAAGGGGAGCGTGGATAGAAGATGCGGTATGAGGCGTGCCGTCTTTGTCTGCGTGCCTTATAATTGCGCGGGCCATACGTCTATGCTATACTGCTAGAAAAGGGCAAGCGGTGCTGTGTGACGCCGGCCGGGCGCCCAGTGCAGCCTCTCCGCGGCTGTTTTTGCCGCATTCTTCGCGTGCGGCATTGAAGCCGGGCGGCGCTTATGTTAGTATAGTTGCAGGAAGTTTTGCATGTCTGTACACCGATACTACTATTTTTTGAACTCGAAAAAACCGAAAACGGAGGAAGCGCCATGAAAACGAAGGATCAATTGGGCGGCATTTATTCCGCCAGCATCACAGCTTATGACGAGAAGGGCGGGATCGACGCCGCGGCTTTGCAGGCCGTGATGCGCCGCAACTTGCGCGAGGGCGCGGCGGGCTTTTTCGTGGGCGGCAGCAGCGGCGAGTGCTTTTTGCTGACGGAGGCCGAGCGCCTTCAGGTGTTTGAGGCGGCGGCCGCGTTCAAGGGCCAGACGAACCTGATCGCGCATGTGGGCGCCATCGGCACGGACGAAGCTGTGCGCTATGCCCGTGCGGCCATGGCGATGGGGTTCGATTTTTGCGCCGCCACCGCGCCGTTTTACTATGGCTTCGGCCCCAAGGAAATCTGTGATTATTATTACGCCATCGCCGAGGCCGCGGGCGCGCCGGTGCTGATCTACAACTTCCCCGGCAACACGCACAAGGAATTTGACGTAGCCAACCCGGACTATGTCGAGCTGCTGCGCAGCGGGGCCATCCTGGGCGTCAAGCAGACCAACTACAACCTCTTCCAGATGGAGCGCATCCTCAATCTGAACCCCGACCTGATCGCTTTCGACGGGTATGACGAGACGATGGTGGCGGGCCAGGCGCTCGGGTGCATCGGCTCCATCGGCAGCACGTTCAATATGATGCTGCCGCACTACAAAAAAATCTTCACGCTGTTCGAGCAGGGCGAGCGCGAGCAGGCGCTGGCGCTGCAGCACAAAGCCAACAACTGCATGGAGGCGATGTGCCGCGTGGGGCTGATCCCGGCCATCAAGTATGAGCTGGCGCGCCAGGGGTATCCCGTGGGCGAAGCCCGCGCGCCGTTCCGCCCCCTGACCGACGAGCAGAAGGCCTATGTGGACGCCGTGCTGGACCGCGATCTGGTGACGGAGTGACCGGTCGATAAAAAATCAGCTCCCGTGCCTCTTTTTCAAGGTACGGGAGCTTTTCGTCGCCGGCCGGTGCGGCCCGGGCCGCATGCGGAGGAAAATCATTTCTCTTTGAGCGGCAGGCCGGGAGGCTGCCGATGCTTTGCGCGCTGCGCGCCGGTTTTATCCCAGCGCGACGTCCAGCGCCATCATCAGGACAAAGCCCGCCGAGAAGGAGAGCACGCCCGCGTGCGAGTGCTCGCCGGCCGAGGCTTCGGGGATCAGCTCCTCCACCACCACATAAAGCATGGCCCCGGCGGCAAAGCTGAGCAGGTACGGCAGCGCCGGCACCACCCAGCTGGCGGCCAGAATGGTGAGCGCCGCGGCGGCGGGTTCCACCGCGCCCGAAAGAACGCCCGCGCCGAACGCGCGGGAGCGGCGCATCCCTTCGGCGTGCAGCGGCAGCGAGAGGATGGCCCCCTCGGGGAAATTCTGGATGGCGATGCCCAGAGAGAGCGCCAGCGCCCCGGTCAGCGCGATCTCGCTGCGGCCGGAGAGCCAGCTGGCGTACACCACGCCCACGGCCATGCCTTCGGGGATGTTGTGCAGCGTCACGGCCAGCGTCAGCATGGCGCTGCGCCCCAGCCGGCTTTTCGGGCCCTCGGCCTGCCGGCTTTTCTGGTGCAGGTGCGGCACAAGATGGTCGAGCGCCAGCAAAAACGCCACGCCCAGCAGGAAACCTGCCGCCGCGGGGGCGAACGCCCACTGGCCCAGCGCAGACGCCTGCTCCATCGCGGGGATCAGCAGGCTCCACACACTGGCGGCCACCATCACGCCGGCGGCAAAGCCGGTCAGCGCGCGCTGCACGCCGTCGCGCAGGCCGCCGCGCAGGAAGAACACGCACGCCGCGCCGAGCGACGTGCCGGCAAACGGGATGAAAAGCCCGATGAGAACGGGAACGGACATGAAAAAAACTCCTCTCTCGAAAAGGATGGCGGCGAGCGGCAAAAGCGCCGCCGCGCCGGAGAAAGTTAGCTTTAGCTAACTTTAATGTGATTATACCGGATCAGGGCGCTGTTTGTCAAGCCGGGCGCGCGGCGGGCGCAAAGGCGTAAGAGCGCACTGCCGGCACAGCGCAGCGGGCGGAGAAAGTTTGCGCGCATTTTTGTGAAAAACGCGCAAAAGTGCGCGAAAGCAAAAAGCCGTATTGACAGTGCCGGTGGAACGGACTACTATATATAGTGCGGGCTGTCAAAAGCTCGCACAAGAAATTGTGCTGTTTGTGAGGGAGGAAGCAACTATGAACGTACGCAAGCGCAGCGGGAAGGTGGTGCCGTTCGACGCCGGCTTTATCGCGCGCGCCATCTCGCTGGCCAGCGCGGCGGCGGGCGAGCACGACGAGGAGACGGTCGAGGCCGTCACCCGTTCGGTCACGGAAAAATTGCAGGCGCACGGCGGCGACGTGTGGGACATCGAGACCATCCAGGATACCGTCGAGGAGACGCTGTTCGAGGCGCACCGCTACCAGACGGCGAAGGCCTACATCCGCTACCGGCTGGAAAAGGAGAAGGAGCGCAGCGCCGGGGAGGAAAAGGAGGGCCTGCTGACCCGCGAGTTCCTCAGCCCCTACAAGCATGCGCCGAGCCCGATGAGCCAGCTGGGCGCGTTTGTGTACACGCGCACCTACTCGCGCTATCTGCCGCGCGTGGGCCGGCGCGAATTCTGGTGGGAGACGGTGCGCCGCGCCGTCGAGTACAACTGCTCGCTGGCGCCCACGTCCCGCGAGGAGGCCGAGAAGCTGTACGACAACATCTATCACATGCGCCAGTTTTTGTCCGGGCGCACGCTGTGGGTGGGCGGCACGCCTGTGGCCGAGCAGTACCCCATCGCCAACTACAACTGTGCGTTCACCGTCATCGACAGCTTCACCGCTTACCACGACCTGTTCTATCTGCTGATGGTGGGCAGCGGCGTCGGCGTGCGCGTGCTGCAGTCCGACGCGGACAAGCTGCCTCCCGTGCGCACGGATCTGGAGATCCTGCACAAATCGTACGACCCGCGCCCCGTGGACGAGCGACTGGAATACACCGACCTCACATTCTCGAAGGACACGGCCACGCTGGCCATCGGCGATTCGAAAGAGGGCTGGGCGCAGGCGCTGAGCCATTATTTCGACCTTGTCACCAACCGTGAGTACCGCGCCGTGACGCGCCTCGTCGTCGTGTACGACTCCATCCGCCCGAAGGGCGAGCGGCTGAAAACCTTCGGCGGCACGGCCAGCGGCTACGGCTCGATGATGGCGATGATCGGCAAGATCCACAAGGTCATCACGGCGGCGGGGCGCCGCGAGGGCCAGGTGTGGACAGCCCTGAAGCCCATCGACTTGCTGGATATCGCGAACATCATCGGCGAGAACGTCGTGTCCGGCGGCGTGCGCCGCACGTCCGAGATCGGCCTGATCGACGCCGACGACACCGCCTGCGTGCAGGCCAAGAGCAATTTGTACCGGCAGGTGAACGGCCGGTGGGAGATCGACCGCTCCATCGCCCACCGCCAGATGAGCA
>DXGT01000144.1 GCA_019113785.1 Candidatus Ruthenibacterium merdigallinarum | reverse complement strand
CAGCCAGCTCAGTTCCCGGTTGATGAACAGGTCGTTCGTCTGTGCCGTCATAATATCTTCCTCCCGCCGCCCCGTTTGTCCGGGGGCGTTTGTTTTCAGGAAAAACAGAGCATGGGCGCAAGCTCCTGCGCCATTTCGTCCGATATGCCGTCCACAAGCGCAAGGTCCTGCGGATCGGAAATGGCTCCGTGCTCGCGCCGGTATTCGATGATCGCCTGCGCGCGTTTTTCGCCGATGCCCGGCAAAAGCTGCAAGTCGGCGGCGCTGGCCGTATTGACGGGGATCTTGTCCTCGCGCACGGCCTGATACGCCTGCCGGGGCGCTGTGCGCCACGGCGCGGGCATCTCGAGCGCCAGCACCACAAGCAGCGCGCACAGCGCTGCGGCGCACGCGCCCCAAAAGCGCCTCACGGTGAAACCTCCGCGCCGGGCAGCGGCGCGTCCTGCGGGGCCGCGCCATACTTGCGCAGCAGGCCGTACAGCGCCTGCGCAAGGCCGCCGTCCTCACTGCGCCCCGTCAGCGCCCCGGCGCACTGGCGCACCTCCTGCGGCGCGCCGCCGAACGCAATCGTGCTCCCGGCCGCGCGCATCAACGGGATGTCCGCGTAGTCCGCGCCGATCACGACCGTGTTTTCCCGCGCGAGGCCCAGGTAGTCGCACAGAGCGTGCAGCGCGTCGTCCGCGCCCACCCGGCGCGCCAGCGCGCACAGGACGTTCTCCTCCAGCTGGTGCAGCGCGATATCGGGGTACGGCCCCTCCAGCGCAAACCGCTGAAGCTGCGCAAGCGTTTGCCCGTCGCCGAAAAGCAGCAGCTCGTTCCAGCGCCCCGCCGTGTCCTCGTCGGGCGCAAGGATGTACGAGAGCCGCTCTTTTGCAAGCCAGCGCTGCGCCTCACCTCCCGCGCGCAGCAGATAGGTGCGGTCGCCGCCCACGGCGGCGATGCCGACGCCGCGAAACGCGGCCGCGGCGCCGCGCACAAAGGCCAGCGCCTCCTCGCGCGGCAGCGCTTCGCTTCTGACGACCTTGCCCGCCGCAGCGTCGTACACGACGCCGCCCGCACAGGTGATGGCCGGCGCGCTGATGGGAAAATCGCCCATACACCGCGGCAGGATCGCCTGCGGGCAGCGGCTGGCGACCGTGAGGCGGCCGCCCAGCGAAATGAACAGCTGCGCCGTCAGCCGGTCGACCTCCAGCGCGCCCATCTGCCCGGCAGCCAAAGCGCCGTCCATACAATATATGACCAGAAAATCGCCGATCGATTGGATCATGTCATCCCAACGTCCTTTTACTCTTTGGAAAGCCCTGCAAGAAAGTCTGTAAAATAGGCCGGCAGCGGGCTGTCAAACTGCATATAGCGGCCGGTGCGCGGGTGCACAAACCCCAGCGTGCCCGCGTGCAGGCACTGCCCGTGCAAAGCGCCGATCACCTTGCGCGGGCCGTACACCGCGTCGCCCGCGACCGGATGGCCGATGCTGGCCATGTGCACGCGGATCTGGTGCGTGCGGCCGGTGCGCAGGCGCACCGACAGATGCGTAAAGCCGGAAAAACGCTGCTCCACATGGTAGGCGGTGTAGGCGTACTTTCCGTTTTTCGTCACGACGGCCATTTTTTTTCGGTCGGCGGGGCTGCGGCCGATCAGGCCCTCCACCGCGCCGTCGTCCTCGCGAAAACCGCCGTAGACGACCGTCTGGTACACGCGCGTGATGCTGTGCACTGAAAACTGCTGTGACAGCGCCAGATGTGCGGTGTCGTCCTTGGCCACCACCAACAGGCCGCTGGTGTCCTTGTCGATGCGGTGGACGATGCCCGGGCGCATCTCCCCGTTGATGCCGGACAGCGCGCCGCGGCAGTGGAACAGCAGCGCGTTGACAAGCGTCCCATCCGGGTTGCCCGGCGCGGGATGCACCACCATGCCCTTGGGCTTATTCACCACAAGCAGCGCTTCGTCCTCATAGACGACGTCCAGCGGGATGTCCTGCGCTTTGAGCGGCACGGGCTGCGCGTCTGGCACCTCGATGCGCACCGGCATGTCCTGCACGGCGCGCAGGCTCTTTGCCGCCGGACGCCCACCGGCCTGCACGAGCCCCTGCTCCATCAGCTGCTGGATGCGGCTGCGCGTCAATTGCGGCACGCGCCGTGCGATCAGCGCGTCCAGCCGCTCGCCGGCCTCGTCCTGCCGCGTTATGAATTCAATCACTTCCATCGGTCCCGCCCGTCTGCGCATCCTGCGGCTTTTCCCTTTTGCGCTTTGCCGCCTCTTCCAAAAACACGCTCAGCACCAGCAGCCCCACGCCCACGCAGACAAAGCAGTCGGCCACGTTGAACACGGCAAAATCGATGAACGTGGTGGCGAAAAAGTCCACCACTTCGCCGGTGCGCACACGGTCGACGAAATTGCCCAGGCCGCCGCCGATCAGCATCGCGAGCGCCGCGCGCTCAAGCCGGCTCTCCGGCTTTTTCCAAAAGAGATACGCGGCGAGCGCCGCCAGCGCGCAGCCCGTAAAAACGATGAGGAAAACGCGCGCGCCGGAAAAGCTGGAGAACGCCGCGCCGTCGTTCAAATGAAAGCGCAGCTCCATCACGCCGGGCAGAAACGGCAGCGTGCCCGCCGGCGCAAGATAAACGGTCGCAAGGTATTTCGTCAGCTGGTCGAGCGCGAACGCAGCCAGAATGATCAAAACATACAAAAACAATGAAACTTCCCCTTTGCCCGGCGGCCGGGGCCGCCGCATGTGAAAGCAGCGGCGTTTTTGCAAAACGCCGCTGCGGGTCGCATTCAGTGATACGTGATATCCTGATAATCGCCGAACATCGAATCCTCCGCCGGCTTTTCCTTCTTCGCCTTCGAAGAGCGTCGCCGCGGCTTCGGCGCGGGCTTTTCCTCGGGCTCGGGCTCCTCC
>DXGT01000143.1 GCA_019113785.1 Candidatus Ruthenibacterium merdigallinarum | reverse complement strand
ACATCACTCCATTCCGTGCCATCATGAACGATATGTATGCGAAGGACATCTCCAAGAAGATCAAAAGTGTCAAGCAAGATAAGCAACGGAAGGGACAGTTCATCGGCGGTAAGCCCATGTATGGGTACAAGATGCACCCTACCGAGAAAAACAAGATCGTCATTGACGAGGAAGTAGCTCCGGTAGTGCGGCGGATTTTTGCCCTGGCGCTTTCGGGTATGAGCTGCCGCAAAATTGCCACTACACTCAATGAAGAAGGTGTCCCTACACCCGCTACCTACTGCGGCTGGAAAGTTGGGAATCCCGGCCCCTACACCGGACTGTGGAGTAGCGAGCGGATCTCTGAAATGCTGAGAAACGAGACCTACATCGGCAATATGGTGCAGGGACGCATGGTGAAAATCAGCTACAAATCCAAGAAGTGTCTGAGGCAATCACCGGAAAACTGGGTGGTAGTGGAAGGAACGCATGAATCGATCATTGACCCAGAGACCTTTCGGAAGGTACAAATGCTGGTAAACAGTCGCAAGCACACCAGAAGCCGAACCTATGACTTCTTGCTGAAAGGGCTGATTTTCTGCCACGAGTGCGGCTATCCCATGGCGGTGCTTAACCGCAAGAATGCCGCAGGTGAAGATCGCCTGTTCTTTGTCTGCCGGACCTATCAGCGATTCACCAAGGCGGGTGTCTGCACCTGTCATTCCATCAAGGAAGAAACGGTGAATGAAGCCGTACTCGCCAAAGTGCGGGAGGTCTGCCAGGCCTATCTGAACCCTGACCGGCTGCGCCCGATTGCAGAAGAAGCGGTGGAGAACGCCAGCAAAGAGTCCAGCTGTGAAGCGGAGATGCAAGCGCTGCAATCCAAAATCACTGCTCTGACCACCAATCTGGATCAGATGTACATGGACCGGCTGAACGGGCTGCTCTCCGAAGAGGACTTTCAGCGCATCTATCAGAAGGTCAAGATGGATCGCACAGTTCTGGAAGATCGGCTGAAAAGCTTACAGGAACAGGCAAAGCAGCCGGTAAACACCGAAGAAAAAGCCAAGGCACTGGTGAAACAGTTTCTGGACTCGGCACTGACCAGTCGGGAACTGCTGGTCAGCCTCATCGAACGGGTGGAGCTGACCGAGGAAAAAGAGATCATCATCAAATTCCGCTTCCACGAGCTGGAGGCGATTTCTTAAAGGGCATCGTTTACAATAGGCGTGTCGCTATGTGTCGCGCATTGAGAAAAAGACGTTGGCGCAGCTGCGCGCCATGCTGGAGGAGGCGTCCGGCGAGGCTTTGCGCGCGCATGGATCGGCGCGCCGCTCATAAAAAACAGCCGCCCCGGCCGCGGTGCGGCAGGGACGGCTGTCCGTCAGGAAAAGCATTTTTTTGCGCGTCTCAATAGCGGTAAAAGCCGCCGAGTTCTCGCGCGTCAGTGAACCCGTGCGCAAAGGCCTTGGCGCGCAGCGCGCAATAGGCCTCGGCGCGCACGGCGCAGCGGTAGGGCAAAAAGAACGGCAGCGCTGCGCCGGCGCTCAGCGCGCAGAGCAGCCACCAGCCGAGGAACGAGAGATCCAAAAGGAACAGCCGGCCTTTTTCGCCCTGCGTCATCCGGCGGCTCAACTGCAAGGCGCGGCGCAGGGGCATCTGCGGGTTTTCCGCCAGCAGATCGTCCACCATGGCCGTCTCGTACGCTTTGACGATGCCGGGCACGATGAGTAAAAGCCCCCACAGAGCGACGAGCAGGCAGCGCCCCAGCCGGGCGCGCACGATGCAGGCGTAGCCCTGCGCGTGAAAGGCGGAAAAGAGCGTGGCGGTGGGCGCGTCGCCCAGGCGGTTCTCCAAAAAGAAGCGCCGCAGGCCGACGCGCAGGGCCGACACGATGAAAATGCAGAACAAAATTGCGAAAACAGCGGCGCAGCCCAGCACCCACAGGCCGGCGCGCGCCGCCGGCAAAAGGCAGAGCGGCGCGGCGGTAACCAGCAGCGCTGCGCAGACGCAGGCAAGGCACGCGCCGTAACGCCGCGACAGCACGCGGCGGGCGTTGGTTTTGAGCAGAGAACAAGTCCACATAGAAGGGAACATCCTTTCCGGCCGGCGCTTTTGCCGGCCGAGCGGTTTATTTATAGTATATATAGGGCACGCGCACTTTGCAATAGGAGCTGTAAAGGGAAATACCATTACACCACTCCGCTTTGCCCAAAGGGAGAAAGCTGCCTGTAAAGTCAAAAACATTACACCAAAAAAGAAGTGCAAAAAACGACAAAAGGCACAAAAAATTCCCTTCTGCGCCTACAGGGGATGAAAAAAGCCGCCGAACGTTTCGTTCAGCGGCTTTTTGGTGGACCTGAAGGGGATCGAACCCTCGACCTTACGGATGCGAACCGTACGCGCTCCCAGCTGCGCTACAGGCCCAAGCTGCCGTGCCGCGCGTGTGCGCTGCACGATGCGTATAATAAGATACCCCATTTTTCACAACTTGTCAAGGCCTTTTTACAAAAAAGATGCGGCGAAAAGAAATCCGCCCGCAGAGCGCCCCCGCAAGCCCGCGCTTTGCCGCCGCGCGAGGCGCCGGCGCGGGGAATGTGCGGGGCCGCGCGGCGCTTTGGCGTGCCTGTCTTTTTATGAATTGTATAAATTTGATGCCCCAAGGCATTGCAAAACGGAGAATACACGGAAAACCTCTGGATTTTCGCGCAAAAATCTGTACAATAGGCGGTAGGAGAGAGAAATTGCTATTTTGCGGTATTTTTGTCGATTTTTGTTGGTTGATTTTTGCGCGACGCCTCGTATACACTTTTTGGTGCAGGAAAAATCTGGTGTAAGGGGTAGATCGCAATGAAGAAAGAGACCGTTTTTCTCCGGGAATTTTCCGAACTGGAACATTTGCAGCGTTCGCACGCGCTTCGCTACGGCCTGACGGTCGACGAAAACGCGCCGCGCCCGTTCGGCATTTTCATCGAGCGGCTGGACCGCCTGCGCGCCGTGGAGGACGCGCGCGTGATGCGCCAGATGGATACGGCGCGCGAGAGGGTGCTGCTTTTGCTGCGCTATCTGTATGAAAATGCGGTGGAGCCGCGCTGCGCGCGCGACGTCCTGCACGACATAGGCGCCGCGCCCTTCGGCGAAGGGTGCGGCTGAGCGGCGCGGCGATCCAACCAAGAAAGAGAAAGGGAGACGGGTATGAGCCATTCTGACGAAGAAGAGCGTCCGCCGGTACGGGTGCTGCTGGCGGACGACGAACCGGGCGACCGCATCGCCCTGAAAATGTATCTGGAGAATGCGGACGGCTTTTGCTGCGCCGGGTGCGCGGGCAACGGGCGCGAGGCGCTGGAACTGGTGCGCGCGCGTCCGGTGGACGCCGTCTTGCTGGACTTGTACATGCCCGGCATGGACGGGCTGGATTTCTTGCGCGAGCTGCGGCAGCTGCCGCCTCCGCGCCCGAGGGTGTTCGTGCTGTCGGCGTACGGCGCCGCCGGCGAGAGCCAGCTGCGCCATCAGGCGCTCCGGCTGGGCGCCGACGGTTACTTCGATAAAACGTACCCGCTGGCGCTGATTTTGCGCCGGATCGGCGATCTGTGCGCGCAGGAGGACGAGCCGTGCGGGCCTGCGGAGACGCTGCGCGCACAGCGCCAGACGGACCAGCAGATGGTCGACCAGCTTCTGTACGAGGTGCTGGGGCCGTGTAAGGTGTGCGGCGCGGGCTATCTCAATCAGGTGCTCGTCCATCTGCTGCAAGCCGGGCGCGCGCCGTGGCGCGCAGACGAGGAATTCACCCGCGCCGCCGGCAAGAATGTGGACGTCCGCTCGGTGGAGCGGGCCATCCACGGCGCGGCGAAAAAGATGGAGGAAAAGCGAACGCCGCTGTGGCGCGCGCTCGTGAAAGGGCTGGGGCTTCCCGAGGGGAAGGTGCCGCCGAACAAACTGCTTGTGGACATGCTGTATCAGGAGCTGCTGCGCCGCCAGCGCGGCACAGGGACATTCGTGCAGGAGGAGGCGCCAAAGTGAGCGAAGAACATCGGCAGGCCATGATGCGCTATCTGGACGCCACCTATGCGTGCCGGGACGTGGCGCGCCTTTTGCGCGAGGCGCAGGAGGCGCTGGAGGCGCTGTGCGGCGCGCAGGCGGTGCAGGCGTACCTGCGGTGCAGCGGCGCGTATTACCGCTTGCGGCAGATGCCGGACGGCGCGTACCGTATGGAGGACGAACCTGCGCCCTGTGAAGAGACGGGCGCGTGGCGCGCGCCGCTGCGCGCGCAGTGCGAAGCGCAGGATTACGGCGTTTTGCGCGTCGAAGGGGCGCTGGCGGTACCGCCCGAGGCAAAACGGCTGTGCGAGACGCTGGGCGAGCAGTTGTACGCCGCGCTGAGCGCCAATGGGATGAATCTGCTTTTGGACGGCAGCCGCCTTGCGCCGAAAGACGGCTATCTGCCCGCGCAGACGCTGGCAGCGCTGGCCCACGAGGTGCGCGCGCCGCTGGCGACGGCGCTGTCCGGCCTTGCGGTGCTGCGCCGCCGGGAGGAGGAGTCCGCCCGCGCGCCGGTGCCGGAGGTGCGCGCGCTGTACGAGGCGATGGAGCGCAGCCTGCGCCGGAGCCTGCGCGTGAGCAACAACCTGCTGCTCGCCGCGAGCGGCGGCGCGCTGGTGTGCCGGCGGGAGTGGTTCGACGTGCCGGGCCTGCTTGTGGAGATTGCGCAGAGCGTGCAGCCGTTTGCGCGCCAGCGCGGGGTGCGCCTCGACATCGTGTGCGGCGAGGAGACCGCAAACGCGGGGATGATGGTCTCGAGCCGGCAATATCTCGAGAGCATCGCGATCAACCTTCTGTCGAACGCCGTGCGCCATGCAAACGCCGACGACGGACATGTGACGATGGCGGTGGAGCGCAGCGGCGACCGGCTGACGCTGACCGTGCGCGATAACGGCGCGGGTTTTGCCGACGCCGACCGGGAGAAACTGTTTGAAAAGTTCTGGCGCGGGGACGAAAAGCGCGAACAGTGCCGCCTTGGCGCGGGGCTGGGGCTGTACATCGTGCGCACGCTGGCGCAGGAGCTGGGCGGCGCTGTGGAAGCGGAGAACGACGGAGGCGCCGTGTTCCGCGTGACGCTGCCCGTGTGCACGGAGGGCGAGGGGCCTGTACAGCTGAGCGCTGCGAGCGCGCCGCTCAACTGCTGGAACACTGTGGAGAACGAATTTTTGAGCTGGGAATGAATGTTTGAAAGATTTACCGCGCGCCGCCTGAAAAACGGCGCGGCGAGGGAGCGGACGAAAGGCCGCCGGCGTGCCTTTGAGCGCATGCCGGCGGCCTTTTTTTCGCCCGCGTGGGCGCGCGGCGGAAAATGGCCTTTACTTTGCGGGGCAAATCATGTAAAATAGATACGACAATACAATGGATTTGGCGGTGGGAGCAATGGCGATCAAATATCAGCGGGTTCTGCTCAAGCTCAGCGGGGAGGCCCTTGCGGGCGAGCGGGGCTTTGGCATCGACACGGACACGACCCAGAGCATTTGCCGGGGCATCCAGAAGGCGCACGAGATGGGCGCGCAGATCGCCATCGTCGTCGGCGGCGGCAACTTCTGGCGCGGCCGCTCCTCCGGCGAGATGGAGCGCACCCGCGCCGACCAGATCGGCATGCTGGCCACGACGATGAACGCGCTTGCCGTGGCGGACGCGCTGGAGCAGCTGGGCCTGACGGTGCGCGTGCAGACGGCGCTGAACATGCAGCAGGTGGCGGAGCCGTATATCCGCAACCGCGCCATCCGACATCTGGAAAAGGGGCGCATCGTGATCCTGGCGTGCGGCACGGGCAACCCGTTCTTCTCGACGGACACGGCCAGCGCGCTGCGCGCGGCCGAGATCAACGCCGACATCATCTTCAAGGCGACGATGGTCGACGGCGTGTACGACAAGGACCCCAAGCGCTATCCGGACGCGAAAAAGTACCACACGCTGACGTTCAGCCAGGTGCTGAACGACCAGCTGGCTGTGATGGACAGCACGGCGGCCACGATGTGCCGCGACAATCATCTGCCCATCCTCGTGTTCGACATCCTCTCGCCGGAAAACATCGCGCGCGCGGTGGCCGGGGAGGACATCGGCACGCTTGTGAGTGAATAAGCCGCGCACCGGCCGGCAATCCATATAAAGGAGACGACGACAATGAGCGCTGAGACGCAGGTTTACGAAAACAAAATGAAGAACACCATCGACCACCTCACGAAAGAGCTGGGCGCCATCCGCGCGGGCCGCGCCAACCCCGCGGTGCTGGACAAAGTCACGGTGGATTATTACGGCGCGCCCACGCCGATCAACCAGGTGGCGGCCGTGGCCGTAGCCGAGGCGCGCGTGCTCACCATCAGCCCGTGGGATCCCTCGCTGATGAAGCTCATCGAGAAGGCAATCCTCTCGTCGGACATCGGCATCAACCCCACGAACGACGGGCGTGTGATGCGCCTGGTATTCCCTGCGCCCACGGAGGAGCGCCGCAAGCAGCTGGTGAAGGAAGCCATGCACATGGGCGAGGAGGCCAAGGTGGCCGTGCGCAATGTGCGCCGCGAGGCCATGGATAAGTTCAAAAGCATGAAAAAGGCCGGCGACATCACCGAGGACGACCAGAAGAACCTCGAGGAAAAAATGCAGAAGATCACGGACAAAGCCACGAAGGAGATCGACGCGATCTGCAGCGCCAAGCAGAAGGAGATCATGGAGATCTGACGGGCATTTGCGCCAGACGATGCAGTGTGCCGCGCGCGACAGCGCGCGGCACTTCATTTTGCAAAGGAGCGTTCAGGAATGGATCGACCGCAGAATTTTGCCGAGGGGCTGTCCATCGGCATCATCATGGACGGCAACGGCCGCTGGGCGAAAAAGCGCGGCCTGCCGCGCACAGCTGGCCATAAAAAGGGGGCGGAGGTGTTCCGCGACATCATCCGCTACTGCAATGAACTGAAGATCGCCAGCGTCACGTTCTACGCGTTTTCCACCGAGAACTGGGCGCGCCCGCTCGAGGAGGTCAGCGCGATCATGCGCCTGTTCGGCGAATATCTGATCATGGCGTACGATTACCAGAAGGAGAACAACCGCGTCGTCTTTTTGGGCGACCGCGCGCCGCTGCCCGAAAAATTCAAGGCGCAGATGGCGGACATCGAGGAAAAGACGAAGAACAACACGGGCACCGTGTTGAATGTGGCCATCAACTACGGCGGCCGGCAGGAGATTTTGCGCGCGGCAAAGCTGCTGGCGCAGAAGGTGAAAGACGGGCAGATGGCTGTGGACGACATCGACGAGGCGGCGTTTTCCGGCTGCCTGTACACCGCCGGCCAGAAGGACCCGGACTTCATCCTGCGCCCGTCGGGCGAGATGCGCCTGTCGAATTTCATGCTGTGGCAGGCGTCCTACGCCGAATTCATCAGCATGGACGTGCTCTGGCCGGACTTTACGCGCGCCGACCTTGACCGCGCCATCGATGAATACAATCATCGCAGCCGCCGGTTCGGCGGCCTTTGAGGGGGAAACGGAGAATGAAAACCAGAGTGATCACCTCCGTGGTGGGCCTGGCCGTGCTGGCGCTGGTGCTGTGCTTTTTCGACACGCTGGCGTTCAACTTTGTGCTGGCGGTCATCGCGCTGGTGGCCATCCATGAGGTGTACGATGCGTTCGGGTTGAAAGCGCCGCACGTCTTTGCGGCGTACGTGCCGCTGACGCTGCTTGTGATGCTGGCCGACCAGAGCTGGGCCGCGGGGCTTTTGTGGCCCGCGCTGTACGTGATGGCCGTGTATCTCGCGTGCTGCGTCATCGCGCGCCCCGCCGCGCTGGAATTTGCGAAGGTGGGGGGCATGGCGGTGCTCTCCGGCGTCATTCTGGCGTGCTTTGCCTCGCTTTTGTACCTGCGCAGCAGCTTTGCGCACACATGGCAGAGCATTTACGCCATTTTGCTCGCGCTGGGCTTTGCCTGGGGCGGCGACACGTTCGCCTATCTTGCGGGCAGCGCGTTCGGCAAGCATAAGCTCGCGCCCACCGTCAGCCCGCACAAAACGGTGGAGGGCGCAGTGGGCGGCCTTGCGGGCAGCGTGGTGCTGGGCGTCGTCATCACGGCGATCTACGCCGCGTGCGGCCTTGTGCCCGCGCCGCTCGAGCGCTTCGGCGCGGCGGGCTACGCCGTCGTGGCCGTGCTGGGCGCCGTGGGCAGCGTGCTGGGCATGCTGGGCGACCTGAACGCCTCTGTGGTCAAGCGCCAGTGCGGCATCAAGGACTACGGCACCATTTTCCCGGGGCATGGCGGCATCATGGACCGCTTTGACAGCGTGATGTTCGTCGCGCCCTTCGTCGCCGTCTGCCTGACGCAGGCGGCCGTCTGAGAGGAGGCGCGCAAATGGCAAAACGCATCACGCTGCTGGGCAGCACAGGCTCCATCGGCACGCAGGCGCTGGACGTCATCCGCCGCGAGGGCTATGAGGTGGCGGGCCTGGCGGCGCATTCCAATGTGGCGCTTTTGCAAAAACAGATCGCGGAATTCCATCCGCGCACCGTCGCCGTGACGGACGAGGACGCCGCGCAAAAACTGGAGGCGGCGCTGGCTGGCACGGCGGGCGCGCCGCGCGTTGCGCGCGGGGCCGAGGGCCTGCGCGCGCTGGCCGCACAGGAGGACGCGGACGTCGTATTGAACGCCGTGGTGGGCATTGCGGGCCTGCCCGCGACGCTGGCCGCGCTGGAGAGCGGGCGCGACGTGGCGCTGGCGAACAAGGAGAGCCTTGTGACGGGCGGCAAGCTGGTGACGGGCGCGGCTGCGGAGAACGGGGCGAAGCTGCTGCCCGTGGACAGCGAGCACTCGGCCATTTTCCAGTGCTTACAGGACGCATACTCGGCGAAACGGCTGCAAAAAATACTGCTGACCGCCTCGGGCGGGCCGTTTTTCGGCAAAACGCGCGCCGAGCTGCAACACGTGACGAAACGCGACGCGCTGCGCCACCCGAACTGGAGCATGGGCGCGAAGATCACCATCGACTCGGCCACGCTGATGAACAAGGGCCTTGAGCTGATCGAGGCGGCGTGGTTGTTCGATCTCGCGCCCGAAAAAATCCAGATCGTGGTGCAGCGTCAGAGCATCATCCATTCGATGGTGCAGTTCACCGACCATTCGATCCTCGCGCAGCTGGGCGTGCCGGATATGCGCATTCCCATCCAGTATGCGCTCACCTGGCCCGAACGTGGCGAGGCCATCGCGCCGGAGCTGGATTTTACCCAGCTGAAAAGCATCACGTTCGACGAGGCGGACGAGGAGACGTTCCGCTGCCTCGCGGCGTGCAAAAAGGCCATGGCCAAGGGCGGCCTTGCGCCGTGCGCGGCCAACGGCGCCAACGAGGAGGCCGTGCGCCTGTTCCTCGAGGACAAGATCCCGTTCTTGCGCATCGGCGAGCTGGTCGAGGGCGTGGTGGACAGCGATTCCTTCGGGGGAAGCTATACCCTCGACGATGTGTATGCATGCGACCGCATGGCGCGTGCATACGTTTTAGCGCGCACCTGAAAAAGGCGCTGCGGCGCCCGCTCTGTGTGCGGAAAGGCGGTTGTACATGCTTTCATTTCTTTTGACGCTCCTCATCTCGGTGCTCGTGTTCGGTCTTTTGATCTTCATCCATGAGCTGGGGCATTTCCTCGCGGCCAAGGCCGGCGGCATCACGGTGAATGAATTTTCCATCGGCATGGGCCCGCGGCTGTTCGGCTTTGTGCGTGGGCAGACGCAGTATTCCGTGCGCGCGCTGCCGTTCGGCGGCTATGTGATGATGGAGGGAGAGGACGAGGAGAGCGACAAGGAAGGCTCGT
>DXGT01000142.1 GCA_019113785.1 Candidatus Ruthenibacterium merdigallinarum | reverse complement strand
GGCGGCATTGCCGCGTACAAGATCCCGAACCTTGCCAGTATGCTGAAAAAGCTCGGCGCCGACGTGCAGGTGCTGATGACGAAAAACGCGACGAATTTTATCACGCCCATCACGTTCGAGTCGCTCACGGGCACAAAGTGCATGGTGGACACGTTCGACCGCAATTTCCAGTTCAGCGTCGAACATGTCGCGCTGGCAAAGCGCGCGGACGTGGTGCTGGTGGCGCCGGCCACGGCCAACGTCATCGGCAAGCTGGCGTGCGGCATCGCCGACGATATGCTGACCACCACGCTGCTGGCGTGCCGGTGCAAGGTGTTCGTCGCGCCCGCGATGAACACGCGCATGTACGAAAACCCCATCGTGCAGGACAATCTCGCCCGGCTGCGCCGCTTCGGCATGGAGGTCATCGAGCCGGCCGCGGGCCATCTTGCCTGCGGCGACGAGGGCAAGGGGAAAATGCCCGAGCCCGCCGAGCTTTTGCAGTACATCCTGCGCGAGACGGCCATGCAAAAGGATATGGCCGGCCTGCGCGTGCTGGTGACGGCCGGGCCCACGCGCGAGGCCATCGACCCGGTGCGCTTTGTGACGAACCATTCCTCGGGGCGCATGGGCTACGCCATCGCGCGCAACTGCATGCTGCGCGGCGCGGCCGTCACGCTGGTGACGGGGCCCGTTTCGCTGACGCCGCCGATGTTCACGGACGTGGTGCCCGTCACGAGCGCCGCCGAGATGTTCGAGGCCGTGACCTCGCGCGCCGGCGAGCAGGATATCGTCGTCAAAGCGGCCGCCGTGGCCGATTACCGCCCGGCCGCCGTCGCCGGCGAGAAGATCAAAAAAGGCGACGGCGCGCTTTCGCTTTCGCTCGAGCGCACGCAGGACATCCTGGCGTGGCTGGGCGCGCACAAGCGCCCGGGGCAGTTTCTGTGCGGCTTTGCCATGGAGACGCAGGACCTGCTGGCCAACGCGCGCAAAAAGCTGGAGGCAAAAAACGCCGACCTCATCGTCGCAAACAGCCTGCGCACCGAGGGCGCGGGTTTCGGCACGGACACGAACGTCGTGACGCTGCTCTCGCGCGAGGGCGAGCGCCAGCTGCCGTTGATGAGCAAGGACGACGTGGCCGCGCAGGTCGTGGACGAGATTTTGCGCCGCCGCGAAAAGAACGCATGAAACGAAAAACACACAGCGGCCCGCCGGCAAAACCGGCGGGCCGCTGTTGCGTCTTTGCTTTTACACGTTGCGCCCCCACGCTTCAAACTGCGTCAGCGCGGGGAAGGGGGAGGCGTCGTCGGCCTTTACAAGGTCCTTGAACACCAGCCATTCCACCTTGCGCGGCGCAATGGGAAAGCGCTGCGCGCAGGCGGTCTTTTCAAAATGCAGCACTTCACTGCTGCCGTCGGAGAACTCCACGGTGCCCTGCGTCCAGAAGCTGTCGTGCGGGAAGTCGGCGCGCAGCGTCACGCGCAGTTCGTCCAGCTCCACCTCGCGGCCGAACGTCAGCTTCCACGCCGCTTTCGGGTCGCGGTTGATGCCCCAGCTCGCATAGGGCCATTCGCCGTGCGAACAGTTCTCACACACGCCGTCCACGGCGTTGCGCGCGGCGAACATCGCGCTGGCGCCCTGGATGTTGGAGCTCGCGTGCGGGAAGTAGCCGCCTTCGGCGGCCTGGTCGTAGGGGTTGAAAGCGAGGTTGCGGCGGTGGCGGATCTCCCCCTCGCTGGCGAGGCGCGCGCGCACAAGATGGCGGCGGCCCGTGAACGCCTTGGGAGAAAGAACGGCCCGGTCGGCCCCGCAGGGGACGTGGTAGCACAGCACCTGCCCCGGGATGTAGACGAGCGCCGGCGCCATCGTGTCCTCCAGCTGGATGACGCAGTAAGCGCCGGGGCGCTCGCACTCGATGTAGATGTGGTCGCCCTCGCGGTATTCGGACGTGTGCAGGATGCTGACGGCCTCGCCCGCATTGCTGGTGGCGTAGATGTGCTCGTCCTTGTCGACGATTTTCAGCTTGATCATGGGAGCTCCTCCTTGTTATAGCAAAACTCAGTCAAACGTCAGCACAAACTCGTGGCGCTCGGCGGGCGCGGCGTCCAGATGCAGCACCCACGCCGTGCAAACGCGCCCCTGTGTGTGTTCGCGCCAGGTTTCGGTGTGCACGCTGGCGGCCAAGTGCGCCGCGTCAAAGCGCAGCGCCAGCTGCGCGTCCCCGCGCGAGAACACGGCGCGTCCCTCCTCCAGGCGGATGGGCGTCTCGGAGAGGAACACCTGCGTCACGGGCTGCGGCGTTTCAAATTCCAGCGCGTCGCACAAAAGCAGCGTGCCGGCGGCCTTGTCGTGCGTCAGCGTGCGCGTGTAGCGGCATAGCGGCGCGCAGGCGTAGCAGCCGCTCAGCTCGGCCGAGAACACGTCCGCGGGCCCCTGGGTGAACACGTCCACCTCGCGCGCGGCGTACTGCGCGCCCGCCGCCTGTTCGCAGCCGGCGGGCATGGCCACGTTGTGGCTGCGCGCGGCGTTGACGAAGTATTCATAGCGCTGCGGGCCGAAGTAGCCCGCGTCATACAGCCCGGCGCCGAGGTCGCACACAAGCGGTTCGCCGTCCCGGCACAGGATGAACGAGCCGCAGTCATTGTGGTTGTGGCTCTCGCCGTTATTGCCGGCCTTGGCGGCCAGCACGAGACGCGCGCCGCGCGAGATGAGCCACTGCGCGTCCGCCAGCCAGACGGAGCCCGCCGCGGGCAGGCCGAACCTTGCATGTTCATCATACCACAAAAAGTCGCGCAGGGAAAGGCAGAACCGGTAACACGTGTCGCTAAGGACGCTGTCGGCGTAGACGGCGTCCGGGATGGCCGCGTCCGGCACGAGCTGCTGCAGCCGGCACGAAAGCCCCATGCGAAAGCCGCTCGTCGGGCTGCCGTCGGCAAAGCTGACCGTGCAGTTGCCCGAGAGGAAGTAATGCTGCTGGCAGCGCGCGATGGCCTGCACCTTCGGCAGCGCGAACAGGTCCAGCGCGCCCGCCGTGCGCTTTGCAAGCAGGTCGGCAAAGCAGGTGAAAAAGCCGAAGCCGTACGTCCAGTAGCCCACGCCCTCCACGCACACGCCGTCGTTGCCGAAGCTGGCGAGATACACGTCCATGCTCGAAAGGCACCGGTGCAGGATGTTTGCAAGCCGCGCGCGGTCGCGCACCAGGTGCAGCGCCGCGCCGCCCACGGCCCCGGCGCACACGGCGCACCAGTTGTTGTGCATCGTCTCAAAGCGGTGCACGGCCCTGTCGCTGCAAAACGGCTCGAAGATGCGCTTTTCCAGCTGCAATTCGGCCTGGCGAACCACGTCCGGCGCCATCTGCGCGCGGCACAGCGCCAGCGTCTCGGCCAGCGCAAAGGCCGTCTCGCAGGCGAACAGATCCAGGCAGCCCGCGTATTCGTCGAAGGCGAGCGGCGCGTCCCCGGGGCCGAGGAAGTGCGCGGGCATGCACCAGAACGGCTCGGCGCAAACAGCCCACACGATGTCGTTGAGCGCGTCGCGCCAGCGCGCGTCCTCCGGCTGAAGCCAGCACAGCAGCGCGAAGGTCATCAGGCGGCCGCGCCGGTCAAAATAGCGCCGCTGGTACGTCTCGCGGTCTCCGGTCTCCCAATACAGCTTGAACAGCGAATAGGGCAGGCCGGGCGCGTCCTGCGCAAGGTACTCCTGCGCCCGCTCGCACAGCAGCGCCAGCTGTTTTGCGCGCCAGCCGCCGGCCGCGGCGGCGCCGGGCGCCTCGGCCCCCGGCAGCAGGGGCAGACCTTCGCCGCCCAGCGCCTCGAAAATTTCCGCTTTATTCCACATGGCGGTCACCTCGCAGATTTTTCTGGTATTCCGTGGGCGTCATGCCGGTGTGCCGCTTGAACACGCGCGAGAAGTAATAGGCGTTTTCAAAGCTGAGCCGGTCGGCGATCTCGTAGATTTTGTAGCGCCCTTCGCGGATCAATTCGCACGCGCGCTCCATTTTCACCTGGTTGATGTAATCGACGAAATTCACGCCGTACTGCTTTTTGAACAGCGCCGACAGATAACCCGGCGAAATGCACACATAATCGGCGGCGTCCTGCAGCATGATGCGCTTGTCGACATTGTCGATGACGTACTGGCGCGCCTTTTCGATGAGGGCCGATTTGCCGGAGGCGTATTGCTCCAGGCAGGCCGTCAGCTCGTTGAGCAGCTGCTCGAGCCAGTGCACCACGTGCCCGCGCGTGGCGAGGCTCTCGATCTCGCGCAGGCGGCGGGGCGAGGAGGGGAAGCGCTCGGCGCCCAGCGCCTCCTGCGCGGCGCTGTAGATCTCGCCGCACAGCCACAGCGCCTGGCTCTTTTCGTGGGGCGTGTCGCGCACGCGGGCGATGGCGCGCTCCATCAGCGAGGAGACGCCGGCCGCGTTTTTCGCGCGCAGCTCCGCGGCGAGGCGCTGCGGCAGGCCCGCCAGGCCCAGCGGCTGGAAGGCGGGCAGCGTCAGGTCCTGGAAAAACACGCGCCCCTGGCTGGTGAGGTAAAAATAATCGCGCAGCGAAAACAGCTGGCGGCGGCATTCCTCCAGCTGGCCCTCGCCGGAGAAGAACTCCGTGGCCAGCACGCGCGGCGTGGCACGCACGATGGTGGCGCTGGCGCTCGAGAGTTTTGTGGCGAATTGCAGCATTTTGTCGTGCCAGTCGGCCCGGGCGAAGCCCCAGCTCAGCAGGAACATGCTCTGGTACTGCTCGTCAGGGCAGAACAGCGAATGCTGGCTGAACAGCGTCTCGGCCAGCTTGTCGGCCACCTCCAGCTCCCAGTTGAACAGCTGGCGCAGCTGCTGCGAATCGCCCTCCGCCGGCGAGATGGGGAAATTCAGCGGGATGTACGCCATGCCCCAGCCGTCCAGGATGTGGTGCTGGGCCAGCACGGCCGCCGTCTCCTGCATCGAGGCGCCCGCGGGCGCCTGCACCACGCGCAGGATGGCGCTGTCGAGGATCTGGCGGCTGCTCTCGGCGAGGTAGGAGTCCACCAGCTGCGCCTGCGCCAGCTTTGCGCGCCGGTCGCGCTCGGCGCATGCGCGCGCCAGCGCCTGCTCCAGTGTCTCGGCCGTCAGCTGGCTTTTCAAAAGGTAATCCACCGCCGCAAACCGCAGCGACTGGCGCGCAAGGTCGAAATCCGGGTGGTTCGTCAGCATGATGAACACGGTGCCGGGGCTCTCGGCCGCGACCGTTTGCAAAAGCTCGGTGCCGGTCATCACGGGCATGGCGATGTCGCACACGACGATGTCCGGGTGCAGCGCGCGGATCCTCTCCAGCGCCTGCTGGCCGTTGCGGGCGGTGGCGGCGATCTGGCAGCCGCACTTTTCCCAGTCGATCAGAAATTTGATGCCGGAGAGGATGATGGGTTCATCGTCCGCCAGCAGCACTTGGTACATGGTTACTCCTCCTTGGGAAAGCGCACGAACACGCGGGTGAATTTGCCGAGTTCGCTCTCGACGCGCAGGCCGTATTTTTTGCCGTAGATCAGCTGCAAACGCTGGTGCACGTTGGCCACGCCGATGCCGTTGAGCGACGAGCGGTCGCGCTTGTGCGGGGCCGTGAGGAGGCCTGCCAGCTTCTCGGGCTCAATGCCCGCGCCGTCGTCCTCCACGCACAGCTCCACGTCGCCGCCGTCCAGCCGGCCGCTCAGCGTGATGACGCCGCACTCGCCCGTGGGCTCGATGCCGTGGAAAATGGCGTTCTCCACCAGCGGCTGCAGCGTCAGCTTGACGATGCGGCACGAGAGCAGCTCTTCGGGCACGCGGTTTTCAAAGGTGAACGTCTCCATATAGCGCACGCTCTGGATGGCGATGTAGTCGTCGAGCAGCGACAGCTCCTCGCGCAGGGTGATCTTGTCCTGCGTGCCCTTGGCGACGTTTTTCAAAAGGTTCACAAGGCTGCCCACCATGCCGGCGATGCCCGGGCATTTCTGGATGACGGCCATCCAGCGGATGGTGTCGAGCGTGTTGTACAGGAAATGCGGGTTCACCTGGCTCTGCAAAAGCGAGATCTCGATGTTTTTGCGCTGCTCGTACATCTCCTGCGTCTCGTGCAGCAGATGGTCGATGCTCAGCGCCATCTCGTTGACGGTGTGGCCCATGGCGCCGATCTCGTCCTTCGAGCGCTCGATCTCGGGGTCGAAGGAGAAATCGTTCGCGGTGATGCGCCGCAGCCGCTCGTCCAGCCGGCGGATGGGCCGCGTGAGGAACGCCGACACGATGACCGCCAGCACGGCCGCCACCGCCAGCCCCGTCAGGAACACGACGATCACGACGTACAGCACCTGCACGCCGTCCTGGTCGAGCGCATCGGTCTGAAAACAGCTGTTCACCGTCATCCCGGCGCCGGAAAGCGTCTCGCTCAGCATGAGCCAGCGGTGCCCGCCCAGCGTGAACGCGCCGTTTGAGACCTCGCTGAGGCTGAAGTCCCCGGGCAGGGCCGCGGGCACGTCGCTCAGCAGCGCGCCGTCCGGCCCGGCCAGAAAGACGTCGTTTGCCTCGGCGTAAGGGGCGAGCAGGTCGGTGAACAGGTCGAGCCCGACCTCCAGATACACAAAGCTGGTGGGCACCTGCCGACCGCGCTGCATGGGGCACAATACGGCCACCACGGTCTGCGGGCCGTACTGCGCGGTGCGCCCATCGCGGTGCACGCTGGGCGCAAGGGCGATGGTGTACGGGGCCTTGAAATCGTCGGCGAGGGCGTTTTGGTACAGGGACGACTCCATCACGCGCGCGCCGTCCTGCAAGGAGCCGTACTGGCGCGTGTTCGTCTGGATGATGCCGCCCAGCGTATTAAAGGTAAAGAATTTATCTACATATCCTTCGCCCGGGCAGGCTTTCAGCGAAGTGTTCAGCCGGTTCTGCGCATTCAGCGTCAGGTTGTTGACGCCGCCCAGCCCCGCCGCCGAGCTGATGGTGTTGTCGTTGGCGCACACCAGTACCAGCGAGAGGAAATCGTCGAGGTATTTGTCCATCTGCGCCTGCAATGTGCTCAGGTGCATCTGCTGGATGCGTGCGTTCTGCTGCTGCAAAAGATGGTTCAGATAGTTGTACAGAACGAACGTGCTGGCCAGTGTGACGGCGGCCACGCAGGCGAGGGTGGCCGCGATGATCTTGAATTTGATGCTGTGCAGCGGTCGTCTCAAAGCGCGCCCTCCTTCAGAAAAAGCGTACTATTTTATAAAATATCCGCTATTACTATAGCGCAAAGAGGAAAAATCTTCAATTAAAGGCGCAAGAGTGCGTAAAATTTCAAAGATTTTAAAGAAAGTATTAGAAAAGTTACAAATCGTTGCAAAACAGGTGAAAAAAGTATCACAAGTTTCGCGTTTCCTGCGTTTACCAGCTGCGAGGGCCGTTGCTATAATAGTTTCATGAACGAAGGCGGCTTCGGCTGCCGTAAGCACCAAGACAAAAGGAGAGTATGAGAATGAAACGTATTGTTGCAAGCGTTCTGGCCTGCGCGCTTTCCGCCAGCCTTCTGGCCGGCTGCGGCGGCGGGACCAGCTCCAGCGCTGCCGCGTCCGGCTCTGCGGCCGCCAGCGGTTCCACTTCCGCTGCGTCCGGCGAGCAGGTGACCATCAAGGTCTCCACGTGGGACGCCACCGTCAATGCGGGCGACACCAACATCATCGCCGCGTTTGAGGCTGCTCACCCCAACATCAAGGTCGAGCTGATGGACATCCCCTCGGCCGACTACACCACCAAGCTGAGCGTTATGCTCAACGGCGGCAGCGAGCTGGACGCGTTCTGGATCAAGGACGCCGACACCACGAAGGAGCTGGCGAACAAAGGCCAGCTGGCTGACCTGACCGAGTACATCGAGCGCGACGGCGTCGACCTGTCCGCCTACAACGGCCTTGCCGAGAACTTCAATTTCGACGGCAAGCAGTATGCGATGCCCATCCGCACCGACTACTATGTCATGTTCTACAACAAGGACATCTTTGACGAGGCCGGCGTGGAGTATCCCTCCAACGACTGGACCTGGACCGATTTCGAGAACATGGCTGCCGAGCTGACGAGCGGCGAGGGCGCCAACAAGATCTACGGCGCTTATCTGCACACCTGGCAGGCCTGCGTCGAGAGCTGGGGCATCCAGGACGGCAAGCACACCATCATGGATTACTCCACCGGCTACGACTTCTTCAAACCCTACTATGAGATGGCCCTGCGCATGCAGGACGCCGGCTCCATCCAGGACTACGGCGAGCTGAAGAGCGGCAACATCCACTACTCCGGCCCGTTCCCCCAGGGCACTGTCGCCATGCTGCCCATGGGCACCTACTTCATGGCCACGATGATCGAGAAGGTCAGCAGCGGCGAGAGCACCGTCAACTGGGGCGTCGCCACCCTGCCGCACCCCGATGATGTCGAGGCCGGCTGGACCGTCGGCTCCACCACGCCGATGGCCGTGAACGCCGCTTCCGAGAAGCAGGAGGCCGCGTGGGAGTTCGTGAAGTTCGCCACCGGCGAGGGCGGCGCTGCCGAGTACGCCAAGGTTGGCTACATCCCCGCCATGTCCAGCGATTCCACGTTTGAGACGCTGGCCGCCGTCGAGGGCATGCCCGAGGGCGTGGCCGAGGCGCTGCAGACCAAGAACATCGCGCTGGATCGTCCCATCGCCGACAAGGTCGCCGACGTGAACCAGATGCTGGGCGAGGAGCACAGCCTGATCATGCTGGGCGAGCTGTCCGTGGATGATGGCCTGGCCGAGATGGCCGAGCGCGCTGCCGAAATCCTCGAGTAAGCGCACGCGCTGAACTAGGCACGCAAAGTTTTTTCGGGGCGGGTGCAGGCGCGCCCGCCCCGCTCTTTTGCAGGTTTTGAAAGGGGGAATCCGCTTGGCGGTCAATACGCAGGCCAAAGCGGCCAAAAAAGGGATGAGCCTGAACATGAGGAACACCCTCGTGGGCATGTCGTTCATCCTGCCGAACTTCATCGGCTTCTTCATCTTTGTACTGATCCCCGTCCTGTTCTCCTTCACGCTCAGCTTTATGGAGTGGGACGGCTTCAATGCGATGAGCTTCATCGGTCTTGAGAACTTCAAGGAGCTGTTCGACGACCGTGTGTTCCGCTCTTCCCTGGTGCAGACCATCATTTACAGCATCTTCACCGTCATCTTCAGCATGGCGGCCGCGCTGGGCCTCGCCCTGCTTTTGAACCGCAAGATGCGCGGCGTCAACTTCTTCCGCAGCGCCATCTTCTTCCCGTACGTGGCGTCCGTCGTGGCCGTGGGCTCCGTGTGGAAGGCCATGTTCATGAAGAACGGCGGCGTTGTGAACGTCGTGTTGAGCGCGCTGGGCGTCGCCGAGGAGAACCTGCCCGGCTGGTTCGCCTC
>DXGT01000141.1 GCA_019113785.1 Candidatus Ruthenibacterium merdigallinarum | reverse complement strand
GCCGGGCACGCCGGCCGCCACAACGCCGCAGACGGGCGACGCGAGCGCGCTGCCGCTGTGGACGGGCCTGCTGGCCGTGGGCGCTGTCGGCATCGCCGGCACGGCCGTCGCCATGGGCCGCGGCAAGCGCCGCAAGGCGCGCTGAGGCGCGTTTGCCATCGCGGCAGAATGCAGCAGAGCGCAACAGAGCGCAAAAAGGGCCGGCCCCGCGGGGCCGGCCCTTTTGCATGGCTTTTGCGTGAGATGTGCGGACGGCGCGCCGCGGCGCGCAAGGCCGCAGCAAAACCGCGGCGCTCAATAGTGCCGGTCGACGGCGTTGAGCGTCTCGCAGCCGTCGGGCGTCACGAGGACAAGGTCCTCCACGCGCACGCCCATCTCGCCGGGCAGGTACACGCCCGGCTCGATGGAAAACACCATCCCCGCGCGCGCCGGGGCGCGGTTCGCGCTGCTGACGTCGCCCTGCTCGTGCTCGGTGCGGCCGATGAAATGGCCCAGCCGGTGCGTGAAATATTCGCCGTAGCCCGCCTGCTCGATGACGCTGCGGGCGGCGCGGTCGACATCGCACAAAGGCACGCCGGGGCGCACGGCGGCGCGCGCGGCCTCGTTGGCGCGGCGCACAAGGTCGTGGATGGCGGCGTGCTTTTCGCTCGGCCGGCCGCAGAAATACGTGCGCGTCATGTCCGAGCAGTAGCCGCCCTTGCGCCCGCCGATGTCCAGCACGGCGCATTCGCCCGCGCGCAGGGGCGTGTCGTCCGGGGCGTGGTGCGGGTCGGCCGCGTTGGCCCCGAACGAGACGATGGGCGCAAACGACGGCCCCTCGCAGCCCAGCAGGGCGTACTGCTCCAGGATGAACTGCGCGCACGCGCGCTCGGTGACGCCCTCGCGCAAAAAGGCCGCCGCGCGGCGTATCACCTCGTCGTTGATGCGGGAATTCTCGCGCATCAGCGCCTGCTCGGCCTCGTCCTTCACGGCGCGCACGTCGTCCACGCAGGCGCTGGCCAGCTCGCACCGCAGGCCCGGCACGGCCTGCATCAGCGGCAGCAGAAAGCGCGCGGGCCAGTTTTTGTCCACGCCCAGCGGGGTGGCGGCGTTCACGCGCCCGGCGATGGCGGCGACGGGGTCGTCCGTGTCCGTGTGCCAGACGGTCTCGATGTCCGTGTCCGGCACGGGGAACAGGCGGTTCATGAAAAAGGCGTGGCGTCCGTCGGCGCGCAGGTACAGCGCGAACAGCCGCTCGAACGGTTCGACGTACACGCCCGTGAGATAGCAGATGCTCTGCGGGTCGCTCACGAGCATCTGCACAAGGCCGCGCCGGCGCATGGCCTCCAGCACGCGGCCGATCCTCTCCAAAGACATATCGGTTCCTCTTTTCCTCTGGAATTTTGCGCGCAAGCGGCGCGCTTGGCACCTTCATCTTAGCACGCCGCGCCGCCGTTTGCAAGGCGGGCCTTGCCTGCGCGCGCCGCGTGGGCTATAATAGGTATCAGCGCACAGAGATGCGCACAGAGACCACGGGCGAAAGAGGGGAAAACCATGGAACAGAAACCGTTTGCAAAGGTGCCGGGGCTTGTGTACTTACAGGCGGGCGGCTCGTATTCCGGCTCGCACCAGGGTATGCGCTGGCGCATTTTCGTGCAGGACGGCCAGTTTGCGGCGGCCGTGTGGCCCAACCCCTGGAACTACGCCCACACCGACGACGCGCTGAAAACGCACGCGCAGTTTTCCGCCGACGAGGACGGCCTGCACGAGGCCGAGCGCTGGGTGGACGCGCAGTATTACGCCGACGTGCCGCGCTGGAAAAAGGCGGCGGAATCGGAGACGTTCTAAAGCCGGGCCAAAGGGCGCAAAGCGCCGCGCCAAAGGCGCGCGGCATAAAAGAAGGGGGAAGGAAACGTGCTGACGACGATGCTGTCCTTGCAGGGCACGATGTTCATCCTGCTGGCGGCGGGGTTTGTTTTGCAGCGCGCGGGGCTGATGGGCGACGCGGTGCGCAAGGGCTGCACCGATTTTCTCATCGACCTGTTTTTGCCGTGCTCGATCCTGGTGTCGTTCAACATCGAGCTGACGGGCGATGTGCTGCGCACCTGCGCGGCGGTGCTGGGCTTTTATGTGTTGATGAACGCCCTGTTCTGGGTGGTGGGCAAGGTGCTGTGGCGCAAGGCGGGCGACCGCGAGAGCGTGCTGCGCAACGGCACGCTGTGCTCGAACGCCAGCTTCATGGGCCTGCCGTTCTGCGAGGGCATGTTCGGCGCGCAGGGCATGCTGTTCGGCTCGGTGGCGCTCATCCCCGTGTATGTGCTGATGTTCTCGGTGGGGCTGGCGATGTTCACGCCCATCAAGGGGCGCGAGGCTGTGAAAAAGGTGCTCACGCACCCGTGCGTCATCGCGGTGGCGCTGGGTTTTGTGCTGATGGCCGCGCCGTTTGAGCTGCCGGCGTTCGCCATGAGCGCCGTCGAGCGCCTGTCCGCGTGCACCACGCCCGTGTCGATGCTGGTGATCGGCGCGATGCTGGCCTCCTCGCGCAAAGTGAATCTGCGCGACGGCGTATTGTGGGGCTACTGCGCGCTGCGCCTGCTGGGGCTGCCGCTGCTGGTGCTGGGCTGCGCGCTGGCGCTGGGCCTGCCCGCGGTGGAGACGGGCGTGTGCGTGCTGCTGGCCGCCATGCCGATGGCCAGCACCAGCGCCCTGCTGGCGGAAAAATATGGCGGCAACGCGCAGTTTGCCTCGCACGCGGTGTTCGTGTCCACGCTGCTGGCCATGGCCAGCCTGCCGCTTGTCAGCGTGGTGCTGGACGCGGTTCTGTAAAAAAGAAAAGATGCAAAAAGGGCCGCCCCGGCTTTGTGAAGTGACCCCAAAAAGTTAGACAATATTTGAAATTTAAAATTGTTTAAGCAACCGATAGGGCTTGCTGTCT
>DXGT01000140.1 GCA_019113785.1 Candidatus Ruthenibacterium merdigallinarum | reverse complement strand
CCACGTCCTTGAGCAGCTCGCGGTGCAGCCGGTCGCGAATCTGGCGGCTGGTGACGTACTTGCCCTCCTTGCCGGCGAACGGGCTGTCGTTCACCGAGAAGGTCATCTCCACCGTGGGGTCGTTGATCTTCAAGAACGGCAGCGGCTGGCTGAGCGCGGGGTCGCACAGCGTGTTGCCGATGTTGATGTCGGTCAGGCCGCTGAAGGCGACGATGTCGCCGGCGCTGGCCTCCTCCACGGGCGTGCGGCCGTTGGCGGCAAAGCTGTACAGCGCCGTGATGCGGCCCTTCATGGCCAGGTCTTTGTTGTGCCAATCGCACACGGAGACGTCCTGCCCCACGCGGATGGTGCCGTTCTCAATGCGGCCGATGCCGATGCGGCCCACAAAGTCGTTGTAATCCACCGAGGAGCACAGCATCGCCAGCGGCGCGGCAGGGTTGCCCTCGGGCGCTTCGACATAATCGATGATGGTCTTGAACAGCGGCTCCAGATTTTCGCCCTCCACGTCGGGGCTGTAGCTGGCCGTGCCCGCGCGGCCCGAGCAGAACAGCATCGGGCTGTCGAGCTGCTCGTCCGTGGCGCCGAGATCCATCAAAAGCAGCAGGATCTCGTCAATGACCTCCTTGACGCGCGCGTCGGGGCGGTCGATCTTGTTGACGGCGATGACGAGCGACAGGTTCTGCTGCAACGCCTTTTGCAGCACAAAACGCGTCTGCGGCATGCAGCCCTCGGCCGCGTCCACCAGCAGCAGCACGCCGTTGACCATTTTCAAAACGCGTTCCACCTCGCCGCCGAAATCGGCGTGGCCCGGCGTGTCGACGATGTTGATCTTCACGCCGTTGTAATAGGTGGCGCAGTTCTTCGCAAGGATGGTGATGCCGCGCTCGCGCTCGATGTCGCCGGAATCCATCACGCGCTCGGCAACCTGCTGGTTCTCTCGGAACGCGCCCGACTGCTTGAGCATCTGATCCACAAGCGTCGTCTTGCCGTGGTCGACGTGCGCGATGATGGCAATATTGCGTATATTCTCCTGTTTCATTCCCGTTCCCTCTCTGTTCTTGTTCACAAAGCAAACCTGCGGCGGGCATGGCCCGCCTGGACAAAGGAAAAAGCCTGAACGACCCGTTCAGGCTTTCCGGCGCGCGGCAAGCCGCTCGGAACCCCGGCTTTTGCATGCCGGCATGCAAAAGCCGCCCGAGCATTGTACCGTGCGCCCGCGTAGCGATCAAATGCAGCGGTAAAACGCCGCATCTGCCAAAGAACGACATAATAACACCTGTTAAAATGCAACATACATTATACCAAAATCCAAAACAATGTCAAGGGCGTGCGGTCAACTTTTCCGCCCTGTCCGAAAGCGGGAAAACACGGCTGCGCCGGCCCAGTCCAGCGGCGCGCCGGCGGGCGACACCCAATACTGATCGGACAGGTTCAGCCCGCGGCACCCTATCAGCAGCTCGCCGGACGAAAGCTCTGTGCCGCACCGAATGGCCCAATCCTCCAGCGCCTGCCGAAGGCCCATCCGGCCGGCGGGGATGGCCCGGCCGGGGAACCAGCGGTCCAGGTTCTGTGCGATATGCGCCGGGCCGCATCTGACATAGAGAGGCAAGTGGTCGTCGGCCAGAACTTCGTATACACGGTCGATGGAAGCGTTGTTCGGGTTTATGTCCAAGACCGCCACCGGCAGTTCTCTGTGCATCAAGATGGATTTTACGGGCGCTTCCCTGCCTCTCCTGTCACATATTTCAAGCGGCTTGCCAATGGTGCGACGAATCGTCGCACGGAGGCGATTTTTGTTACAGCATTCTTCTGTACAAAAGGCTGTATACAGCAGGCGGGATGCGACGAATCGTCGCACCCCGCCTGCATCTCTCTCCTGTGTAGCAGCAGCTACCCGATCTGCCTAACCTGTAAGTGAACACTTAGCAGATCGGAGCCGTCAGACAAGCGACGCACCCAGTGGACAGGGCACCCCTTTGTAACAGGTTCCATCTATCGGCCCAGACTAAAGCGCTGGGTGCTGCAAGATATTTTATGTGGCCGCATATCATTGCAGCATCATTTGCTGGAAAAGCAAAAGTACTTGTCAAGACTCCGTCCTTGCCCCTGCTTCACCGGGGAAACACGTCACTTTACGCCGCAGGTGAACAGCGCATGTCCCGAACGGAAAAGGCCGGGGACGATGCTTGCATCGTCCCCGGCCAAGCCGATTGGTGCGCGGTAAGGAACTCGAATCCCTGACCCCCTGCACGTCAAGCAGGTGCTCTACCAGCTGAGCTAACCGCGCATATCTTCGCCGCCGGAACCCGGAGCACCGGCGGCTTAATTATTATAGCATCCGCACGCCGCATTTGCAAGACTTTTTTTGCCGTCGCACAAAAAAATCTTGCCGGGCGGCGCGGGAGGGCACGGCGCACAGAAGCAGTGCGCGGCGCCCCTCGGTTCAGGGGCGCCGCGCGCGGACCGTATCATTCGGTTTTGGGGGCATCGTCCGTTTGGGGCGCACGCGGCTGCGGCGAGTCCGCGGCCGGCTGCGCGCCCGCTGCCCGGGGCGGCGTGCCCGGCGTGTGCGCAGGGGCGCTCTGCGGGGCGCGCTGCTCCTCCACGGCCTTCTCACGCTCGGCGCGGGGAAAGTCGTCGTCCAGCGGGGGCAACGTGCCGCCGCGCATCAGGCGGCGGAACTCCTCGCCGGACAGTTTTTCGCGCTCCATCAGCGCGCCGGCCACGGCGTGCAGCTGGTCCATGTGCTTTTCCAGCATGGCGCGCGCGGCCTCGTAGCCTTCGTCAAGCATCTCGCGGATCTCGGCATCGATTTCGGAGGCGACCTCCTCGGAGTAGTTGCGCCCGGTGCCGAGGTCTCGCCCGAGGAACGTCTCGCTGGGGTCGGTGCCGTACACCACAGGGCCCAGCCGCTCGGAGAAACCGTAGCGCATCACCATGCTGCGCGCAATAGCCGTGGCGCGCTCAAGGTCGTTCGAAGCACCGGTGGAAATGTCGTCCAGCACGAGCTTTTCGGCCACACGCCCGCCCAACAGCGTGACGATCTGGTCCAGCATCTGGTTTTTCGTGACGTAGTTTTTGTCCTCTTTGGGCAGGCTCATCGTATAGCCGCCCGCCATGCCGCGCGGGATGATGGAGATCTCGTGCACGGGGTCGGCCGTCTCGCTGTAATAATGCGTGATGGCGTGGCCCGCCTCGTGATACGCCGTGAGGCGCTTTTCCTTCTCGGTGACGACGCGGCTCTTTTTCTCGGGGCCGGCCACCACCTTGATGCTGGCCTCCTCGATCTCCTTCTCGGTGATGGCTTTGCGCCCGCGCTTGGCCGCGAGCAGCGCCGCCTCATTGACGAGGTTTTCCAGGTCCGCGCCCGTGAAACCTGCCGTGGTGCGCGCGATGGTGCGCAGGTTGACGTCCGGCGCAAGGGGCTTGTTGCGCGTGTGCACCTTCAAAATCTCCTCGCGGCCCTTCACGTCCGGCAGACCCACATACACCTGGCGGTC
>DXGT01000139.1 GCA_019113785.1 Candidatus Ruthenibacterium merdigallinarum | reverse complement strand
AAAGCGGCGTCTGCTGCGTTATCGGGGCTTGCATTCCACCAAGGAGTGCTGCGCCCCTCTGCCTTGCATCTGCCGCTTTGCAGCGGTTTTGCGGTGCTTCGCAGTTTTTGCAAAACCTTTGTTTTCTTATTGCACCGCGCTTTTTTGTACGGTGACAAAAGGGGCGCGCCTTGCGTTTTGCATCCTGTCCTTGAGAGGGAACCGGCGCATCACACTTCGACGTTCGGCCGGTCCTGGTCGCCGTCGGCCTTGAACATCAGGAAATGCGCGGGGTCGGAGGTGAAATAATAATACTCCGTGTTTTCATACAGCGGCGGCGTGAGGTAGTTCGGGAGGATGTTCGCGCAGTCCTCCCGGCGCTCGGCAAAGCCCGCGCGCGCCATCTCCTCGGGCGCGACGCCCGCGCAGTAGCAGTCGGCGTATTCGGCGCCCTCGGCGCGCATCAGCGCGTCGATGCCCGCGCCGAGGCGGGAGAATTCCTCCGGCCTGCCCACATAGTCCACCACGCGCAGCACGCGCGCGCCGTCCACGTCCACTGTGCGCGTGACGAGCAGCGCGCCGGGCGCGCGCCACACGTCGTAGCGCTGGCGCGGGTAGCGGAAATAGCGCCGCGCAAGGTACCACAGGTCCTTGTAGGGCGTCACGTCCTCGCAGGGCGCAAACACGCGCCGCGGCGCCGCCTCGTCGGGCACGCGCTCCAGCGCGGGGCCCTCCGTCACAGGCAGGCGGATGTACTCGCGCACGCGCGCCACGCGGAACTGCGCTTTGTCCATCTCCGCCAGGCGGTAATAGTGCGGCAGGCGCGCGGCCGTGTAGCCGAGGAACGTGTAGAACGCCATCGTCTTGGGCCGGATGTTGTTGCAGGCCATCACGCGCGCGCCCGTCAGCTTCGGCAGCGCGGCCATCAGCTCAAGGCCCGCGCCGTTGCAGCCCTTTTTCGCGCACCAGATCGACACCCAGATGTCCGGCTGCGCGCGCTCGTTCGCGAGGATGTAGCCCGCGACGGCGACCGCTTCGCCCGCCTGCTCGGCAAAGGCGAACTGCAAACGGCCGTCGTGCACATAGTAATGGTTGAAAAAGTCGTCCAGATGCACCAGCGGGTGGTGGCTGCCCCAGTGGGCGTCCAGAAATTCCACCACGCGCGCCTTCTCGTCCGCCTTTGCCAGGCGGCAGGCCACGGGCGCGCTCACGGCATCTGCGCGCCGCCGGTGACCGGCAGCGTCGCCCCCGTGATGAAGCCGGCCTCGTCGCTGAGCAGGAAGGCCATCGCGGGCACGACGTCCTCCACGCGCGCGTTGCGCTTCATCGGGTTCGCCTCGGCGGACATCTGCACCACCAGGTCGCTGGTGTCCGAGAGGAATTTCGTCTCCATCATGTACGGGGCCACGCAGTTCACCGTGACGCCGAAGGGCGCGTAGTCGGCCGCGAGGCTCTTCGCAAGGCCCGCCAGCGCGCTTTTGGCCGTGACATAGGCCGCGACGTTTTTGGGCGGCGGCCCGATGAGGTAGCTCGTCAGCATGAACAACACGCGCCCGAAGCGCGCCTTCGCCATCGCGGGCAAAAACGCCTGGCACAGGCGCAGCGCGCTTTGCACCTGCACGTTGAAGTCGAGCGCAAAGCGCTCGAAATCGAAGTTTTTGAACTTGGCGTTCACCACGCGCAGCGCGGGCAGGTGCACAAGATGGGTGGGCGCGGGGCAGCGCGAGCGCACGTCGTCGATGAAGGCCGCCACGGCCTCGGGGTCGGTAAGGTCGACGTCGTACGTGCGCACGGCGCCGGGGTGGCGCTGGCACAGCGGGGCCAGCTGGCGCAGATCGCCGCAGCCCTGCGCGATGACGGTGTCGCCCTCGCGCAGTACGCGCTCGATCAGCGCGCAGCCCACGTCGCTCGTGGCGCCGGTGATGAGATAAACGCTCATGGGTGGGTTCCTCCTTTGGGGATTCGGCTTTCAGCGGGCCAGGCCCGCCTTGACGACGCCGCGCGTCACTTTCTTGCCGGCGGCGTTTGTGATCCAGACCTTGATGGTCGCCTCGCGGAACGTCTCGTTGACCTCGGTCACTTCGCCTGTCACCGTCAGCTCGTCGCCGATGAAAACGGGCTTTGCGAATTTGCATTCCACCGAGTGCAGCAGGCAGTGCTCGCCGGGCAGGTACACGCCCGCGAGCGTGGAAAACAGCGACGCGCCCAGCATGCCGTACACCACGCGCCCGGGGTAGCCGCGCTGCGCGGCGTACGCCTCGTCCATGTGGATGGGGCTGCAATCGCCCGTCAGGCGGTAAAACAGCGCCATCGACTCCTCGGTGACGGTGTAGGTGAACTGCGCGCGCAGGCCCGGGGCCATGTCGGCGAGCGTGTAATGGTTCATGGTGCGTCCCTCCCTGTGTCCTGTGCGCCGGCCGGCGCTTTGTCCAGCGCGGCGGCAAGGCGGCGTTTCAGCTGCGCCAGCTGCGCGGCGGACGGCTCGTTTTCTGCGGCGAACATCTTCTCCGGCGGGTACCACCACACCGGGCCGCGCCCCGCGTTGCCATAGCCGTTCAAATCGCCGTCACGGCGGGGGAAGATGTGCCAGTGAAGATGCGCGTCGCCGTTGCCGAGCAGCTCGACGTTCATCTTCTGTGCGCCGAACGCCTGCGCCGCGGCCTGCGACACAAGGCCCATCTCATCGAGAAAGCGCAGCCGTTCGCTGCGCGCGAGGTGATGCAGCTCGGTGACGTGGCGCTTATAAAGAAACAGCGTGTAGCCCCAAAAGTGCTGGTGATCGCCGATCACAACGTAACCCGTTTCGAGTTCGCGCACGAAAAAAGGGTTTTCCCCGGCGCGGATCTGTTCGATCCTTTCGCAGATCAGGCACATGGCGCGCACTTCCTTTCTCCCGGGTTCCGATAGGGCCAAACTTGCATTTATTATATCATATACGTGCGCCGCAGGGAATACGCCCGCGCGCAAAAAAAGCGCGGCGGGCAGTGCC
>DXGT01000138.1 GCA_019113785.1 Candidatus Ruthenibacterium merdigallinarum | reverse complement strand
CACGAACGGAAGAGGAAACAAAAAGAAAAAACATGCCCCCGGCAGAGCCGGGGGGCCATGCTTTGCGCCAAAAGCAAGTCAAAACGCGCCCATGCCCCCGGCAGAGCCGGGGCCATGCTTTGCGCCAAAAGCAAACCAAAACGCGCCCATGCCCCGGCCAATCCGGGCCGTGTACTGCGTCAAAACAGATGAAAACGCGCCCCGGCCCGCCGCAGAACCTGCGGCGGGCCGGGGCGCTTCGTTGTAAGACGGAGGGGTAACTCCGGGGTAAAGCTGCGTGACGACCGCTCAGTCGACGGCGACGATGAGCGCCAGCTCGACGAGGATGTTGTCGCCGAGGGCAGAGGTCTGGTCGGGCTGGGCCTGCACGGCGACGCCGGCGGGCGCGTGGTCGGTGCCGACCCACGCCTTGAACACCTCGTCGTACTCGGAGAACTTGCTCATGTCCTTGATGTAGGCGTTGGCCATGAGGATGTTCTCCTTCTTCATGCCGTACTGGGCGAACAGCTCGTCGTAGCGCTTGCACACGCCCTCGGTCTGCTCGCGCAGGGTGGGCGCAAACGGCGAGACATGGCCCGTGAAATAGGCCACGCCGTTGTGGATGACCACGCGGCTGCAGCCGGGGCGGCGGTCATACCGGCGGATGGCCGGATAGCCCATGCCCTCGGTGCGGTTCTTTTTGTCCGCCAGCGCCGCCAGATAGCCGAACGAGCACCACTGATCCTTCTCGGCGTAGGCGATGCACTTGTCGAGCACTTCGTTCGACTTGGCCATGTCGCCGTGGACGTAGTAGTAGTTCGACAAACCGTACAGGCAGATGGTCAGCTCCAGCTTGCCGGCGGGCTCGCCGTCGGCGAAGATGGCCTCGGGGCCGACGAGGCCCTTGTACAGCGCGCAGTCGAGCGCGTAACCGCCGTCGTCGGTGGGGTCGACCTTGTCGACGCCGTCGGGGATGGCCTCGACGAGCTTCGCGGCCTCGTCCTTGCGGCCCAGGCGCATCAGCGTGCGCCAGCGCCAGTCGGTGACGGCGCAGAAGTTGGCGAGGTTATCCTTCGAATCGGACAGCTTATAGCAGCGGTCGTACGCCTTTTCCGCCTTCTCATATTCGCCCATCAGGTAGTACGACAGGCCCAGATGATACCACACGTCCCAGTTCTCGGGGATGAGGCGCGAGGCGACGACGAAGTCGGCCGCGGCCTGCTCGTACTCGCGGCAGCTGATGTGACGGTGGCCGCGATGGCGGTACAGAATGCCGTTGAACGGGTCGATGGCGATGGCCTTGGAATAGCTTTCGACAGCCTCGCGCATAAACATGCCGGTGGACAGCAGCAGGCCGCGCTGCATCCAGAGTTCCGCGTTGTCGGGGTCGGCCGCGAGCTTTTCGTCGATGGCGTCAACGCCGTCGGGATACGGGCCCGCGCTGCGGATGGGGTCGGCCACCTGATGGGCCGCGTCGGCCATGGGTTTCATAGGCATGAGAAGTTCCTCCCTTTTTCATTTTTGATTTTGATTTTCGCATGCGTTTTTTCGTCGCATGCCGCCGGGGCGGCGCCGCGCGCTTATTTGCCGCTGCGGTTTTTCTTGTCCACCTTGGCGGCCAGGTAGCCGAACGCGGAGTAGAATTCGCTCTCGTCGCCGGCCTTGAGGATCATGTCCAGCACTTCGTTCGACTTCTCCTCCTCGCCGTTGTAGTAGTAGTAATTCGACAAACCGAAGCCCATGGTGATGAGCTGCAGCGGGTCGAGGGAGTGGATATCCTCGGGCAGCACTTCCTCAGGTTTGACGATGCCCTTGTACATCAGCAGGCGGCGGAAATAGGCGGTGTTGTCGCCCGGGTCGAAGTCCTCATGGATGTTGTCCAGCAGCTTCTCGGCGGCCGCGCGGTCGCCCAGGCGCAGCTCAGTCATGTAATACCAGTCGCATACGGCGATCAGCTCGTCCTCGCGGGTGGACAGCTCCAGGCAGCGCTGGTAGGCCTCGGCGGCCTTTTTGTACTGCCCCAGCAGGAAATACGACAGGCCCAGATGATACCACACGTCCCAGTTGTCCGGGATGAGGCGCGCGGCCAGCGCAAAGCCGGCGCAGGCGTCCTCAAAGCGCCACTGCGACAGCATGCGGTGCGCCCAGTGGCGGTACAGGATGCCGTTGAACGGCTCGATGGCGATGGCGCGCGCATAGCACTCGCCCGCCTCGCGGTACAGGCTGTTCTTCGCCAGAACCAGGCCCTTTTCCATCCACAGCCCGGCGTTTTCGGGGTCGGCCTCGATCTTCGCGTTCAGCGCGGCCAGCTCCTCGTCGGGCTCGTAGGAGACGCGCTCCCAGCTGCTGGTCTCATAGGCCTGGTTCAATGTGCGTTTGATCATCGGTAATTCCTCCTTTAAAATATGCTCATGCAAGGCAGTGGCACGCGGCGAAATGGCCGGGGGCCACCTCCTGCAGGACAGGCAGTTCCTTCGAGCAGCGCTCGCAGGCTTTGGGGCAGCGCGTGTGGAAGCAGCAGCCGGACGGCGGGTTCAGCGGGCCGGGCACGTCGCCCGACAGCGAGTTGTTCATGCTCTTCACGTCCGGGTCGGCCACGGGGATCGACTCGAGCAGCGCCTTTGTGTACGGGTGCACGGGGTTTTCAAACAGGCTCTTTTTGTCGGCCAGTTCGACGATGTGCCCGAGGTACATCACGGCGATGCGGTCGCACAGATGCTCCACGACGCTGAGGTTGTGCGAGATGAAGATATACGTCAGCTGGTATTTCTTTTGCAGATCCTGCATCAAATTGAGGATCTGCGCCTGGATGGACACGTCCAGCGCCGAGACGGGCTCGTCGCACACGACGAGATCCGGGTGCAGGGCGATGGCGCGCGCCACGCCGATGCGCTGGCGCTGGCCGCCCGAGAACTCGTGCGGGAAGCGGTCGAACTGGTCTTCGCGCAGGCCCACGTCCGACAGCAGCGACAGCGCTTTTTCGCGGCGCTTGGCCGCGTTTTTCTCGCCGTGGATCAAAAGCGGCTCGCCCACGCACTGGCCGGCGGTGAGGCGCGGGTCCAGCGAGGAATACGGGTCCTGAAAAATGATCTGGATGTGGCGGGCCATCTCCTTGGCGGGGTACTGGCCCACGCTTTTGCCCTCGAACGAGATGGAGCCCGCCGTGGGCTTGAGCAGGCCGACGATGGCCTTGCCCGTGGTGGACTTGCCGCAGCCCGACTCGCCCACGATGCCGAACGTCTCGCCGCGGTAGACGTCGAACGAGACGCCGTCCACGGCCTTGGCGTACTGCACGGACGTGCCGATGCGGTTTTTCGCCTTCACGGGGTAGTAGATTTTGAGGTCCTTGACCTGCAGTAACGGCTCGCTCACGCCTGCTCGCCTCCCTTCGGCTCGTATTTCCAGCAGCGCACCTTGCGCCCGTCCTCCAGCGTGAACAGCGGGGGCTGCTCGGCCTCGCAGCGGGCAGTGGCCTCGTCGCAGCGCGGGCAGAAGCGGCAGCCGGCGGGGTAGTCCTTGGGGCTGGGCACCATGCCGCGGATGTTGTACAGGCTGTCGATCTGCTGGTGGAGCTTGGGCACGCTCTTCAAAAGGCCCACGGTGTAGGGGTGCAGCGGGTCTTTATAGACGGGGCGCACGGGCGCGTACTCCACCACCTGCCCGGCGTACATCACCAGTACGTTCTGCGCGATCTGCGCCACAACGCCCAGATCGTGCGTGATGAGAATGATGGACGTGCCGGTCTTTTCCTTCAAAACGCCCAGCAGGTGCATGATCTGCGCCTGGATGGTGACGTCCAGCGCGGTGGTGGGCTCGTCGGCGATGAGGATCTTGGGCCGGCAGGCCAGCGCCATGGCGATCATCACGCGCTGGCGCATGCCGCCGGACAGCTCGTGCGGGTATTCGTCCACCACTTTTTCCGGCGAGGGGATGCCCACCATGCGGATCATCTCGATGGTGCGCCGGCGCGCCTCTTTTTTGTTGAGGCCCTGGTGGATGCGGTAGGCGTCCATGATCTGGCTGCCCACGGTGAACACGGGGTTCAGGCTGGTCATCGGCTCCTGGAAGATCATCGAGATCTCGTTGCCGCGGATGGCGCGCATCTCCTTGGCGCTCTTTTTCAAAAGGTCCTGGCCGTTGTACAGGATCTCGCCGTCCACGATCTTGCCCGGCGGGCTTTGGATCAGGCGCATGATCGACAAGCTCGTCACCGATTTGCCGCAGCCCGATTCGCCCACGATGGCCAGCGTCTCGCCGGGGGCGAGGTCGAAGTCGATGCCGTCCACCGAGGGCATGACGCCGTCCTCGGTGTAAAAGTAGGTCTTGAGGTTTTTGACGCTCAACAGCGGTTCGCTCATAGTCGTGCCCTCCTTACTGGTTCTTCAGGCGCGGGTCGAGCGCGTCGCGCAAACCGTCGCCCACAAGGCTGAAGCTCAGCACCACCAGCGTGATGGCCACGCCGGGGATGATGGCCTGCAGCGGGTGCGCGCGCAGCACCTCGCGCGCCTGGCTGAGCATGGAGCCCCACTCGGGGTTGGGCGGCTGCACGCCGAGGCCCAAAAACGACAGCGAGGACGCCGTGAGGATGGCCGTGCCGAGCTGCAGCGTGACGTTCACGATGATCTGCGACACGGCGTTGGGCACGACGTGGCGGCAGATGATGCGCAGGTTCGTCTCGCCCATCACCTTGCTGGCGGCGATGTAGTCGTTCGTGCGCAGGCTGAGCACCTCGCCGCGCACCATGCGCGCGACGCTGGGCACCGAGAAGATGGAGATGGCGATGACCGTGTTCTGCGTGCCGCTGCCCAGCACCGCCACGACCGCGATGGCCAGCAGCAGGCCCGGGAACGCCAGCAGGATGTCGATGAAGCGCGAGAGCAGCGTGTCGACGACGCCGCCGAAGTAGCCCGCGCACACGCCGATGATGACGCCCACGATGGTGCCGGCGATGACGCCCTCGAAGCTGATGGCGATGGACGTGCGCCCGCCGTACAGAATGCGCGCGAAGATGTCGCGCCCGAGGTTGTCGGTGCCGAAGAAGTGCTCGGCGCTGGGCGCGGCGTAGGCGTTGAGCAGGTCCTGCGCGTTGGGGTCGGTGCTCATCAGCAGCGGGCCGATGAGGCACACCGCGATGATGGTGATGAGCACGCAGGCCGCCACGACAGACACTTTGCGCCGGAGGAACCGGCGAAAGACAGCTTTTTTCTGGCTCATTCGTCCGTTCCTCCTTTAGTCAAATTTGATCCGCGGGTCGGCCACGGTGTACAGGATGTCGACGATGGTGTTGATGACGACGAACGTCACCGCCAGAATCAGGATGCAGCCCTGGATGAGCGGGTAGTCGCGCTGGGACACCGCGTCGACCGTCAGACGGCCGATGCCCGCGATGGAGAACACCGTCTCGGCCAGCGTCGCGCCCGCCAAAAGCGAGCCGAAGCGCATGCCCACGGCCGTGAGCACCGGAATGATGGCGTTCTTGAACGCGTGCGAGAAGATGACCACGCGCTCGGCCACGCCGCGCGCGCGGGACGTGCGGATGTAATCCTCGCCCAGGACGTCGAGCATCGACGAGCGCGTGATGCGCGTGACGTAGCCGACCTCCTGCGTGCCCAGCGTGACGATGGGCAGAATCATGGCCTGCCAGGTGTCAAACCCGCTGACGGGCAAGAGCCGCAGCCACAGACAGAACACCAGCATCAGGATCATCGCCAGGAAGAACGACGGCGTGGAGACGCTGATGAGCGAGGTGACCATGAGGATGTTGTCGGCGAGCTTGCCATGCTTGACGGCCGAGATGATGCCGCACAGCACGCCCACCAGCGTGGAGACGACCGTGGCGCCCACGGCCAGCGTCAGCGTGGTGGGATAGCGGTTCTGGATCTCGTACAGCACGGGTTTGTGCGTAAAGATGGAGGTGCCGAAGTCGCCGTGGAACAGGTTGCCCATCCAGATGAGGTACTGTTCCCACAGGGGCTTGTCGAGGCCCAGGCGCGCCGTCTCGGCGGCGATGGCCTCCTTTCCGGCGCCCTGGCCCAGCATCATGGTGACCGGGTCGCCGGGGATCAGGCGCACCATGAAGAACACGACCAGCGTCAGCACCAGCAGCATCGGGATCATCTGCAAAAGCCGTTTTACAATATATTTCAGCATGGAAGTTTCCCCTCTTCAATATGGCCGGGGCCGCCCTGCCTGTGCAGGCCGGCCCCGGCGTTCGTTCCATTGTCGTGCGCGCGCGGCGCTAAGAGGTACGCCGCGCGGCGCCTGCGGCCGTTTGTCCGGGCCTTTTCCGGCCTTCTCCATCCGGCCTTCATGTTTTTCAGGCCTTCACCTTGACATTCTCGTACTCCACGACCTGCAGCACGTTCACGCCGAAATTCTCGACCTTATCGCTGATGACGTACAGGCTGCTGCGCAGGTTCGTGTACACGGCGACGGGGTCGTCGAGGTAGACGATCTGCTGCACTTCCTTGTAGATCTCGGCGCGCTTTTCCGGGTCCATCTCCACGCGGCCGGCCTCGAGCAGCTCGTCGACGCGCGCGTTGGAATACCAGCCGTAGTTGTTGGTGTTCAGGCCGTCGGCGCTCGTCTCAAACACGCGGCGCAGCGCGGCGTCGGGGTCGAGGCCGGAGCCGCCGAAGCCCATGATGAACATATCCCAGGGCAGCTCCTCGGGGGTGATGCCGTTGAGCGAGGCCTGGAAGGTGGCGGAGTCGACCGTCTCGATGGTGGCGGTGATGCCCACGGCCTCGAGCTGCTGCTTGATGACCTCGGCGGACTCAACGGCCTTGTTGTAGCTGGCGGTCGTCATGATGCTGATCTCGAGCCCGTCGGCGTAGCCGGCCTCGGCCAGCAGCTCCTTGGCCTTCTCGGGGTCGTAGGGGGCGACGCCCAGGTCTTCATAATACAGCACGTTCGGCGTCAGCGGGCTGTGCGTCGGCACCTCGCCGATGGGGCCGTACAGCGCCTCCACCATCGTCTCGCGGTCGATAGCGTAGCTGATGGCCTTGCGGACGTTCACGTCCTGGCAGGGCGACAGGTCGGAGCAGTTGAACTGGAAGCCGTGCATGCCGTAACCCAGCTCCGAGATGCCCACGAGGCCTTCGGTCTGCGACAGGCGCTCGTAGTCTTCCACGCTCGGGCGGTCGAGCACGTCGATCTCACCGGTCTCAATGGCCATCGCGCGGGAGGACGCCTCGGGGATGATGCGGTACTCGATGGTCTGGCAGCCCGGGGTGCCGCCCCACCAGTTGGGGTTGGCCTCGAAGATCATCACTTCGTCGGCGTTCCACGTGGTAACGGTGTACGGGCCGGTGCCGTTGATGGTGGCCGGGTCGATGCCGATGTCATAGCCGTACTCGGCGATGTAGTCGGCGTCCATGATGAAGCAGCACTGCGAGGCGAACGTCTCTTCAAAAATAGGCGTCGCGGTGTTGCAGGTGAACTCGACCGTGTAGTCGTCAATGGCCGTGACGGAATCGAGGAACTCGACCTTCTCGCTGTAGCGCAGCGGGTGGTCCTTGTTGATCAGGCGCTCGAACGTGGCCACCACGTCGGCGCTGGTCAGCTCTTTGCCGTTGGCGAATTTGATTCCCTCTTTCAGCTTGAACGTCCAGGTCAGGTAGTCCTCGCTGTGCTCCCAGCTCTCGGCCAGGGCGGCCTCGATGGTTCCGTCCTCGCCGTGGGTGAGCAGGCCGTCGTACAACAGGCGCAGCACCTTGTCGTTCGTGACGTTCACCTGCGGGTCCAGCGTGTCCTGATCGCTGTAAGTGCCGACGACGAGCGTGTCTTTATACTCGCCGCCCTCGGCCGTCGCCGCGCCGGACGCCGCGCCGGACGAACCGGTAGACGAATCGCCGCCGCAGGCCGCCATCGTCAGGGCCATTGCCGCCGTGAGGAACGCTGCCATGATCTGTTTCTTCTTCATTCCCTTGTCACTCCTTCTTTTTTTATAGATGCAATTCCCCTCTACACTCTGCCGCTGCGGCCGCCGCCTCCCACGGCGGCTTTCACGGGATAAAGCGCTGAAGTTGTTGTGATTATAAGCGCTTTGCCCCGCCCTGTCAAATGAAAGAAAATGCGCCTGTTTGTGCAAAAAATACAAAAAATTTTGCAAAAAACTGTTTTGTACGTGCGCCGCGCCGCCCAAAGACGTTTTTTGTCAACTGGCCAGAAATTGCGTTTTTGTTTCCGGTACAGTCTGCATCGCGGGAATGATCACCGCCTTTTGTGTGGATTTCCTGCCGTTTGCTTTCGCACTGTAAAGCGAAAAAGCTGAGAGATATTGCTGTTTTGGCAAACGCGGCGCGCCGCAATTGTGAAAAAAGTAGACAGATATTGCGTATGCCGGGCGGGTGTGCTATACTGAAAAATAATCTTTTGGGCAAATTCAACAAATCGACTTTCACGCGGTAAAGCTTTGAAGGGAGGCTGTGCGCATGGCCGAGCGGGACGAAGCGCTGTTCGAGTACCTTCGCGGGGCCGTCGTGTACGGGGTGATCCGCAATTTGATGTATCCCGCGCACGTGCACAAGGGTTACGAGGTGCTGTGCATGCTGGAGGGCGAGTTGACGGTGTACACGCCGATGCGCACGCTGCGCGCGCGGCCCGGGCACATCGTGTTCATCGCCGAAAACGTCATCCACGGCTATGTGGCGCAGCGCGGCAGCCGCACGCTGATGCTGGCCTACACGCCCAAGGGCAGCGAGCCGTTCGTGCCCGTGCTGGACGGCCGGCGCCACGCGCTTTTGCATTTGCGCCCGCAGGACCAGTCGCCCATGACGCACGAGCTGTGGAACGCGCTTTTGCATCTGCCGCGCGCGCAGCAAAACCTGCTGGGCGTGGCGGGGTATGTGCATTTCCTTTTGACGGACATCGCCCAGTTCGCCGAGACGCAGCCGCCCCTTGCGCCGCCCGCGTTCGGCCCGTTCGAGCGCGCGCTGCTGGTGATCGGCAACGAGGTGCCCGGCGAGGACGCCATCGGCAGCATCGCCGAGAGCGTCGGTCTCTCGAAATACTATTTTTCGCGCCTGTTCGGCCAGCGCATGGGCATGTCGTACAACACGTACACCGCGCTGATGCGCGTGAACGCCGCGCGCCGCATGATGGTGCAGACGCGCCTTTCCATGGAGCAGATCGTCGAGCGCTGCGGCTTTGGCAGCCAGCGCTCATTCAACCGGCAGTTCATCCGCCTCACAGGGATGACGCCGCGCCAGTACCGCAAGGAGAACCAGCCCACCGGCGTGTTCGACTACGAGTGCCCCGCCCTGCGCCCGCTTTTGGAGGCGCGCGCGGGCATGCGCGACCCCGGCGCGCCGGAGGCCGCGGCCGCGCCGGCCGCATCCGCGCACCGCACGGGGGCGGCGACGTGAGGCAGGCGGCGACGTGAGGCAGACGGCGACGTGAGGCGGACGGCGACGTGAGGCGGGCGGCAGCCTGAGGCCGCCGGCCGGCATGGCCCCTGCGCAGCGGGCGGCGAGGCCCAAGACCGGCGGGCGGCGCGGCCGAGGCGCGTTCGGCCACAAAGATGTTCTATTCCGAACATAAAAGCCATTTATTTTTGCCCGCAGCAGAAAACTTTTGCAATATTGCTTGACAAAACGGCGGCTTACCCCTACACTAGTGACAAAAGCGGAGCCCGGCAGCTCAGGCTGCCGGGCTCTGTGCATACCGCGGCGCTTTCACACGGTACAGTGGTGCAGCGCCGGAGGCAAGGAAAGGATGTGCAAGCAAATGAAGAACGCTCCCATGCTGGATTTTCCCGTGGAGGAGTACGAGCAGCGCCACCGCCGCTTGCAGGCACAGCTGGCGCAGCAGGGCCTGGCCGGGGCCGTGTTCACCTCGCGCTACAACGTGCGGTACTGGTGCGGCTTTCAGTCGGTGGTGTGGGTCAGCAAGATCTCGACGCCCGGCATTCTCATCGTTTCGGCCGACGGGCGCAAACGGCTGATCGGCTCGCACAGCGCGTACGAGTCGATGCGGTACACGACGTGCCTGGAGGACGGCGAGCTGATGTACTACGGCGCGAGCCGCGACGGCAAGCCCCACCCCGCCAGCTACCGGCAGGCCATTGTGGACACGCTGCGCGAGTTCGGCATGGCGGGCGAAGCCGTGGGCATGGAGCTGGGCACGACGATGCGCCTGCACATCAACATGAACGACTACCGCTATGTGCTGGACGAAAGCCGCATCTGCCCGCGGGACTTCACGCCCGCCATCTGGAAGATCCGCTCGGTGAAATCCCCGGCGGAGATCGAGCAGCTGGCCCACTGCGCGCGCATCAGCGAAAAAGCCTATGAAGCGGCGTTCTCGAGCATCGATTTCGACGCGTCCACCGAGCAGTCGATCAACACGGCCTACTGCGCCGAGGCGTACCGCCTGGGCGCCGAGCGGCAGGAGCCGATGATCGTGTGCTTCGGCCCGGGGCGCTACAACGCGGGCAACTGCCCGCCGTCCCAAAAGCGCGTGACGCGCATCGAGCACGCGGTGCTCACGTTCGACGGCGGGCCCATCTACCGCGGCTACTACTCCGACACCATCCGCCAGGGCGTGGTGGGCAGCCTGTCGCCCCGCCAGCAGGAGTATGCGAAGATGTCGCAGGAAGTGCTGGATTACACGCTCTCCAACATCCGCGCGGGCGCGAACGCGCGCGAGGTGATGGCAAAGCAGGACGCCTATGTGGACAAGCACGGCTACGGCGATGTGTACAAGACGCGCGGCTGGACGGGCCACGGCATCGGCCTTGAGATCCACGAGCCGCCGACGATCTCCTCCGACTGCGACTGGACGCTGGAGGAGGGCAACGTGCTGGCCGTGGAGCCGGACATCGGCGACGAGGAGTGGGGCGGCTTCGCCCACGAGGAGAACGTCGTGGTGACGAAGGACGGCTGCCGCCTGCTGACGGATTTTCTGCCCGGCGTCAAGCTGCTGTGACAAGAGAGAGGAAGTGTGGATATGCGTACACCTGACATGCTGGATTTCCCTTTGGATGAATACACCGCGCGCCTTGCGAAGCTGACGGGCCTGATGCGCGAGCAGGGCCTGGACGCCGTGTTCCTCACCGCCGCGGAGAATTTGCGCTACTTCACGGGCCTGCAGTCCGTCGTGTGGCCCAGCCCCGTGTCCACGCCGGGCGTCCTGCTCGTCAACGCCGACGGCGACGCCGCCATCGTGTGCTCGGCCTCGAGCCTGCGGCCCGCGCGCGCCACCACGTGGCTGGAGGAGGACCGGCTGTTCGCCTACAACGTGCCGGGCCGCCCGGAAAAATACGAGGACGCCATCTTCGAGGCGTTCGGGACGCTGGGCGTGCAGCGCGGGCGCATCGGCATGGAGTACGGCACGGGCTTCCGCGTGAACTTGCAGGCGGGCTATTTCTTCCCGCTGCTGGCAAAGCTCGAGGCCGCGGGCGCGCAGTTTGCCGACGCCGCGCGCCTATTGTGGGAGCTGCGCACCGTGAAGTCCGCGCGCGAGATCGCGTGCGTGCGCCGCGCCGTGCAGGTGGCGGAGAAGATGTTCGACGCCGCGTTTTCGAGCGTCGTGCTGGACAAGAGCACCGAGCGCGACCTGATGAACGTGATGGGCGCCACCGCGATGGAGGAGGGCTGCGAGGACCTGCTGACCATGGTGGTGCGCTTTGGCACGCAGCGCCTGCCGCAGGTGAACTGCCCGTCCAGCGAGCATGTGATCATCACGAACACCCCGCACGAGATTTTGCATCTGGACGGCGGGCCCTGCTTTGGCGGCTACTACGCCGACATCATCCGCCAGGCGGTGGTGGGCGGTTTGACCGCCGAGCAGCGCGAGTGCGAAAAAGTGGCCATCGCCGCCGTGGAGGCCGGCCTTGCCGCCGTGCGCGACGGCGTGCTGGCCAGCGAGGTGTGCCGCGCCGCGGACGACGTGTTTGAAAAGTACGGCTACGGCAAATGCAACGACGGCCCGGGCTGGAGCGGCCACGGCATCGGCCTCGACGTGCACGAGGAGCCGCAGATCGCCGCCGGCAGCGACTATGTGCTGAAAGAGGGCATGACGCTGTCGCTGGAGCCGGGCATGAAGGTGCCGGGCCAGGGGCCGTTCTGCAACGAGCAGAACTTCGTGGTGACCAAAACGGGCTTTGAGCTGCTGTCCACAATGCCGCTGGAGATGCGCGTGCTGAAATGAGGCGCGCAAGCGGCGCGGTGCAACAGGAAACAAAGGGTTTGCGGCTTTGTTTTCTTATGGAACCGCGCGAGGGCAGCGCGGATTCTTGAATTTTTCGGGTATAAAAATAAAAAATCCCGGACAGAAAGCCGGGGCGCGCAGTTTCGCGCGCCCCGGCTGTTTTGCGTTTCCCATGTGTTTTTTTCGCAAGGCGCAGCCGCTCGCTTTCGCCCGTTTTCGGGCGGCCGGCTTTCGCCTTTTTGCGGCCTCACGGCGCGGCGCTTGTCACGTAGATGAACCAGTAGGTCTCGCCCTCGCGGTATTCGCCCGCTTTTTGCAGCGTTTCGAGGGTGGCGTCGTTCGCGGGGTAGACCTCCAGCGTCACGGTCTCGCCCTCGTGGGCGGGCGGGCAGGTGAAATTGGCGTAATGCGCCTCCAGCTGCGCCTGCGTCCCGTCGCTCGCCAGCAGCAACGCGGCGATGGTGTCCCGCCCGCTCGCGCCCGCGTCGCGCGTGACAAGGCGCGCATCCTCCGGCAGCGGGTACTCGAACAGCGGCTGTGCGAACGCGTCTTCCGCGCGCTGCGCGCCGCCGAGGACGAGCAGCGCCGCCGCGACGACGCCCAGCAGCACAAGGGCCAGCGCCAGCGCGGCGCGCTTTTTACCGCTCATCGCCCCGCCCCTTTCTGCGCCGCAGCGCCCAGACGAGCGCCGCCGCATTCAGCCAGCCGCCCGGCAGCAGCGCGAACGTCAGCGCGCCCAGCGCCGTGGACGCGGGGCTTTGCACGGCGGCCGGCCACAGCGCGCCGCCGTTTGCGCAAAAGAGCGCTGCGGCCAGCGCCTCCAGCAGAAGGCCCGCGGCCGCGGCCGCGATCACGCGGCGCACGCCTCCAGTGCGCGCGGCCATCCAGTACGCGCACAAAAACGCCAGCGCCTGCGCCGGCAGCACCGCGCCCGGAAACGCCGTGCGGTCGAAAAAGCCGGCCGCGCCGCTCGAGGTCACCCAGATGGCCGTGGGGCCGTCCGCCCCGCCGACGACGCCCACGGACGAGGCCCACGCGCCGTTCGCCGCCGACACGAGCAGCCCCAGCGCCCACAGCGCGGCCAACGCGGCCGCGAGCGCCAGAAACAGCCAGCGCAGCGGGCTTTTCTGCGGCGCGGCGTACTCGCCCAGCTCCGCGCGCAAGCGCGCGGCCGCACAGCGCGGCTCGCCCAGCTTTTTCATGATGGCCTCATCGTCGAGGCCCTCTTCGCGCAGGGACTGGATGGTGGTGGCAAAATCGCTCATCACGCGGGCGCGCACCGCCAGCGGCAGGTGCAGGCGGCGGTCCACCGCGTTGACATACCGTTTGATCGCGTTCATGCGTCCCCCTCCTCCAGCCGCAGCGTCAGCGTATCGGATACGCCGCCGGCCCCGGCGGCGTCGATTTTGAGCGTATAGGCGCCGTCCACCGGCGGGATGCCGCCCGCGACAGACGCGTCCTCGGGGAACACGGCCGTCCAGCACGGCGTGCGGCCCGTGAGGCATTCGGCCACAGAGCGGCTGCCGCCCTGCGCCAGCTTCACCTGCATCTCGTGCTCGCCGCCCGCGTCGAACGTCACCGTGCACGCGCGCACCCCGGCGAGGCCGTCCTCATCGCCGAGATAGCAAAGCGTCAGCACGGCCTGGTACGCGCCCTGTTCGCGCAATGCTTCGTCCGCCTCGCTGACGCGGTACTCGGCGCGCCAGCGCCCGTCCTCGCCCGAAAGCGTGTACGGCAGCGCCGCCACGCTGGCGGCGTCGTGCACTTTGGGCTCCGCCGCGGCCATCAGCCCCGGCGCGCCCGTGCGCACCACCACCATCAGCACAAGCACCAGAAAGACGACGGATGCAAACCCTGTCTGCCGCCGGTTCATGCCTCTCCCTCCCCGTCTTCGTCAAACTGCGCGACGCACGCGCAAAAGCGCCGCCACAGCGCGCTCTGGTCGCGCTGCGCACGCCGTCCGGCGTCCGTCACCGTGTACACTTTCTTCGGCGCGCCGCGCCCCGGGCCCGCCTGCCACGACGATTCGATCAGCCCCTCGTCCTCCAGCCGGTACAAAATGGGGTACAGCGTGCCCTCCTTCAGCTGGAACATGCCGCCGCTCGTCTCGTTCATGCGCTTCATCAGCGCGTAGCCGTGCCCCGGTGCGCGGCACAGCAGCCGCAGCACCAGCATTTCCAACACGCCTTTTTTCAGCTGGCTCTCCAGCCTTGTCTCCACGGCCGCCGCCCCCTTTCCCGATTTGTTCTGCACCCGATTGATGCGCCGCTTTGCGCGCGGCGTCTGTTTTGTGCGCAGCGCCCAGTTTTGTGCGCGACGTCTGTTTTGTGCGCGACGCCTGTTTTGCGCGCAGCGCCCGGCTTTGTGCGCTGCACCTGTTTTGCGCGCGCAGCGTCTGTTTTGCGCGCGACGCCTGTTTTCGCGCGCTGCGCGGTGTTCCCCCGCACGCCCGCACGTTTTCCCCGGTTGCGCACTTTTTCACGCCGCCGCGGCCTTTTTCCTTCGGAATTGCAAATACTTTGTATTACTGAATAAATAGTAACGCAAAAGTACCGTCCTGTCAAGCCCTGCGGCGCACTTTTTCGGTTGCAGGTGTGCGGCGGTGCGGGGTGCAACAAGACGGCGGTGCGGGTGCGCGGTATTTTTCCCCTTCGCCCCGCGCTGGCGGCTGCGCTTGGCCGTCATTTGTCGCCTCTGCGCTCCCGATTTATACAAATCGTACTATTCTACAAAAATATGTCGAACAGTATCCATTTTGCCTTTTTCGCCTGCTTTCTGCCCCACCAGCGGCGCCGAATGCGGGGTATCCCCGGTTTTTCCAGGGTTTTTATATCTCTCGAATTATACAATTCGTACTATTCTTGCAAAATATATCAAATTGTATTCTTTTTATCCCTTGCCGCCGCACCGCCTGCCGCGGGGCGGCAGGTGGTTACGCCGACGGCAGCGCGCCCACCCGGCGCAGGGCGGCAGGCGGCTTAGCGCCGACGGCAGCGCGCCCGGCCCGCCGCAGGGCGGCAGGCGGTTTGCCGCAAATGGCAACACGCGCCGCCCGCCCGGCGCAGAAAAACGCACGGTTTGCCGCAAATGGCAACACGCGCCGCCCGCTCGGAGCGGGCGACGCGTGCTGCCAGAAAGAAGGAATGCATCAGATGACTGAGGGAGACCAGTCACCACAGCGAGCAGACCTCGCTGTACATGTCGATATATTGTTTGGCGCTGGCTTTCCAGCTGAAGTCGCACTCCATGGCGCGCTTGACGAGGATGTGCCAGCCGTCCTGCTGCTCGAAGCCCTCCTTCGCGCGCAGCAGCGCGCCGAGCATATCGTGCGCGTTGTAGCTGCCGAAGGTGAAGCCGTTGCCCTGGCCGTCGCCCGAGTCGTGGATGGAGTCGCGCAGGCCGCCGGTCTCGCGCACGACGGGAATGGTGCCGTAGCGCAGCGCCACCATCTGGGACAGGCCGCACGGCTCCGACTTCGAGGGCATGAGGAAGATGTCCGCGCCGGCGTAGATCTTGCGCGCCAGCGAGGGGATGAACGCGATCTTCACGCCGACGGAGCCGGGGTTGCGGGCCGCGAGGTCGCAGAAATAGCTCTCGTACTCGGCCTCGCCGGTGCCCAGCACCACAAGCTGCATGCCGTTGTTGACGATCTCCTGCCCGACGTGGCGCACAAGGTCGAGGCCCTTGTGGCCCACCAGGCGCGTGACCATGGCGACGACGGGCACGGGCCAGTCGTGCAGGCCGAACTCGGCTTGCAGCTCCTTTTTGCAGGCGAGCTTGCCCTTCTGGAAATTCTTCGCGCTATAGTTGGCCGCGAGGTTTTTGTCCGTCGCGGGGTCGTAGCTCTTGACGTCGATGCCGTTCAGAATGCCGCACAGCTTGTACTGTTTCTGGCGCAGCAGGTCGTCGAGGCCGTGGCTGTACCACGGGTCGAGGATCTCGCCCGCGTAGGACGGCGACACCGTCGTCACCTTGTCGGAGCACTCGATGGCGCCCTTCATGAAGTTGCAGCAGCCGTCGTACTCCAGGATGTGCGTGTCCGCGCGGCCGATGCCCACAGTATCCTCCAGGATGTCGAGGCCGTATTTGCCCTGATACTGGATGTTGTGGATGGTGAACACGGTCTTGATGGAGCGGAAATCCTCGATGTGGCGGTAGTACAGATTCAGGTACACGGGCACCAGCGCGGTCTGCCAGTCGTTCGCGTGCAGGATGTCGGGGTGGAAATCGACGTGGAACAGCGTCTCCAGCACGGCGCGCGAGAAGAAGGCGTAGCGCTCGCCGTCGTCATAAAAGCCGTACAGGCCGCTGCGCTTGAAGTAGTACTCGTTGTCGAGGAAGTAATAGGTGACGCCCTCGTGCTCGAGCGTGAACAGGCCGCAGTACTGGTTGCGCCAGCCCACGGGCACGTTGTAGTTGGTGACGTAGGTGAGCTTGTCGCGCCATTCGGGCTTCATGTCGCCGTACAAGGGCAGGATGACCCGGCACTCGGCGCCGCTGTCGTTGATGGCGCGCGGCAGGCTGCCGGCCACATCGCCAAGGCCGCCGGAGGCCGCAAACGGCGCGGCTTCGCTGGCGCAGAACAAAATTTTCATGTCTCTTGCCTCCTAAACCTCTTTGTGCATCCGCGTGCGCGGCGCGGGCGGGCCGCAGAAGGGCCTGCCCGCCGCGCTGTGCTGCGATCAGACGATCGTGTTTTTCTCCACGTACACGGGGAAGTTCTCGTTGCCGGACAGGCGGCGGTCGTGCGTGATGACGACGTTCTTATCCGTGACGATGTACTCCATCTCGGCGTTCGGCTCGACGACGGTGCCCTGCATGAGCACGCAGTTTTTCACCTTTGCGCCCTTGCTGATGCGCACGCCGCGGAACAGCACGCAGTTTTCGATCTCGCCCTCGATCACACAGCCGTCGGCCACCATGCTGTTGTGGACTTTGCAGTCCATCGCGTAGCGCACGGGGGCCTCGTCGCGCACCTTCGTGTAGACGGCGCGCTCCTCGGGGAACAGCGCCTCGACGTTGCGGTGGTCGAGCAGGCGCATGTTCTCGTTGAAATAGCTGCGCATGTCGTAGATGCGCGCGCGGTAGCCTGCGTACTCGTACCCGCGCACGTTGAGGATGTTCAGGTGCGGCGCGATGATGTCGCGCTCGAGGTACATGAGGTTGTGCGCGCGGGCGTCCTTCAGGAAGCTGACCAGCTCCTCGCGGCCCATGACGATGACGTTCATGAACAGGTTGCGCACGCCGGGGCGGTAGTCGTTCGTGCGCAGCTCGGTGACGCGGCCCGCGTCGTCGAGCGTGAGGGTGTAGTTGTCGGTCTTGGCGGGCTCGGGGATCTCGGCGCGCTCGTACACCATCGTCACATCGGCGCCCGAGGCCTCGTGCGCCTGGATGAGGGCCGCGAAGTCGAGCCCGGAGGCGATGTTGCAGTCGCTGAGGATGACGTACTTCTCGCGCTGGCTCTCCAGAAAGCCCAGGATGCTGCACAGCGCCTCGACGCGGCCGTGGTACACCTTGTTCTGCGCCAGGGCGTACGGCGGCACGATGCGCAGGCCGCCGCGCTTGCGCGCGAGGTCCCACTCGCGGCCGCTGCCCAGATGGTCCATCAGCGAGTAGTAGTTCTGCTTGACCAGCACCGTCACGTTCTGGATGCCCGCGTTCACCATGGCGGACAGCGGGAAGTCGATCATGCGGTAGCGGCCCGCGAAGGGCACGGAGCCCATGGCGCGCAGGCGCACCATCTCGGGCAGCATGTCGTCGTAAGTATTGGGGAAGAGCACGCCCAGCGTGTTAATGTTCACCATAATTTCTCACCGTCCTGTACGTCTTTTTCCAGCATTGCCTTGGGGCCCACCGACGCGTTCTCGCCCACGGTGACGCCCTCGCCCACAACGGCCACGCCCCACTTGGATTTATCCTCCACGTTCTCGGGCCGCGCACCGATCACGGCGCCCTTTTTCACCTTGACGTTTTCGGCGATGATGGAGTAGTACACCTCGGCGCCCTCCTCCACCTCGGCGCCCGGCATCAGGATGCTGGAGTCCACGACGGCTTTTTCATGCACCTTCACGCCGGCGAACAGCACGCTGTTGGCCACCTCGCCATCGACGACGCAGCCCTCGGTGATCATCGCGTTGTCCACATGGCCCTTCGTGCTGATGTAGTGGCCCGGACGGCCCGCGGTGCGCGAGTAGATCTTCCACTCGGGGTCCCACACGTCCAGCGGGACGTTCGGGTCGAGCAGGTCCATGTTCGCCTCCCACAGGCTGTCGATGGTGCCCACGTCCTTCCAGTAGCCCTCGAAGGGATACGCCACCATCTTCTCGCCCGCGCCGAGCATGTTGGGGATGATGTTCTTGCCGAAATCGTTCGAGCTGGTCTTGTCGGCCTCGTCCTCGATGAGGTATTTGCGCAGCTTTTTCCAGGTGAAGATGTAAATGCCCATCGACGCGAGGTTCGACTGCGGCTGCTTGGGCTTCTCCTCGAACTTCGTGATGGTCTTTTCCTCGTCGGCCGTCATGATGCCGAAGCGCGAGGCCTCCTCCCAGGGCACCTCCATCACGGCGATGGTGCAGTCGGCGCCCTTTTCCTTGTGGTACTCGAGCATTTTGGCGTAGTCCATCTTATAGATGTGGTCGCCCG
>DXGT01000137.1 GCA_019113785.1 Candidatus Ruthenibacterium merdigallinarum | reverse complement strand
GCGAAAGGCGAAGCCTGATTCGCAGTCGGGAACTGGGAGAAAAGCAATGGCACGCCTGAAGGGACTCGAACCCCTGACCCACTGCTTAGAAGGCAGTTGCTCTATCCACCTGAGCTATGGGCGCATATGAGCCTCTCGGAACACTGCTTGATTATTTTACACTGCCTGCGCGCGTTTGTCAACACTTTTTTGCTCTGCGCGGGCGTGTTTGACAGCGCGCGGCAAATCCGATACACTTACAAACAGGAAAAAAGCGGGAGAGGAAGGGTGCGGCATGGGCGCAAAGCAGACCAGATGGGCAAAGCGCGCGCTGGGCAAAGCCGGCGCGTGGATTGCGGCGGCGCTTTTGCTGTGCCTGCCGCTGTACATGAAAAACGGCTATGTGGGCCTTGTGGCGGCAAAGCAGCACTTTTTCTGGCTTTTGACCGCGTGCTTTGCGCTTTTGGCCGCCGGCTGCGCAGCGCAGCGCCGGTTTTTCGGTCGCCGCCTGCCCCGCGCCGCGCTGTGGCTTGCCGGCCTTGTGTATGTCTCGCTGCTTGCAGCCCTGTTTTCCGCCGACCCCGCCACCGCCTTTTGGGGCCTTTCCGGGCGCGGCAACGGCTGGCTGATGCTGCTGGCGTGCGCCGTTTGCTATGTGTGCGCCGTGCGCTGCATCCAGCCCGGCGCGCTGGCCGCGCTGCTGGACGTGTTCCTTCTGGGCGCGGGCGCGGCGTGCCTTGTCGGCTGGGTGAACTTTTTCGGCGGCGACCCGCTGGACGTCTACTACAGCCTGCCCGCCGAGGACGCGCACCAGTTTCTGTCCACGATGGGCAACATCAACTTTTTCGGCGCGCTCTTGTGCCTGGCCGCGCCGGCGGCGCTGTGGCGCGCCGCCGCGGCCGAGAGCCGCCGCGCGCAGATCTTTTCCTTTTTCATGGCCATTTTCCTGACGGCGGGCTTTGCCATCGCCAACAGCGACGGGCCGTGGCTGGGCCTTGCCGCGGCCGTGCTGGCGCTATTGTGCCGGCGCAGCTTGCGCGCGCCGGGCGCGGCGCGCGTTTTCGGCGCACTGGCCGCCTGTTTTATCGTCTGGGGCGCCGTGGGCGCGCTGGCGCGCCTTGTGCCCGTGCGCTGCCCGCTGCGCGGCGTGTCCGGCTTTGTGTGCGCGCTTCCCGTCAGCGCCGCGGGCTTTGCCGTGTGCTGCGCGCTGGCCGCGCTGTTCTTTTGCAAAGAGCTTTCCCCGCGGCGTGCCGGCCTTGCGCTGGCGGGCGTCGCCTGCGCGCTGGCCGCGGCGGGAGTGCTACTCGCCAATTTCACCGACCTTTCGCTGGGGCCGCTCGCAAACCTGTTCCAGTTCGACCAGCGCTGGGGTTCGAACCGCGGCTATGTGTGGGGCCGGCTTTTGTACCTTTTCGCCCACGAGCTGACGCCGCTGCAAAAGCTCATCGGCGTGGGGCCGGACGGTGTGAACGCGCTGATCAACCCCCATTACACCATCTATATCGTCGCGCTCAACGGCAGCACGTTCGACTCGGCCCACAACGAGTTTTTGCAGCAGCTTTTGTGCGCCGGCGCGCTGGGGGCGCTGTGCTGGGCCGCGTTCTGGCTGTCGCGCATCCGCCGCGGCCTTCGCGTGAACCCCGCCTTCGCGCTGGGTTTGCTGGCCTACACGGTGCAGAGCCTTTTCAGCATCAGCTTTCCCGGCGCAGTGCCGCTGGCGTTCCTGTTTGCGGCGTTTGCCGGCACGCCCATGCGCGAGGGCGCGGGCCGCGCGCGCCTGCTGGCGGCGGGGGGCGCCCTCGGCTTTGCGGCGGCGCTGGCTCTCGCGTTTTTCTGACCGTGCGGCGCTGTGCATCCGCAGGCTAAAACACACTATAATAGCGTTTTCGTCGCAATTTTTCTCCCTTCTTTTGAGGGTTTTTCGTAAAATTGCGCGCCGAAAAGCGCAAAATATCCCCTGTTTTGTGTTGACTTGCTCCAGTTGTAGGGATATAATGGTTTCAATGCCGAAAGGTGTGCGCGGCCGGTTTGTGCCGCACGTTTAGAAAAGGTATGGGAGGAAGCAACTTTGAAACTGAAAAAGATTCTTGCCGGCGCGCTGGCGCTGGCGATGTCCGTCGCGTTTTCCGTGTCCGCGTTTGCGGAGGCCACGCCGGGCGAGGCCGACAACCTTGCCGATATTCTGGTGACCAATCCCTCCGCGTATGAACCCAGGAACGATCTTTATACCGTGCTCATGGAAAACAAGAACATCAACGTCAGCGAGAAGGCCACCATTGCCATGGGCAGCGCCTTGCTGGCGAACAATCAGTCCAGCACCTATACGGTCAATGATGCCACGGTCATCGCGTACAGCTCTTACACCGCCAAGGATCAGCTGAATATCTCCCGCGTCGATGTGAACGAGGATCGCTCCGTCATCACGCTCGAGGCGGCTTATACGTCGGGCGGGCTGGATACCGGTTACGGTACCTATGTGCAGATCATCCTGCCGTATGAGCTGTCCGGCACGTATCAGTGGACGTGCGACGACCAGTCCGGCTATGTGGGCCTTGTCACGGAAAACGGCAAAACCGGGCTTTTCTTCTACGCGCCCCACTTCAGCACCTACGTGCTGACAAAGACGCCCGACACGACGCCCGACACGACGCCCGATACGACCCCCGATGCGGGCACGTCTGCCGGTTCCGGTTCCACCACCAGCTCCGGCTCCGCCGCCCCCGTCATCAAAGCCACCGGCGCTGACATGAGCAGCACCGTGTTCGCCGTGCTGGGCCTGGGCGTTTTGGCCGCCGCCGGCATCGCCGTGTCCAGCAAGAAGCTGGCGAAATAAGCCGAGGGCCTATCAAATGAGAAACCGGTCTTTGGAAAACGCCGGTGCGAAGAAAGGGAAGAATTTGTTTCTTCCCTTTCTTTTTTGCATCTGTGCGCTTGCCGCTTTGTGCGCCGTGCTGGCGCCCGTGGGCGGCGCGCTCGCCGCGGCCGCCGACGCGCCCGGCTTTGCGGCCGCCCCCTCCCCTCACGAGCTGTTCGGCGAAGCGCCGGACAACGAGGGGCACGAAACTGTCTCGCTGGCCGAGCACGGGGGCTACCCCACGCAGGGGGAAAACTACGGCCGCCTGACGATCTCCGGCACCGCGGTGGACTGCAACCTCTATTACGGCGACTCCGAGCGCGAATTGAGCGCCGGCGCGGGCACGTACACGGGCGGCAAGATCCCGGGCGAGGGCGGCACCGTATTGATCGCCGGGCACACGGGCACGTATTTCCGCGATTTTGAGAGCGCGCAGCTCGGCGCGGACATCGCCATTGAAACGCGCTACGGCACATACCATTACACGATCAGCGACATGCGGGTCGTCGAAGAGACGGACGCCTCCGCCTACGACCTTGCGGCAGACGAGGAGAACATCATTTTGTACACCTGCTACCCGTTCGGCCAGCTGAGCACCACGCCCTACCGCTATTTCATTTACGGCACGCCCGTCAGCGGGCCGCAGATCGAAAAGGAGGCGGCGCCATGAACACGAAACAACATGTCCTGCTGCGCGCGGCGCAGCTTGTGCTGTGCTGCGCCGCGGCGCTGGCGGCGCTTTTGCTCTCGCTGGAGGCGACGCTTTTTAAAGAGGGGTACCTCATCAAAAAGCTCGACGAAGCCGACTATTTCGACACGCTGACGAACACCGTGCGCGCCGCGTGCGAGGGCTATCTGATGGACGCGCGCTTTTCCGCCGCCATCGCGGGCGATTTCCTGACGCCGGAGCAGACGTACAACGACGTCGTCGTCTCCATCGACGCGCGCTTTCGCGGCACCGGCGCAGTGACGTATTCCCGCTTCACGCAGATGACGGACACGCTGGCCGACGCCGCGCGCACCGACACGGGCGAGGAACCCAGCGAGGAGGACCTGCTGCGCTACACCGCCGTGCAGAGCGTGTGCGAGGGCACGTATCAGACGGCCGTCGCCGTGCCGTTCGACGCGCCGCTCAGCGTCGTGCTGCAATACCGCGCCTTTCGCCCGGTGTTCTACGCCGCGCTGAGCGCGATGCTGGCGGCCTGCATTTTTGCACTGCACACGCTGGAAAAACGGCGCACGGCCTTTTTGCGGGCGCTGGGCGCGGCGCTGACGCCCGCGGGCGCAGCGGCCGTCCTGTGCGCCGCTGCGCTGGCGTTTGCGAGCGGTTACCGGGCCTGGATGCCCGCTGAAAACATGGCGCACCCCGCCTTCTGCGCGTGGCTGGGCGGCTTTTTCCCCGCGTTCGGCCTTGCGGGCGCACTGCTGGCCGCGGCGGGCATTGCGCTGGCCGTATTTTCCGCGCGCGGCGCTGCGGCCGCGTCCCCCGCAGGCGAAGCGGCGGCGCAGAGCGCGCCGGACGCCGGCGCCCCGCAGGAGGCGCAGACCGCGCCGGAGGCCCCGGCGGCGCGCACCATCCGCCTGGAGCGCGCCGGACGCCCCGGCCACGGCGACGGCACGTAAAGCGCCGTGCAAAAACGAAAGCAGAAGCGGCCCCGGCCGCCTTCCCCTCCTCTTTGGGGGAACGGCGGCCGGGGCCGCTTGTTTTCTTGGCAAA
>DXGT01000014.1 GCA_019113785.1 Candidatus Ruthenibacterium merdigallinarum | reverse complement strand
AGCGCGGCATGCAGAAGGCCGTCAAGGCCGCTGTGGGCGCGTTCGCCGCGAACAGCAAACAGATGTCCGGCTCCGCCGACATCGCGCGCGTCGCCACCGTGTCCGCCGGCGACGAGACGGTGGGCAGCCTGATCGCCGAGGCGATGGAGAAGGTCGGCTCCGACGGCGTCATCACCATCGAGGAGGGCAAGACCGCCGAGACCGACGTGGACGTCGTGAAGGGCATGCAGTTCGACCGCGGCTACATCACGCCGTATATGGTCACCGACACCGAGAAGATGGAGGCCGTGCTCGACGACGCCTACATCCTCATCACCGATAAGAAGATCAGCGTTATCCAGGACATCCTGCCCCTGCTCGAGCAGATCGTCCAGTCCGGCAAGAAGCTGCTGATCGTGGCCGAGGACGTCGAGGGCGAGGCGCTGTCCACCCTGATCGTCAACCGCCTGCGCGGCACGTTCACCGTTGTCGCGGTGAAGGCGCCCGGCTTCGGCGACCGCCGCAAGGAGATGCTGCAGGATATCGCCATCCTCACCGGCGGCACCGTCGTCAGCGAGGAGCTGGGCTACGAGCTGAAGGACGCCAATATGTCCATGCTGGGCCGTGCGCGTCAGGTGCGCGTGACCAAAGAGGACACCACCATCGTCGACGGTGTGGGCGACAAGGAGGCCGTGGCGGCCCGCGTGGCGCAGATCCGCGCCCAGATGGAGGTCACGACCAGCGAGTTCGACAAGGAGAAGCTGCAGGAGCGCCTGGCGAAGCTGTCCGGCGGTGTGGCCGTCATCCGCGTCGGCGCTGCGACCGAAGTGGAGATGAAGGACAAGAAGCTGCGCATCGAGGATGCTCTGAACGCGGCCAAGGCGGCTGTGGAAGAGGGCATCGTCGCCGGCGGCGGCACGGCCGCGCTGAACGCCATCCCCGCCGTGGAGGCCGTTGTGAACGAGCTGAGCGGCGACGAGCGCACCGGCGCGCAGATCGTGTGCAAGGCGCTGGAGTCCCCGCTGCGCCAGATCGCGGCGAACGCGGGCCTCGAGGGCAGCGTCATCATCGACAAGATCATGGCCTCCGGCAAGACCAACTACGGCTTCGACGCCCAGAAGGAGACCTATGAGGACATGATCACGGCCGGCATCGTCGACCCGACGAAGGTGACGCGCTCCGCGCTGGAGAACGCCGCTTCCGTGGCCAGCATGGTGCTGACGACCGAGAGCCTCGTGGCCGATGAGCCCGAAGATCCCGCTGCGAACGCCGCTGCAAATGCTGCGGCCGGCATGGGCGGTATGTATTAAAAAGAAGCCCGAAAAGCGGCGCGCGCCAGCGCGCTGCCCTGTAGGCAAAATAAGAGCGGCCCGGCGCGCAGGACGATTTGCGCGCCGGGCCGTTTTGCGCGCCGCCCGGCGCGCTTGCGCTTTTTGCCGCCGTGCATTATAATGACAGTCAGATCCCGCGCCCTGTGTGCGGCGGAAAGAGGCGATGTGCGTTGAATAAGGGGCTGTGCCATCTGTACAGCGGCGACGGAAAGGGGAAGACCACGGCGGCGATGGGCCTTGCGCTGCGCGCGCTGGGCAACGGCCTGCGGGTGGTGGTCGTGCAGTTTTTGAAGGGCCAGCCGACGGGCGAGGCGGCGCTTTTGCGCTCGCTGGGCGCGCAGGTTTTGCGCGACGAGCCGGACACGAAGTTCGTCTTTCAGATGGACGAGGCCGAGAAGGCCGCCTGCCGCGAGGCGCAGACGCAGCGCCTTGCGCAGGCGCTGGAGATGCCGTGCGACGTGCTGGTGCTGGACGAGGCCTGCGCCGCGTGTGCGCTGGGCATGGTGGACGAGGCGCTTTTGCGGCGCGCCGTGCTGGAGCGCCCGGCCGGGCGCGAGGTGGTGCTGACCGGGCGCGACCCGGCGCCGTGGATGTGCGAAGCGGCGGACTATCACACGCAGATGCGCTGCGTGCGCCACCCGTACGACGCGGGCGTCGGCGCGCGCAAGGGCATTGAATACTGAAAATACCGAAAAAGCGGCCGCGGCGCTCTCTGTGAGAGGCGCTGCGGCCGCTTTGCCGTCCGTGATCTTTTTCAGAACTCTTTCTTTTCCAGGATGCGTGTGCTGACGCGCATGGAGACGAGGGCCGCCGCGGCGACGAGCGCGGCAAGCGCCGCCAGCAAAGCCAGCGCGGCCCACGAGGGTGGAGGCGTTTGTTCCAGCGAGGCGACCAGCGGCCCCCAGTAACTGATGGTGGGGAAGATGACAATGAACGGCAGCACGAACGAAAGGCTCATGGCAAGGCGCGCCTTTTCCATGCCCAGCTTGTAGAAAAGCGGGAAGTTGACGGCGGACACCAGCAGATAGACCACCAGAATGGCGCCGCTGCCGGCGAGGCCGGCCAGCATCAGGTCGTCTGCGCTCTCCCCGGTGAGGCGCACGATGACAAACGCCTCCATCCCATAGGATACCACTGTGGAGAGCAGGGCGGTCGCGATCAGCAGGCCGTAGCAGAACAGGTACCGCGCGCGCACCAGAGTGCGCGGCGAAAGGCCCAGCGAAATGGCGTAGGCGTTCCAGTGGCATTGCTCGTCCAGGCTGAACGTGCTGAGAAGCAGCATCATCACGCCCAGCGTGAGCATACTGGGCAGCATGCTCATGGAATGCAGAACGAAGCCGAGAATGACGTAAATGGCGACGAGCAGCCCGATCTGCCGCCAGAGATACTGCTTCAGCGTGAGATAGTCCTTTAAGACAAGGCCGAGAACGGTTTTCATGCGCTGTGCGCCCCCTTTGCGAAGAATGTCATGATGTCGTCGATAGAGGCGGCCTCCAGCACGGCGCCGGGGTTCATCGCGCGCACCTCGGGCGCGTTGTCCACCAGCAGTTCCTCGTCAAAGCGCGTTTTGCGCGCGCCGAGGATGTGCGCGCCGCGCACGCCGCCGCTCTCGCCCGCGCCGCATTTCACAACGGCGAATCGCTCGGCCAGCTCGTCGCGCGTCAGCTCAAAAATGATGCGCCCCTTGTGGATGAACACGATGTAGTCGGCCATTTTTTCCAGATCGCTCGTGATGTGGCTCGACAAAAACACGCTGTGCTCCTCGTCCTGGATAAAGTCGAGGAACAGGTCCATCATCTCGCCGCGCACCACCGGGTCCAGCCCGCTGGTGGCCTCGTCGAGGACGAGCAGCCGCGGGCGGTGCGCCAGCGTGGCCGCAAAGGCCAGCTTCACGCGCATGCCGCGGGAAAACTGGGAGTACGGTTTCTTTTCGGGCAGCGCGAACGCGCGGCAGTAGCGCTCATACAGCGCGTCGTCCCAGGCGGGGTGCAGCGCGCGCATCACGCGGGCAACGTCGCCCGTGGTGAAGGAGGGGGCGAAAAACGAGCCCTCCATCACAACGCCCACTTCGGCGTTGGCCGCGTGCTCGGCGCGGCTCACAGGGCGGCCCAGCACGCGGATGTCGCCGCCGTCCGTGTCGATCAGGCCCAGGATGGCTTTGATCGTGGTGGTTTTGCCCGCGCCGTTCTCGCCGATGAAGCCGACGATGCTGCCTTTGGGCACGCGGAACGATACATCTTGCAAAGAAAAGTCGCGGTAGTGCTTGCACAGCCCCTGTACTTCGATGCTGTTTTCCATTTACTCTCCCTCCAATAACAGCGCCAGCGCCGACTGCACCTGCGCGTCGCTGATGCCGGAGCGCCGCGCGATGTCCACGGCGCTTTGCAGCGCCTGCTCCATGCGGCGCAGCGCTTCTTCGCGCAAAAATTCCGTGTTCTTCTGCGCGACAAAGCTGCCCTTGCCCACGACGGTCTCGATGAAGCCGTCGCGCTCGAGGTCTTCATAGGCGCGCTTTGTGGTGATGACGCTGATGCGCAGCTCCCTGGCCAGCACGCGCATGCTGGGCAGGGCGTCCCCCGCCTGCAGGCTGCCGGATAGGATCTGGTCTTTGATCTGAGCGGCGATCTGTTCGTAGATCGGTTTGTCGCTCGCGTTGCGGATGATGATGTTCATGTGCTGTCTCCCGGAAGATAAGTGTATATATACGCTATACACAATATACACCCTGCTGCGCGGTCTGTCAATAGGGCGGGAAAAGAATTTTGGCCCGAAGGCCGCCGGCGCGAGGCATGGCGTGTTTTTTCGCGCCATACACTGGGAGCAGAGCGGCGCAGCCGCTCGTGGAAAGGGAGGAGGCCGTGTATGTTCGCCGCAATTCTCAGCTTTGTCGCCGCACACATTTTGTATTTTGCGCTTCATCTCGAGACCAGCAGCTTTCCCAAGCCGCTCAGCCCGCGGCAGGAGGCCGAGGCTTTCGCCGCCTACAAAGAGCGGGGCGACGCGGCCGCGCGCGACGCGCTCATCAGTCACAATCTGCGCCTTGTGGCGCACATCGTCAAAAAATATTACGCCGCCAACGCCGAGCCGGATGACCTCGTCAGCATCGGCACCATCGGCCTGATCAAGGCGGTGCACAGCTTTGACAACAAAAAGGGCGCGCGTTTTGCCACCTACGCGGCAAGGTGTATCGAGAACGAGATTTTGATGCACTTCCGCGCGGGGAAAAAGAGCCAGGGGGACGTCTCGCTGCACGAGCCGATCGAGAGCGACCGCGACGGCAATGCGCTGACGCTGAACGACGTGGTGGCCGACACGTTCGACTTGCCGCAGGATTACGAGCGCAAGGAGGCCGCGCACAGGCTGCGCGCAGTGCTGCTGCGCCTGTCCGACCGCGAGCGGCAGGTGGTGCAGATGCGTTACGGCCTGGGCGGCACGGCCCCCATGACGCAGCAGGAGGTGGCCGACCGGTTGGGCATCAGCCGAAGCTATGTATCGCAGCGGCGCTAATGTAAACGAAGCCCGGAAAGCCTTGAAAATACAGGCTTGTCCGGGCTTCGTATGTAACCGGGGTAGCTTCGCGCTTATTGTATAAACGATAAAAATTTTAGGAAGATAAGCGGCTGTTCATCATTTAAAAGACACCATTTCATTGCTGTTGTGGCTCAATAAAGTATTCCCGGAATAAAACGGAAATGTCATTGGAAGTTACAGCACCAGTATCTTTGAAATAATCTATTTTGCTTTTTAACAAGAATTGAGTATCAACAAAGACACTGTTAATATCTGTTAAAGCATTGTTCTCTGATAATTTAAACGCAAGTTCATACATTATACTATCGACATATGAGTGTAGGTGTTCGCTTAATACTTGAATTCGAGCATACGTTTCTCCGGAATGTACAGTTGCGTTTCTTGCTCTGTACAATCGGTACAAATGCCATTTTACTCTCTGAGAATAACGATTTGACATCATAAATAAAGAGTTTTTATCAT